>JAFXKG010000001.1 GCA_017531805.1 Clostridia bacterium | reverse complement strand
CGATGATGATGACGATGAAGAGGAAGAAGAAATCGACGATGATGACGATTTGTAAAAAATAGGTGGCATTTGGTTTTATTATATTTTAAATCGGGAGATTTCCCGATTTTTTTGTTTGTATAGTGACATACAGGTTGGCAAGTTTTTTGTTGAAATTTTTGTTTAATTGGCACAAATGATTAAAAAGTAAAAAAAAGATAAAAATAAAATAAAGGTGAATTGTGCACAAAAAAATAAGGAGATTAAAATGAAAAAAATGCCAAACACAGTAGATAACATAAAACAGAAAATACAAGAACTTAAAGGTAAAGAAGTGCAATTATATGTGAACCGCGGAAGGCGAAAAGTTTCTACCTATCGTGCGCGTATTGAAGATGTTTATGCCAGTGTATTTACAGTAAAATCTTGCTCACTTGATTTAGAATCTATCTTCACTTATTCGTATAACGATATTTTGTGTGGAGAAGTTAAAATTTCCAATGACTAAAAGTCTGCTTTTGCAGGCTTTTTTATTGTATTAATGTAATTATACATTTTTTAAAGTTAAAATGTTTTTTGCAGTATCAACAAAATAAATTGTGTATTAAAACAGCTGTTTTTTCATTTGTCAACCGACAATTATATTATTGACTTTTAACATATTTTAATTTATAATTAATTTATAAATTAAGGAGTCAATCGTGAAAAACTTTAATCCAATTCGTGGCACATACGATTATTTGCCAAAAGATGCAAAAATAAGAGAACAATTAAGGCAAAAAATATTAGCCAGTTTTCAAAACAATGGATACAATTTAATTTCTACACCAATTTTTGAACATTTAGAATTGTTAAATTCAAGCGATGGTGGCGACAATTTAAAATTGATGTTTAAAACTATCAAACGCGGAGATAAATTAGATTTAAGCAGGCCAAACTTAACTGTCGCTGACATTGTAGAAGAAGGATTGCGATACGATTTAACTGTTCCGCTTGCAAGATTTTATGCCAACAACAGAGATAAACTTCCAACACCATTTAAAGCAATTCAAATTGACAATGTGTTTAGGGCAGAGCGTCCGCAAAAAGGCAGAAATCGTCAATTTATGCAATGTGATATTGATGTCTTTGGTGACGAAAGCATTAATGCAGAACTAGAATTGTTAAAAACCGCTTTAGATACATACAAAAAGATTGGATTTAACAAACTTTCACTTAAAATAAATGACAGAAGAATTTTAAATCAGTTGGTTGTTTTTGCAGGTTTTAAACAAGATGAGATTTCTACAGTTTGTGTAAGCCTTGATAAACTTGACAAAATTTCTGTCACTGGTGTGATGATGGAACTGATTGAAAAAGGCATGGAAGCTGAAAAAATCAACAAACTTGTAGACATTTTAAACGATGTGTTGGACAATGGTTTAGATTGTGTTTGTAAGTATGGTGTAAAGTCTGACGATGCAGAAAACATTAAATATCTTATAAAAAATCTTAATGCCTTAACTGATTGTATATATGACATAAAATTTGATGTGTCTATTGTGCGCGGTCAAGGTTATTACACTGGCACAGTTTATGAATTTTACGCAGACGGAATATCAAGTGCTATTGGCGGTGGTGGCAGATATGACAAAATGGTTGGTGTTATGACAGGCGTTGATACACCGGCAGTTGGTGTTAGTATTGGATTTGAGCGTGTGGCATTGTTGATAAAAGAAAATGGCGAACAGGATTTAAAACAAAGTCTTGCACTTTTGTACGACAAAGATGACGATATTTTAGAAGTATTTAAAATCAAAAATAGTTTAATGCAAAAATATGATGTTTCTTTATACATAAGGCCTAAAAATATGAAGAATTTTTACGACAAAATTGCAGAAGTTGCAAGTTGTGTTGTAAGTGTTAAAGATCATAAAGAAGGTAAAGAGATTAAAAACTTAATCAAAATATAAAATTGCGTAGCAGTTACGAAAATCCAGTAATGAAAAAAGCTTATGAAGAATTTTTAATCGCTCCTTTAAGTGAAGTTGCAAAAAAATATTTACACACACATTACACAAAGAGGTAACAATGGAAAAGACAATAGAAGAATTGAAATCAGAATTTATAAAAATATACAACCAAAACATTAAAAGAGAAGGCGCGGACAAATTGCTTGATTATTTGGTTAATCAAAGTGATTTCTTTTTAGCTCCTGCTTCTGGTAGAAGACACTCTAACTTTGAAGGCGGTTTGGTTTTTCACTCTCTAAATGTATACCATAGATTTAAAAGAAATATCATTTCAGAATATGGTGAAAACTATCAAGAAAAAATCAGTGACGAAAGTATTGCGATAATTGCTTTGTTGCATGATCTTTGCAAAGTAAACACTTATACAGTAGATTACCGTAATCAAAAAATTGATGGTCAATGGGTACAAGTGCCATATTTTGCTTATAACAATTCTTTACCATATGGACATGGCGAAAAATCAGTATACATTGCTAGTGGTTTTATACGACTTACAAGAGAAGAAGCGATGGCAATCAATTGGCATATGGGTGGGTTTGATTCGCGCACTCAAGGTACTAGCGACTTAAGCGATGCTTACTCGCGTTTTCCTATTGCGGTGCTTTTCCATGTCTCTGATTTGGAAGCAAGTTATTTAGATGAAAAAATTAATTAAAAAATTATCCACAACAAGTGGATTTTTTTATTTTTAGTGAACAAGATGAAAAGAAAATATAAATTTATTATTAATTGTTTTTAAATAAAAAATGGCGGTGTATTACCGTCAAATTTCTCCAAGTGGTAGCATGGCTAATAGTGTATTACTACCTATAGCTTGATAACCTTATTATACTTTTTTTAAGTTAAAAAGTCAATAGAAAAATAATTGTATATATATTTATATCAAATAATTTTTTTGTATACTTTATTTATTTAATACAAATATTTTAAAAAAACTAATATTTTTAATAAAAATATTAAAAAGCTAATAAATTATAAAAAAATAATAAAAAAATAAATTAATTTAATTTTTAATAAAATTATTTTAACATATTTATTATACGATGCATAAATTATTTCATGAGGTGAATGTGGCAGTTGCTAGTGATTTTTTAATTGGTGCAAATGATGAACATGGTTTAAACCCGCCAACTCCAGGTAAACGAACCCCTGTTATATCTTATATTGGTAGGAGTTTTTACGAAAACGAATTTAACAGACAAGCAAAAATTGATTTTATTTTGGCTTGCTTGCGATGCGGTTTTAATGTGTATGATATACATCCAGAAATTCAAGATATAAGTGTGTCAACTCGTGTAGTGCGAGCAAATCGTGCAAGAGTAAGTTTGTTGGTAACATTTGCTTATAATGCATTTGGTGCAGGTAATAGCTTTAACTCTGCAAGGGGACTTGAAGTTTATTACAGTCCTTTTAATCAATTTGCGACGGAAAGCAGACAACTTTCGGAAGAAGTATATGAAAGTATTTTGGCAAACACAAATACTCCAGGTAGATTTGTTGGTCAACTATCAGTTGGCGTTTTGTCAAATGTGAATGCGCCTTCCACCTTGATAGAAGCAGGGTTTATGACAAACTTTGACGAAGCAAAATTGATGCTAAATCCAAATTATACCCTTCAAGTAGGCGAGTCGACATGTCAAGCAGTGTGTGAATTTTTAAATGTTCCATATGTGTCACGCGCCATAGAAAATTTCCCTACTATTAGATTAAATTCTCGTGGTAATTTTGTTACTATTTTGCAATACATTTTAAATCAATATGGATATAATCTTGTTGCAGACGGAATTTTTGGTGTAAACACAAGTAGAGCAGTACAAGATTTTCAACGAAATAATGGTTTGACTGCTGATGGAATTGTAGGGCGCAGAACATGGAACGCACTTTTAAATCTGAATCCAAGTGCAAACACTTTAAGGCGTGGCAGTAAAAATAGTGCAGTATTGTATTTGCAAAGACTATTGTTGTCGTTCCTTTATCCAATAACAAATTTAGATGGAATATTTGGAGCAGAGACAGAGCGTGCAGTAAGAGCTTTCCAAAGCGAAAATGGCCTTGTGTCGGACGGAATCGTCGGAGCAAACACATGGAGAACTTTGTTGTCTAGTGTTGGCAGACCAAATCCTTCGCAATAAAAAATAAATTACTTTAAAATTTAACAAAAATACGCATAATTATGTGTATTTTTTAATTTTTTGGTGTAAAAAATTTAAACATGAAAAAATTTATTACATTTTTTGCTTTGATAGCAGTGATTGTTGTTGGTGGTTTATGTTTGCCACAAAAGGAAGAATATGATTATTTACGATTACATATAAGGGCAAACAGTAATAGCAGTATAGATCAAAATGTAAAATATCAAATAAAAGATATGATGGTGGAAACATTGACACCAATTCTTTGCAATGTACAAAGCAAACAACAAGCACAAAACATTGTTGAAGAATATAAATATTTATTGAAATATAAATGCGAAGAAATATTAAAACAAAACGGTTTTAGTTACAAGGCGAACATTAAACTTGCCAATGAGTATTTCCCTACAAGGACATATAGTAATACCACTCTTGAAAGTGGGTATTACGATGCTGTAATTGTGGAGTTAGGGGAAGCGGTTGGTGATAATTGGTGGTGTGTAATGTATCCACCTTTGTGTTTTGTGAATAAAAATGAAAACGCAATACAAATTAAATATAAATCGAAAATCGTGGAGTGGTTTAAAATGCTTTTCGATTAAGGAGAAATTATGAAAAAAATTCTTATTGCGTTTATATTGATGGTTGTAAGTGTGTGTGGCGTGTTGGGGTTTGTTAGTCCTTTTATGCAAAATGATGATAAAGAAAATGTACAACCAACAATAGCTACATTAAAACCTGCATTTGCCGCAACTGCTGATACAAAGCAAGTGCAAACAAGATTAAAAAAATGGGGATATTATACTGGCGCAGTTGATGGTATAAATGGTCCAAAAACAAAAGCGGCTGTAAAAAAGTTTCAAAAAAAATATGGTCTTGTTCAAGATGGCATCGTTGGTCCTTTGACTGCAGCAAAAATGGGACTTAGTGTAAGCGGTAGCGCAAGTTCTTCAAAATACAATAGCAACGATAGATACTTGCTTGCAAAGGTAATTTATGCAGAAGCGCGTGGAGAAAGTTATACAGGACAAGTTGCTATAGGTGCAGTTGTGTTAAATAGGGTTGAAGATAGTCGTTTTCCTAATACTATTGCGGGTGTAATTTATCAACCATGGGCTTTTACAGCTGTAAATGATGGTCAAATCAATTTAGAGCCTAATCAAAAGGCTTATCAGGCGGCAGATGATGCGCTAAATGGATGGGACCCAACATATGGATGTGTGTATTATTATAATCCTCAAACTGCTACAAGCAAGTGGATTTGGACAACCAAAAAAGTGACGCAAATCGGTAAGCATGTATTTGCGGTATAGGAGAGATTTATGGAAAAAAACAAAATTATCAGTGAAGATTTTGAACAAAATAAAGACAAAAAAACTTCTAAGGTAAACGAAAGCGAAGATACTAAAAAAAGAAGCAATGCACAAAAAGCAATGCCTTGGTTGATTGTTACTATTGTGAGTTTGTTGGTTATTTTAACATGTGTTTTGATTGCGTATTATCAAGTTTATAAATCTGGCAAACAAAACGCCAATATTCTAGAAGGTGTTTATACATCTAGTTATTATTCTATGGTTGATAATGTAAACAATCTGGCTGTAGACTTGTCAAAATATTCTACTCTTGGCACAAAACAAGCAAAATTAAACACTATGCAAGACATGATGATTGATTGTAATTACATTTTGGCAGGACTAAGTGTTTTGCCCATCAATGAAGAAAATGTTGTTGCTGCAACAAAGTTTTTTAATCAAGTTAATGGCGTGTGTCAAGCGTATTCGCAAAAACTAAACAAAAATGAAAGTTTAACTCTAGAACAAGAGTTGCTTTTTGATAAAATTGCGTTGGTTGTAGGACAAATAAAACAAAACTTTAACACTCAAAACGAAGGCATGTATGACACATCCTTTAATTTTGTTGATGCAAGTGTTTTTGATGATACAGGTATGAACGAATTGTCTGCGGGTATGGGAAATATGACAAGCGATAGCATAGAATATCCTGCAATGATTTTTGACGGGCCGTTTTCTACTGCACTTGAAACAAAGCAAGTAAAAGGTTTAGGAGTTGTGGAAGTTTCTCAACAACAAGCAACAGAATATTTAAAAAACAAAGTATATGCAAATCGTGATGTTGAAGTGGTTTTTGAAAAAGAAACAGACGGCGACATTGCCACATATGATTATGATATTAAAATTGAAGGCAAAAACTTTTCTGCACAAGTTAGCAAACTTGGCGGGTTGCTTATGACAATTTCTGGTTATGCGGAAGGTGGGGACCCTATTATGTCAAAAGAGCAAGCGGTAGAACTTGCAAAAACATTTGCAAACAATATTGGTTTTGACAGTATGGATGTTGTGTGGCAAGAAGTAAACAAAAACCTTGTTTATGTTAATCTTGCAAGTGTTAAAAATGATGTAATAATGTATCCAGATTTGGTTAAAGTTAAGGTAGATTTAACTAGTCAAGAAATTGTTGGATTTGAAGCAGTTAATTATGCTTTAAACCATATAGAAAGAAATCCGGAATTTTTGACAACACAAGACGAAGCTGAAAGTTTGTTGGGATTTGATTACAATGTGTTAAAAATTTCTAAAACGGTTATACGCTTGGACACTGGCAAAGAAATCTCTGCGTATGAGTTTATTGTGGAAAGAATAGATGGAGTATATTTCTATTACATTGATGCAACGAGCAATGAAATTGCAAAAACAATGAAATTGGTAACAGTTAAAGATGTTGAAAAACTAATATAAAAAAATAAAAAACATTAAAAAATATCCGTAAAAAATTAATTTTATGGATATTTTTATTTATTTTTTTAAAATTTTTAATTGTTTTTAATATTTTAATTGTTATTAATTAATTCAAAATCAATAAAATAATTTGATTATTTATTTAATAAAACTATATTTATAAATGTAAGATAAAATAAAAAAACAATATTTATTTATTTGTGTTTTATTATGTTATATGATATAATTATTTATAATTATATTTAATATTTTCTTTATATTTAGAGAAAATAAAAAGGGGAACATTTTGAAGGGTAAAATTATATCATTTAAAAAAGTATTATTTCTGGTATTGGCTGTAATACTAAGCTCCGCTTGTGTTATTTCTTTTTCAGATTTTAAATCTAAATCATATGCAGATAACAAAACACCTGCAACAACTACTACCGGTTTGGGTGGACAAAATTTTAGTGCGGTTGACCAAAACAATATTATTTTTTCTGTAGAAAAGGTTGCTGTTAAAACTTCAGATAACGAAAACTCTCAAGAGTTGGGTACAGAAGGGGCTGTAAACAAACTTTACAATCAGCATTTTACAACCACTTTTGATGGTGCCCTATCTATGTTTTCAAATAAGGATACAGAGTATTATTATAAAAACCTTCAAGATGAAAATGGCAATAGTAAATCCGTTGTTTACAATAATAAATATGTGATGCTTGAAAATGTTTCTTACTCCGGCGCTGGCGGTAAAACTTTTTATAAAATGGAAGAACAACCAGATTTGCAACAAGCAATAATGGTTTCTTTAGGACAATACATTTGGGATGGTAGTGAAGTTAAGTTGTCTACATCTGCAGAAGGCGACCTTGCTACAAAAGGTGCGGAACTTTCTTATATAAACATCACTGCAAAAAGAAACGGTTATGATGTAACACACATGTTGCCAGGTGTAAGGCAGTTTAACAATTTACAATCAAACGATTTTGCTATGATTATACCACAATATCCTGAAAATGAAGGACTTTGGAATTTTGTTGTTGATTATAGATATAATGACATAACATATACAAGGACTTTTAATTTTTACTTGTTGTTTGAAACTTCTTATACGCAAATCGATGGAGAGTATAATGCTAGACCAACATTTAACAATGTTGCAAATATTGAAGGTTTAAAAACATTTAAGCTAGGCACTAACTTACAATATCCTACACTTACATATGATTACACAAGATATAAAATGAGTTATACTCATGTTTCTCAAGGTAGAACAACAAAAAAACACTTTAATGTAAAATATAGCTATGTTGGGGATACAGAAAAAGCAGACATAGTGGACGAAAATAACAATGTTGTTTTAAGTTGTACAAATTATAATAATCAAAGTACAAACAACTTTATTACATTTGTATTTACAGAGATGGGCGAATACACATTTGAATTTGACTATTTGTGTAAAGGCTCTGCTTTGCCAATGAATTTAAAAATTGATGATGAGCATATGGATATATATGGTTTTCAATCAGTTTATGAAAAAATTGGTTTTGACGAAGCACAAATGAGAAAGCTGACAGTTGCAAAAAACAACAAGTCAGAGTTGATTATGCCAAATGCAACATTGATAGGGTATGAAGCAACTGCTGGAGACAACTTGGGTCCAGTTTATGAAACACAAGAATCATCACAAAAAGTTGGTACAATTTTAAGTTGTTTAGATGCAAATGTTATTAATCCGACAAACTTTGAAGACTTTGTTCAAGAGATTGCTGTGGATAGTCAATATTCTGCATTAACCGATGTAACTAAACGCGACAATATAAATACTTTCCTTACTGGAAGCAATTTACGATATCCAAAAACAAATCAAAGCTCAGTTAAACTTACAGCAAATGAAGTTTATGTGTCAGGCCAAAGCTTTTACTTCTTTAACAAAACAAAATTTGAAAGTTACGAAGATTTATTTATATTTGATAAAACTCTTAACAAGTATGTGTCCAAAGCACAATTATACAAAAACGACACAACATTTAATCAACAAGGATATTACCTTGTGTTTATGGCGGTTGATGTAAACAAAAATGGTAGTTATGAAATAGGCTTGGGTGATTACTATCAAGTGTTTGCTTATCAATACAAAGACGACACCATTAATATAAGTGTAAAAGAAACCGTTGAAGGTGGTAAAATTGTAGGTGACAATGATTATACCAACAAAACTGTACAAGTTAGTTGGGATCCACTGCCTGGTGTCTTTGAAAAGAAACTAACTGCAAACTATTATTACGGCAAATCTAAGGTAAGAGAAAATTTGATAGCCCATGGTACAAAAGTTTTAAATCAACTTGAAAGTGGCATGACAATTGGTAGTGAAAGTGAAGTTGCAAATGGTGATTGGGCAACATATTGTATAGAGTTGATTGCTGAAGATGGGTCTGCAACTTATAGGATGTTTACTATTGATAGGCAACCTATTACAAATGTGATTTCATATGCAGTAAATAAATATATTTATAATTTAAACACCACGGTATACACACGCGGTATGGCGTTAAGCAATGCTATCCATAACGATATTGTAACTGTTGCATGGGACGACAAGGCAAGTGGTGCGCCGTTTAGCAAAGTTACATACAACTATACACCTTTTGTGCCTTACACTGTGACAAACAACTTGCCAAAAAACAGCGGAGAAGAAGTTTGGGTATCAACTAGATATAAACTAGGTTCTACAAGTGGTGAAATAGAGTATATAATGTTGCCACAAAATGCAATTTTGGGCGAAAAGAATACTATTTATGATCCAGGTATATATGTGTTTACTATCGTGGATGATGCTGGAAACATGTGTAAATATATGTTTGTTATAGACAACACAGAAGCATATTTTGGTTTAAAAGAAAATGGTGCATCTGATTATATTTATATAACAAGGACAAGCAACTTATATTCTTTAGATGTAGAGTATTTGGTGGGTACACATAAAGTTATTGAATTAAGAGATACTGAAACACTTGTTGGCGCTAGTCAAGACATATTAAAATTTTTAAATATAGCGGCAAACAACACATTGGTAACTCCATTATCAACTTCTAAAGCAGCATATGCAAATGCTGGTTATTACACAGGAAGTAATTCTAACTACTATAATCTTGATAAATTATTTAATATTACTCAAGGTAAAGTATATTTAACAGTTAAAAACAATTTAGTTGCTTCATACTCATTGCAAGCAGAAGAAGATAATCTTACAAATATAAGAAATGTATCTAGTGCACAATATAAAAATACAATTTCTTTAAGCAAGGCAAAAGAAAATGAAAGAAAAGCGGGTTATGTTGTAAGAACATTATATTTGGTGGGTGAAAATCAAAGTTTAAATGCAAACAATGCTACACAATCATCTTCTTATGTGATGATAGAAATAAACACAGACAACTCTCAAGGCAGATTGTATTATAGAAATGATGCTTTAACTCTTGATACCATTGGCGTGTTTGATGCTAATGTACAACAACAAAAAGAAGCAAGACTTTATCATGGGTCTGATATGTCAATGGTAAATGCAACCAAAGATAATTATGTAATCTTTTCTTGGTTGCCAGGCGCAGAAACAAATTACGAAGTTGAAAGTGTGACATATACACATTATAGACTTGGCAACTGGAACACAGATGACTCTGATTTGTATTTTTACAATGCTTACACAAACAATACAACAACATTGTACTCAAGTGTGTCTGGATATCAAAACGGTGCAACTTTATATGACGATAGGATTGTATATGCGCCTATCAATGTAAGTGCCGGACAAACTGCAGAAGGTTTGTATGTGGTTACAAGGACATATGTCAGTGAAGCTTTGCTTGGCAATGATGTAAAAACACTTAATTACTGGTTTGTAGTTGACAGAAATGGCATTATAGATGGTGATGTTGGAAGTGAGATTTACATCAATTTGTTAGAACAAGAAACAAGTTATAATAAAATATCTTATAGCTTAACACCATATGAATTTACATACGGTAAAAATATAGAATACTATAATTATTTAACAACCAACAAAGTTCCTATTACATTGCATATACCTATTGGTAAATATTTTGATGGAGAAAATGGTAGTACTTATCTTGCAGGTAGATTAAAATTTGCTGTTTATTTTGTGGATAGACAAAATCAACTAAGCACGAATCAAACACCTTACAAATTGTTTGAAATTAATGAATTTTTAAGCAACGACATTGCCTATTGGGGCGATAACGGCACATATATTATCAACTTCCAAGGTTTGATACAAGGTGGCAGTGTTGATATTAATCCAGAGTTTAGAAACTTGTTAAATTCTACAAACAAAAACTGGATTTATCTACCAGGTGATTATGTAATAGTTTTGACAGACATGGTTAAAACTACAGGCACAGAAAATCAAACTGTTTATGGTTTTAGGGTATCACATGAAGATCCTACAATAGAAGTTTATTCTCAAACAAAAAAAGGTGTGGTAGATAAAATTGTTGACGAAGCATCTCAAGGTTTTGTTTTACAAACAAATCAAGAATTTGTAAAGTTTGAGATACCAGAATATGTTAAAGTTGAAGGAGACAGTAAAACATACACTGCTCAAATTGACCCAGAATTTTTGTATATTACAAAAAATGGTAGTCCTTACATTTCTTACAACTATGCGTTAATTAATGGCATTTATCAACCGCAACTAAACGATACTCAAGTTATAACTTTAGATACAGGTATAACTAGAAGCGGTAATGATTTGGTTGGATTTGAAAAGTATATGACCTATCAAATCACAGTAAGATATAAGGTAGCAGATAATGACAATAACGACTCTGACTTTGCAGAATATGCAAATTGTTATAAATATTTAAAACGCGAAATAAACGGGTACTCAATTATTAATAGTTTTGAATCTACTTATACTATTATAATTGACCGTGAAGCACCTATGTCTAATATAAACAATTTTTATAATGGTAATAGCGATTTAGGTGTGTTGGCAGACACATTGATAAGTAGTTATAATGCAAAAAACAATGTGACTGATACATTTACAGACAAAACAACAGACCAAGATTATTTGTTCTTTGACAAAGTGTACAATCAATATTATCAAAACAAAAACTCTCAATATGTATATGCGTTTAGAGTTACAAATAAAACATATTTACAAATCGAAGGATCAGGATATCAAGTATATTTTAATCCTTTAGATGATGCTGATGGTATAAATCTTACTGCTCCAACTAGAAATATGGCAGGATATCAAACAGCGTCTTTGCAATATGCAATTGATAATAAAATTTTATATTCAAGCTTTTTGACAGAAGTAGGAAAGTATTACGAAATTGTTGAACGCGATGCAGCGGGCAACTCTATCCAATATGTTGTTTACTATGCAGCAGAAACAGAAGATGTTGATTTAACATTTGCTTGCAAGTTGGAGTACGATAAAGATATTTATACTAATGTTGCTATAACAAGTCAAAGTAAATTGATTTTCTTTGATGTTAATAATATAGAAATAACAGGTTCTGACAAATTTTATATTTTAGAAATTCAAAAATCAGGTTCTACTAAAGATGTTGTCTATGCAGACTTTACAAAAACAGCACAACAAATCAAACAAGAAATTTTGCAAGCATTTGAAAAAGGTCCTGGACATTACGATGTAACATTGCATACAAGATTAAAAACTGCATCAATAAGTATTGATTATTATGCAAACGATTTAAAATTGGATACATCTGATTTGGTAAATAATGATAGGACAACTATCAAATTGTATGGTGCAAATTTCCAAGATGCTTATGGCAGTTGGAGATATGCTAAAAAAATTACTGTTATTAGTATAACAGATGAAGGAGTGACAGACGAAAAAACATATAAAATTAGCAACGACAATGAATATGCAAATTATTATATAGAAGGAAATTCAGAAACTAAGTTGTATAGCGAAATACCTACGCAACCAAACACAACATACAAACTTGTAGTTATAGATGGTGCGGATAATCCATATTCTCCATACATCTTCCGTGGACATGACAGAGATTATAAATATCATCAAATAAGTTTCGAAGATGATTTATATTATTCTATGGGTGGGCAATATTTTGCACTTGCAGACGCGACAATAACATACAACACAACCATGTTTGATGGCTTTGTTGTTAAATATACAATCAACGATGGATCACAAAATCAAATTACTTCAGAGGATGTTAACAATGAAATTGTGTATGAATATTGTTTTATAATTGTTGTTGATAAAGTTAATGGCACAATATTGCTAAGACCATATTTCTATAGCGGTATTGGTGCAAAAATAGTGTTTACCATCACATTAAATCCGGTTGATGGTGGACAAAATGTTGTTTATAATTTGATTATGGATTCTAGGACTGCTACAACTATTTTAAAGGATAGTGCAACTGGTCAAATCAATCCTATGAACATAATGCTAAATGAGTCTTATTTGGATACAGAATATAAAACAACAGTATCGGGTTCAAAAGTGTTATCATGGTCAGAGTATGACAACAACTATTTTGGATATAACTATTTGTTACATGTTCAAACAAAGACAAATAACGACATAGGATATGTTACAATTGCATGCAATAATGTAAGTGCGGTAGAAATACCAACGCAAACACCAAACAAAACTGGTGTGTACAAGTTTGAAGTTGCAGTATATTGCAAACTTGATGCAACTCAAAAACAAATTGGTAATGTAGTTTATACCTTCTTTGTAGAACCAAAATCAACAAAATACTATTCTGTGCACAAACAAGGGAACCAAGTTATTGACAAAGCAAATGCTATGTTTACTTTTGAAGATGTTAAAACATATATCTTTAATAAATATAAAGTAGAAAATGATAACGATATTGCTGAAGGTGTGTTAACATTTAATGTTGCAGATATGCCTGTAGGCAACTTCCCATTATATATTTCAAACGAAGATTTGATTGTTGTAACCGCATCAGATCAAGGCTTTACTCATTATAAATATGTATATAATGGTTTTGTCAATAATGAAGTTTTGACAATACACGAACTAAAATCTGATACTTTCCCTTTGTATTTTGCAGTGTTAAATGTTCCAAATCGTGACACATTGATTACAGAAATGATAATCGGTGAAGACATTGTGTGGGGCAGTGGCGACAAATTGCCAGAAGACAATTTTTACACTTGGTGTAAAAATGGTGAATTTGCAGTAGAATTAAAAAGTTCTGCAGAAAATGATAATATCTTAAAGAAAAATACTTTAAATCTAGAATACTATTATGATAGAGTAAAAATTGCAAGCCAAGCCTTTGATAGAGGTATCGATGTAAAACAATTTGGTGGTTACGGAGCATATCATATCAAGGTCACTGATTTGGCTGGAAACATACATAGTTTTGTTACACAATATTCTGCCATCGGTTTTGAATATATGGAAGTAACAATCTTAAAAAAGGTTGCAATCAGAATAAACGAACAAGCACCTATAGACAATGCTTATTATAACAATAATGTTTCGTTTAGGATTGATAATCCTACTATATATGATTTAGGTACTTTATCTTGGATTGCAACTCGCAACGGTATCCCTTATGTTGGCAGCCAATCTCAATTTTCTTACAATTTCACACAAAGTGGTACTTACAAAATTGTTGTAACTGCAACTTGTAATGGCTTACTATTAAAGAACATAATTGTATTTACAATTGTAAACGAAAAAGAAGCTCGCGCAGAATTCGATCTTACAAATTTAAGTGGTTATCAAATTACTAAAGTGCTTAATGATGACGGAATAGATATTACTCAAGCATTTAAGGATGAATTTACAGCAAGTCCTAAAGGTATGTTGTTGAATTACTCATCATTGTTTACAAACGAAGATTTAAAATTGAACTCTGGCAAACAAACATTTACTGTAACATATGTAGTAAAAGACAGATACTATCCACAAAGAGAAGTTACATTTAGTTTTACAATGAACAACGAAAAACCAACAATTGATTGTTCTTTAAAACCAGGTGAAACAAGTACAAAGAAATTTGATATAACATTTAATGCTGGTATAATTTACGATCAGATTGGTGAGGCTGGCATTTATGTCAATGACGAATTGGTATTTGCAATTAACGAAACTTCTATAAATGAAATGACAACATTAGTGTTTACAGAAAAATTGCAAGGTGCTGGCAATTACTATGTAAGTTTAAAAACAAGTTCAGGTGATATTGTGTTGACCTTTAAAGCAGAATTAAAAGAACCGCTTAACACAGGTGCAATCATTATCATTGTAGTTGTATCTGCCATTGCATTAGCAGTTGCAGTAACTATCATTGTGTTAAGACACAAAATGAAAATTAGATAAAAAAAGACATAGCTTAACGCTATGTTTTTTTAATTTGTTGTATCTTTTTTAGGTTTTGGTTTTTTAGGTGCGGCAGGTTTCATTGCTTGGAAGATAACTTCACCTTCATGAGATTGGAAGTATACGCCAACAATATCTTTCTTTTTGCTGCTTAGTATGTAATACGCAGCGCGTTTTCTTGCACCACCTACAATATAACCAACTTTTTTAGAGTTAGTTTCTACAAAAACATTATATGCTCTAAGTCTGCCTTGGTTGTCTATGATTGTTATACCGTCAAAGTTTAACATGTTTACAAACAATTCTGCAAAAGCCTGCAACTTTTCTTCACTGTAACTTTTTGATTGAGTGAACAATTTGCTAAAGCTGATAGGTTCCTTTAACCAAATACCATCCTCAAACAATCCATTGTCTTTATAGTCTTTATCAACAATAACACAAATTGTTCCGTTTACAATGCTCATTGCATTTGAGAATATATTAAAGTACATATTTTTCATGTCTTGCAATTTGCGTTGAGTTGTGCGCAACTTAGAAAAGGTTGCATCCACAAATTCACGAACTTCTGTTGCAAAGAAATTACATTTTGATTTGTCTAAAGAAAAGTTTACAAGCAAGTCGTTGCCAGTTATAGAGTGTAACTTCATTGTATAAAAGTTTAATGGTCTTGCAACAATGCAGTGTATTTTTGTTGGTCTATCTTTTAGTGTGGTGTTTTCTTCTAAACAACGGATAAAGTTCCTGTCCTTAATACTGCTAAATGACATCACAAGGCCGTAACTGATTTTGCCTTCCTTAATGTCGATAAACAGGCACCAATCTCTGTTTGCTATTGCAAGGATAGATTTTAATCTAGAGTTGAACATAGTTGCTTCCGTATCTTCAAACAGAGTTAAAGCGTGTGATTTTGGAATTGCTTTTACAATAGCTTCGATATTGTTTGTAAATACAATTTGCGGACGGATATTGCAACCTTCTTCAGAATAATTTAAAAGGTCATTAAATTTGTTTAAAAAATGCGACATAAGCAAAGGCGGAAAATTTTCAAATTCTTTTTCAAAAAAACTTGTTACATTTGCTTTTGCGTTGTCAAAAAAAATCATTTCTTCCATAATAACCCCATCTTTTAAAAACAATATAACAATTTTTATTTAATTATGCAAACAATTTTTTAAAAAAACAACAAAAAAAATAAAAAAACAACAAAAATCTCTTGACTTTTGTCGTAAAATGTCTTTTTGTTGCAATTTTTAAGTTTTTGACTTTAGGTTTAGTATTTCGTTTTTCAGCCTGACGCACTCGGCTGTTTTTTCTTTTAATTGATGTCTTAATCTGTTTAAATCAGACGACATATTTATAATTTCTGCCTGCATGTCTAATTCAAATTTCTTTTTAACTACATTAAGCAAACCATTAAACAAAGCGCTTATGTCTTGTTCTGAAATTGTGGTTGGCATTACATGTACTTTACATTGATTGTTGTTGGTGTTTGTTTCTTTATTTTTTATCATACTTTTATTTTGCTCTTTGATAAAATTTTTATTGTGAGTTTTTTTGCCGAATTTGCAAGATAAAGTACGATTGAAAGTTTTTTTAAATTTAGACATACATATTTATATGAAATATTTGGTGTCAAGGTTTCACGCCTTTTGTTTAGAGACAAAAAAAGAGTTATTGCCTAATGTGAAATATTGTGTGGAAAATGTGGATAACTCTGTTCAAGTTTTTTGTGGTTTTAATGGCGAAATACCTATTTGTGTAAACATGGCTGAAAAAGATGTTAATATAATAAGTGTTGAATTTGATAATGACACTTACTTGTTTTTAAATCCTAATATAAACACCGATACATGTTTTGTAAGTTTTAGATTGGGCGCAGATGATTTTTCTATTAGTATATCTTCAAACTTGGTTTTATCAATCAATGGTGATTGCGTACTAGACAAGTTTATTGCTCAAAGCATCAAGTATAGCCATTACGAAAAGTTTGGAGATTATATTTTGATATATTTTTTTGGCAAAAAAAACTTGGCAGTGGTATTAAAAAACAAGGAAGTTTTATTTGCAGATTTTTACGATGAAGCAAACATAGGTAAAGAAGAAAAATATTTTATGACAAAACTAAATGACATCTTAAATCATGGAAGAGTTGCGCATATAAAACCAAAACATTTTGAAAAATACTTAGTATATCTTGACGAGAACGAGCTAAAGATGAAACATGATTTTGTGCATTTGGTGTTTTTAGATTGTCTGTTGGCAGAAAACTACAAATATTGTAATTCTTTATTGTGTTCAGATTTGCAACAGAAAAACGAAGATTTTATTAAAGAGTTTTTCCCTGATTTTGATGATTATTATGCGGTTGATTTTGGAGCGGTGTTATTTAAAAAAAACACCCTTGCGGGTGTTTGTAAGTTTGAGATAAACGATCTTAAGATAACCAATATTACTCATCTGTGTTAGTCAATCGACTGGACCAATCAAATATTTTGTTTACCAACAAATATACAGGATAAGCAAACTGACATACAATTATCAAGAACAATTTGTCAGTGTATGATATCGCAACATATTTAAACAATGTTGGCACTAAAAGGATAAATGCTACACATATTGCCAAACATGCAACATACATAAACGATTTAAACCAATTGAAAGGTTTACACATTTTAAACAACGACATAAATCCTACAACAATAATTGCTAAAGATGCCATTGTAACCAAAACTTCGGTAGAAATGCCTGTTATTATTTGATAAACATACATAGCTATTGTGGAACCAACCAAACATAAACCTGCTGGTAATGTGTTTCTTGCAACATTTGATAAGAACTTACCTTTAATCCGATTGGTGTTAGGTTGCAATGCTAAGAAGAACGACGGTAAACCAATTACAAACATTTCTAGCAACACAAATTGTATTGGAGAGAACGGATAAGTCTTGTTCATACACAACACAAAGATTGATATACATATTGCAAATATGGTTTTCATCAAGAAAAGTGATGATGATTTTTGAATATTGTTTACGACGCGTCTGCCTTCTGCAACAACGCTTGGCATAGAACTAAAGTTGCTGTCCAATAAGACAAGTTGACTTACACTTCTTGCTGCGTCGCTACCTGCCGCGATTGCAATAGAGCAATCCGCTTCTTTAAGGGCTAAAATGTCGTTTACGCCATCGCCTGTCATGGCAACTGTTTTACCTTGTGATTTTAAAGTTTTAACTAAAATTGCTTTTTGCTCTGGACTAACACGACCAAATATTGAATATTTGTTTGCTGCTTCCACAACTTCTGCACTGCTTAAGCCTTGCAAACTGATATATTTGTCATAGTTTTCTACACCAACTCGTCTTGCAACTTCGCTTACTGTCACAGGGTTGTCGCCAGATATAATTTTTATGTCAACTTCATTTTGTTTGAACCAAGCTATAGTTTTTGGGGCATCTTTTCTAATATTGTCTTCAAGTAAAATAAGTGCAATTGGTTTGCAGTTTTTGTTGCTAAAATTGTTATCACTTTCTGCAAGCAACAAAACCCTATAACCATGTTGAGCATATTCTTCCACCAATTTTGCAAGTTCTTTGCTTGGGTTGTCCATAACATATTCGTACGCACCAAGTTTGTATGCTGAACTGCCTTTAAATTTACAACCCATAAATTTTCGTTCTGATGAGAACGGAAGAGATTTTTCTGCATGCATACTAGGTTTGCCAAAGTATGCTTTAAGTGCCAACGCGGTGTGGTTTGCGTCATGAAACGCTCCAACCATAGAAGCAACAATTTTTTCTACATCTTTGTCTGTGCTTTTTGAAAGCAAAACAACATCTTTTACGCTCATAGAGCCATTTGTTAAAGTACCAGTTTTATCCAAACATAAAACATTTGTACGCGCAAGCATTTCGATACAATACAGTTCTTGTACAAGAGTATGCTTTTTTGCAAGACGCATTACACTGACTGCCAAAGCAACAGATGTAAGCAAAAACATACCAGCCGGTATCATCGCAATTATACAACCACTTGTTTTTGTGATAACCATATAATGCAGAGAATATTCTAAAGCAGGATTTTCGGTGTAATAAGTGTAGTTATTGTACAACATGATGATTGCGATTGGCACCATAAATACAGTAATAATTTTAATTAATGACCTTAATGATGTAAGCAATTCACTTTTTGATTTTTTAAATTGTTTTGCTTTTTCACTTAATTGAGAGATATAGTTGTCGTTACCAATCTTGTTTACTTTTGCTTTACATGTACCGCTTGAGATAAAACTTCCGCCAAGAAGACCGTCGCCTTTGTATTTTTTTACGGGTACGCTTTCACCTGTTAGCAAACTTTCGTTTACTTCCACATGTCCTTCAAGTACAATACTATCACAGGCAATTTGCATACCAGGGTTTAAACAAAGCACATCGTCAAGCACAATTTCTGTTTTGTAAATTTCTTCTTCTTCACCATCGCGGATAACCTTAGAAAAGTTAGAGTTTGTAAGTGACAATTTGTCCATTGTCTTTTTTGCTCTGATTTCTTGCACAATACCAATGGTGGTGTTTAGTGTAACAATAATCATAAACAACAAATCAGAATATGCGCCAACCGAAATCAGTGCAGCGGCAACAAGCAAACATGTCAAATTAAAGAAAGTGCAAATGTTGGTTAAAAAAATCTTGCCAACACTTTTGCCGGTTTTGACAGTGGATACATTTACAAGATTGCTTTCTGTGCGTTTTGCAACTTGTTCTGCTGTTAAACCAACTTCTGGATTTGGATTATATCTTTGGATATTTACCTTTTCTGTTTTTGTTTTTTGTTTTTTTGTTGTGTTTTTAGATTTTAATTTTTCTTTATTTTTAGACATAATGATATTTTAACATAATTTAAATATTTTAACAAATATTATTGTCATTTAATTTCACATATTTATCTTTTTTTTCATACACACAAAAAGGAGGAATTATGAATTTAGAAGATGTAGTTGTTAAAGCAAACTCACCATATCCACAAATTGAAAATGCGATTGAAGATAAAACAACTGTTATGATATTAAAAAATCTTTTATCTGCTAGGAGTGGTGAAGTTAATGGTGTTATGCAATATTTATATCAATCTGAAGTTGCAAACAAAACCAATAGTGAAATTGCTGATGTTTTTGAAGAAATTAGTATTGTAGAGATGATGCATTTAAAACTGCTTATGGATGCTATAATAAAGTTTGGTGGCAACCCTAAATTTGAAGATGCGCAAGGCAATATGTTTAATGCTGGATATGTAAATTATTCAAACAAACTTCGCGATATGTTAGAGTCAAATATATTTGCAGAAAGTAAGGCTATAGAAAATTATGAAGAAGCGATAAAAAGAGTATCTAATGAAAGCTTAAAAAAGTTGCTTGCTCGCATCATTGAAGATGAAGAATTACATATCAAAGTTTTTAAAAAGATAAGAGACAATGTAGAATTTTTATCAATTTAAAATTATAAAAAAATAAAAATATTTAATTTTTAATTATTTTTTGCTAATTTTTATTAATTTTTTAATAATTTTTAAAAAAATCTCTAAATTTATAGAGATTTTCTTTTTAATAAACAATTAAATTAATTTATTTGCTGTACAACATTAATTCTCTTAATTTGCCAAACTTGTTTATTTCTTTTAAATTTTTTTTGTTGACAATGCTGTGTGCTTTTATAAGAAGTTCGTTATTAAAATTAAAGATATCTTTTGTGCAAATTCTGCCTAACAAAAAATCTGAAATTTGCACTGTTGGCTTTGCAGGAGATTCAACCGGTTCTGCGTTTGTAGAAGGTTGTATTTCTACTGGCAAAATTTTTGCCACCTGAACAGGTTCGGTTTTAAAAATTTTAGGTGTTTTTGTTGGCGTAAATTTTTGCAAGTTTATTTTTTCTGTCTCTGCAAAGAAAATTACTGTATTTTTGCCACAAGATGCAAGTCGTGTTATATCTAGTGTTGAGTTATCTTCTAATGAAAATTTTTCTGTTAAAAATTTATCTGACAAAGTAACATCTTTTATTATGCCAAGATATTCGCCATGCAGTGAATATGCTTTGGACATTATTGGACAAACTTGTAGATTGTTTTCTTCAACTTTTAAACTTACTGCTTGGTTGTTTTTTATTGTAATGGCATTTTTGCCTATATGATAAATATTTTTTGTGCTTAGTGTAAGGCGTACTCCTTCGTCATTTATCAATTCAATCTCTAAAAGTTTTTTCATCTTTTTGTCAAAATACAGTTTGTCCACAACACCTAACAGTTCTCCTTCGTATAAAGACAAAATTGATAATGAATATAAATCTTTGCAATAATACATAATTTACCTCTAAAATACTTTATGCCAAAACTTTTCTGATATGATTAGTTAATATTTAATGTTAATATTAATTTTTGTCTAAAATATTTGATTTATGACAATTTATTGGGTATAATAATTTAAAACAATAGGGGTATTATGAAAAAATTAAAAACATTGTTATTAATACTGTGCTTGACAATTCCTTTTACTTTTATTGGTTGTGAAAACAAAAGTAAAAATAGTCTTTCTGCACCAACAGCTTTAAATGTTCAAACTGATGGTAAAATTTCGTTTTTGATGGTAGAAAATGCAGAATATTACACAATTACAATAAATGATTTTTCTATCAATGTATTTGCCAACTCTGATGCAAGCAGTGGCAAAGTAGAGCGTATTGACAATTATTTGATTTATGATGCCTCAAAAATTTTAACACTTGGCAAATCTTATGACATAAAAGTTAAAGCAAACGCAACAGACAAGGTTTCTAGTCCTTATTCAAATACGGTTACATATCGCCATGCTTTAAGTGTTGATAAACCAAGCAACATCAAAATCAATGGGACAACAATCACATGGGATACTGTAGAACATGCAAGTTATTATGTGATCAAGGTGCTTGCTCCTTACGATAACCTTAAGGACGATACTGTGGACAGTATTGCGTCATCAGATTTAACAGAATATCGTTTCACCAGCAACAAATTTAATTTTGGATCTTTATTAAGAGATGCGGGCGAATATAAAATCTATATAAAAGCAGTCAGTTTAGAAAGTGATTATACCGAAAGTGAATATACATTTAAAACAGTGTATAAACACAATATAAATATTGCAACACCACAAAGTGTGCAAATTAGCAAGGTTACAGATTTTAACGAACAAACAAACGAATTAGAAGAAAATTTTCACCTTACTGCCATTGTGGATGACAATGCAGAGTTTGTGGAAATCAAGTATAACGAAAATTCTGTAGTGGTAGATTTAACTGCTGGTGAGCAATACATAAAACAAACAAACAATTTGATTGATGTAAATTTAAATAGAGTTTTTGAAGATAAAAGCATAGATTTTGGTTTGTTGACAACATATACATTTGCAATCAGTGCGGGCAATTCTGTAACTGATTATATAAAGTCAGAATTTTCTAGCCCTGTAACTATAGAAAATTTTGAAAGATTAAATGCTCCAGTAGTTGAAGATATTGTAGCAGATGATTTAAATGGCGGAAGCAAATTTACTTGGCAAGCAGTTGAAGGCGCGACTGGTTATAAACTTTATATTTTTACTAGTTCAGGACAAGACATTAAAAGTTTAGATGCAGATGTACAAAGTTATTTACTTAAAGGTGAATTTGATGCGGTGGCAGTTCAAGCCATAGGCAAAGGCAATGTGTTGCCTTCAGTACTAAGCGAAATAAAATCTAACAACACAAACCAAATTACTGGCGAAATTAATTTTAGTATAGAAAACAATAAACTTACATGGACAGATATCCCTAATGCTACATATGTTGTAGAAATCGACACAGAGACAATAGTAACAAAACAAACTTTTGTTGACCTTGCATTTTTAACAAAACCTGTAGAAAGCATGGTTAAAGTACATGTTTTAAGCAGTGGTTTTGCTCCTGCAACATATGAGATGTCTTTAAAAGATTATCGCAAAGAACTTTCAAAACCAACATTTGGCATGGGTCAAGGTTTTAGTGGAACTTCTTTATATGTGTTGTCTTTTAATGCGGTACAACATGCAATAGGCTACAAAGTTTATATAAACGATATTGCTATTGACAAAATTTTTACAACGACTACTATCAACCTTGCAAAACACATAACAACAGGTGGCGAATATTTGGTAAAAGTACAAGCAGTTGCAGGCAAGTATGATATTTACAAAAATAGTACATTTTCAAACAGTTTGTCTGTTGTTCATGAGCAAGTTTTATCAGCACCACAATTTATAGATGGTGGAATTGAAAAAGTTGCAGTAGGCGAAGGATATGAATATTATCTAAATTTCCAAGGCGTAGGCAATGCTGATAGATACGAGATTTTAATAAATCATTATCCACTAAGTGAATTAGGCAAAGGCTCATCTAAACATAGAGTAAACATAACAAACTACTTAAAACAAGCAGGGGATTATACTATCATGGTTAGATCTATGCCTGTTGACGGAGAAACAAACTTAAAACCAAGTGTTTTCTCTGTGCTAGAACCAGCCTATCGTGTAACCAAACAACTTGACGATGTCACAAACATTAAAGTTAATGAACGCGAAGGTATTTATACATTGTCATTTGACACTCAAGCAAATGCAAATTCATATCAAGTGCGCATTTTAAAATTAAATGATAGTACATATTCTTCATACTTGGAAGTTTTAGGTTTGCACAATCCATTTACAGTTTATGGGGCATGTGACATTAGTGCTTACTTAAAACAAGCGGGCGAATATTATGTATATATTACCGCTATTGCTCCAGAAGATAGTGCTTATGTTAATTCAGACGAAAGTAAATCTTATGCTTCAATAAACAAACTTACAACTCTTAAAACTCCAACAAATATAGAATACAATAATGCATCGTCTCAAGAATTTTTATTAAGATGGGAAGGGGATGAGTTTGCAGATTATTATATTGTAACTGTAACTGACCCTAACAAGATTGTCCATGAATTTACATCTGTAAATCCACAAACAAACATCAACAACTGTATTACAGTGCAAGGCGCTTATGTGATAAGTGTAAGGGCATATGTAGATGCAAATGGAGAAAATTCTATATATTATTCAAACAGTCCAGAAAGTGCCAAGATAGAAATTGACTATAAGTATGAGTTAGAGCAAGACTTTACAAGATATTCTATCTTCATGAACGGCAAGTATTACAATTATAAAATAACAAATGTAAACCAACTTAAAAATATATTATACTATCATTATTTATACACTATGGATAATGATTATCCGTTAAGGATTATGGTTGGCTTGCAAGATGGAGATATGGGTATAATTGGTGCGTTGACAAGAATGGCAAACGAATGTAAAGAGTTGGGTATTTATGATTTTTCTGATTACACCGGAAGTTATAACACACAAGCAATTTTAACATTGATAAGTGAGAAAATCATTGATACATATCCAGAATTACATGTTTTAGACGGAGATGTTGTTGTGTCAACAATATCAAGCAACACTTTCCAAATCAAATACAAAAACAAGTTAAATGCAACTAAGGTAACAGAACAAAATTCTGCAAATGTTGCTTTAACAGTAGATTATGGCAACACATATAATTATTTGCCGATACAATCTAGAAGGAGCCAATACACTACTTTTGCTATTGACAGCAAAGAGTCTATGTATGTAACAACAACCGAACAATTATTGCATGCAGTTCAATATGGTAAAAAACCCGTATTTGTTGGTGACTCTGCAGTTGCAAAACAAGTTTATGAAAACGCAAAACGAGTGCTTGTTGCTATTGCAAACAACAATATGAACGATTACGAAAAAACAACAGCCATATTTGATTGGTTGTCATATGCATTAAATCTTAACCACAAATCAGAGTACTATTTATTTCAACAAGAATCTATTAAGGGTGGTGTAGAAAACTACGGACTTAAGAGTGAATATTATCTAGAAGGAGTGTTCTATAATCTGCTAAATTCTGAAAATAACGGATATGATAAAACCTTCTATCTTGGTGACAAACGCGCAACAAGTGAAAGTTATTCAAAGGCGTTTACTTTGCTTGCGGGTATAGAAGGTATTGAAACCAGAAAAGTAAATGGCACATATACTTATATAGATAACAACTATGAAACAGTTGAAAAACGCCATAACTGGAACAAAGTAAAACTTGGCGCAAAGTGGTATAATGTAGATTTAACTTTCTCAGATAACTCATCCATTGATAGCGCTCGTTCTGTTGGATTATCATCTCACTTGTACTATTTGGTTAGTGATACAATATTGTCACCAGATGCCAATGCTTTGTCAGGATTTAATGATTTAGCAACTGGTAAAAAGATTACTATCACTGCAAATAGATTTGACGAAACACAAATAAATGACTATAAAAGTGAAGATAATTATAATTATTACTTAAACAGTAATTATAAGATGACGCCAGCTCAAATTAAAACTGCAATATCTGCAACAGTTGCTGGCAATGTGGTGTTCTCCAAACAACTAGATTTGCAAGCAGAGTATGAAAGTTTTGACATGACAGGTTACAGCAAAATGCAATCATTTATTTTCAACAACTTGGTAAATGCAAAAGTAACTCAGCTTGGCAACGGAACTGGATATGCCATGATAGAATATAGGTTTAACAGAGAAGACAACGCATACAATGCAACTTATGGTATAGATAGGATGTTGTCTGACTTAAATGATATCTATTTGCCAAGCAGTCAAGATATGCAAGTGGTGCACACATTTAACAAGCAAGTTATAACTGGTCAAGTGGAAATAGAAGAACAAACACGAAACACTGGTTATACAACTTATATAATCGTTTTAAAAAATAAATCTGCATAAAAACATATCTATTACTCAAAATAGAGTAATGAGAGTTGACGCAGTAAACACAGAACAACAAATAAAACAAAAACTGCACTCAAGTAGTGATTTAAAGTCACGAACAGTGCAGTTTTTTGGCACGACTATTACGGTTTTGTACATTGCCGATATAACAGATAATATGTTGCTTAACGATACACTTATTTATCCGATGATTGCCTGTGAAGAAATGGAAGGCAAAGATGTGCTTGAAGAACTAAAAACAAGTGTATTGTCAAATCAAGAAGTGTTGGAACATTATGATATTCAATCTGCAGTGGACAAGTTATTGGTTGGTCACAGTTTGGTGCTGGTGCAGGATGCTGATGTGATTTTGTCTTGTGATATGGAAAAAATCACTGTCCGCGCAGTGGCAGAGCCGCCAACAAATGTTGTTATCAAAGGACCAAGAGAAGGTTTTACAGAAAGTTTAAAGTATAACCTTGCATTAATAAGAAAGCGTGTTAAAAGCGACGATTTGGTTGTAAAAAATTTAGAGTTAGGGGAACTTACCAAAACTCAAGTTAGTGTTACATATTTTAATTCTGTTGCAGATAAAAAAGTTGTTAAAGAAGTTTTGCGCAGATTAAAAAATATAAAAATAGACGGTGTGATAGATAGTCATTATTTGATATCTTATTTGCAAAAAAATCCGCGTTCGCTTTTTAAACAAATTGGAGACACAGAAAAACCAGACATTTTGGTTGCAAAAATGTTGGAAGGTAGGGTTGGTATACTTGTTGATGGCAGTCCAATTGTTTTGACTTTACCTTTTATTTTGATAGAAGACTTGCAAAACGCAGATGACTATTATAGCCAACCAATAAGAGTAACATTTGTAAGGATACTTAGATTTGTTGGCGTTGTTATGGCAGTGCTTTTGCCGGGAGTGTATGTCGCGCTAGAAAAATTTCATTACAAAATTTTGCCAACAGAGTTTTTGGTTACAATCATGAACACCACACAAGGTATACCGTTTTCGCCTTTTATTGAACTGCTGTTTATTGTTTTGCTGTTTGAAATTTTGTACGAAGCTAATTTGCGTATGCCACAATATTTTGGTATGGCGATGTCTATTGTCGGGGCGTTGATTTTAGGAGAAACTGCTGTAAGTGCAGGTCTTGTCAGTCCACCAGCGGTTATGATTGTTGCATTGTCTGGTATTACTTTTTATATAGTGCCTGGTCAAGCAGCGCAGTTTAGTATATTACGATTGATAGGTTTGGTAATAGGTGCGGCAATTGGACTGTATGGCATATTGATTTTTTGCGTGCTTATTTTGGCATATTTGTCAAGTTTTGATAGTTACAATAGCGCATATCTTGCGCCAGCAACTCCCTTTATTCCTTCTGACCAAAAAGATTTTTATGTCCGCAAAACCATTAAAGAGATGAACAAACGACCAAAATCGATTGCAAACAACAAAAAAAATCTAAACAGAAGGAGGTCTCATGAAGATTAATTACAGGCAAATGTCAATCCTTTTGTTTATGAGTTTTATATCGCTAAAGTTTTTGGTTTTGCCAAGTCTGATGTACACTCAAGCGGGCAACATGAGTTGGTTTGTGGCTTTTGTTCTTATGATAATTGATGGTTTGTATGCATTGATGATTGTTGGTATTATGCAAAAAAACAAAAGTACAAGTATTTTTGATTTTATGAGGCAGACATTAGGCCCAGTTTTGTCAAAAATTATAACTGCGGTGCTTATGATAAGGTTTGCTATTGTTATATCAAATATTTCAAAAGGCATGGAGTTTTTTGTGATAGAAAACTTTTATACCGAATTAAACTGGTTTATCTTTGTTATGCCTTTGGTTGTGCTTGTTGGTTTTATGGCATACAAAGGCATACGCAACATTGCTCGTGTTACAGAGTTATTGTTTATACCCGTAATTATTGGTTGCTTATATATAGCATTAAAATCTATCATAAATGTTGACATTTTAAGTTTTTTACCATTTTTTAAAGATGGATTTATGCCAATTGTAAATGCTGGATACGAATATATATGTTGGTTTGGATCTTCTACTTTTATTTTGCTGTTGTTTGGCAGAGTAGATTTTAAAAAATGTAAAAAGCGTAATTTGTTTTTTGCAATAATTGGTGGTATCCTGCTTACTATGTTGATATACTTTGTGTTTTATGGTTTGTTTGATACCACAAGTCCTACTCATAATTTTGCCATAAGCGATATCAGTCAATTTTCTACCGAACGCATTTCTATAGACGAATTGTCTTGGCTGATTGTTGCGCTTTGGGTGGTTGCTCAAGCGGTGCAACTGGCAATGTATGGTTATTGCATGGCAGAGTGTGTTAAAGAGTTGTTTAATATAAAATCAGAAGCATTACCGATTATAGTGGTAGATTTATATATTTTTGGTTGGAGCTATATTGGGGAAAAAACTATTGAGTTAGAGGCGTTTTTCTTTACCGATTTTGTTCAAATCACCATGTTGATAACTCAATATTTAATACCATTGATAATCCTTTTGGCTCATTTGGTAAATCAGCGCAAGAAAAAACGCCTAAAAAACATGGAGGTTAAATATGAAAAAGTTAAAAACCATATTTAGCCCACGCAATCTTGTGATTTGGTTGTGTGTTTTGATATTGATTGCTGCAATACCAGAAATTGCGCGTCCTGCAATGAATAGAACAGAAGCAGTTGTAACCATGCTTTGTGTGGATAGAGTAAAGGAAGATATTAGTGTGTCTACCACCATACTTACGCCATCTCAAGGCAAAAATGCAACTTACGAAGTCTATAATGGAACTGGTGCAACATTAGGAGAAGCAATAAACAATGTATCGCGCTTGATAGGGAAAGAAATGAGTTTCGCACAATGTCAAATTGTGGCACTAGGAGATAGTATTTGTGAAGAAAGCATTATGCCAACCTTAGATTTTTTAACCAGAACAAAACGAATTGGAAAAAATTCGGTGCTTATCAATTTTGTGGGAGATATTGTAGATTTTTCTGAAACAGTATCAAAAATGAATCAAGAAAAATCATTAAAACTAGAAGAAATTATCAATTTTGACAAAAGATACATTTTGACAAAAGATAGCAACATAGAGTCGTTTTATAAAGGGTATTTTAGTCAGATTTCTTTAGGTATAATGCCACAACTTAAAGTGCAATCACAACAAGGCGACACTGCAATAGAAGTGCAATCTGTAGATGGTGGAAGTTCTGATAGTTCTTCTCAATCAAGTGGCAGTCAAAGTGAAAAAAAGTATTTGATAAACGACGGTACAACCTGTGTTTTTAAAAAAGGAAAAAAGGAATTAGAAATTTCGCCAGAAGATGTGCAAAAAGCCAACATTTTTATGAACGATAGCCAAAAAGGCGAGATTGTTTTAGAAGGTATTTATGACGAACTTTATAACGGAGAAAAAGTTTTATGTCAGGTGTTGGATAAAAATATAAAACTTACACCAAAATTTGAAGGAGAAACTCCGATTTTCAAAGCAGATGTAGAGATAGTTGTTATTGTTGACGAAGTGGTTGCTGATCATCCAGACAAAAACTTTTTGCAACGAAACAAAGAGTTTATAACACCAGCATTGATTGCAAAACTTAAAGAAAAACTAACAACAGATATGTTGGAGCTTATTGATTTTTGCAAAACCAACAAGGTAGATTTGATTGGTGTATACAAGCAATTTTATCATAGGGAATATAAAAAGTTTAAAAATTATTTATCTCAAATTGGCGAAAAAAATTACCTTGACGGCATTGATTATCAAATATCCATCAAGGTAAGTACGCATTATTAAATTATTGTCTTAAATATATATTGTTCCTTTCCATTGTTTGAATTAAACGGTTAGAAAATTTTTCGATATCGCTTGACTCTAAAGTTCTATCTTTTGGTGTTATTATATAATTGATTGTATAACTGATTTTGTCTTTTAGGACTTCGTCATTTATATAAATGTCCTTTAAAGAGTGTTCAAGGATATAACTTGCTCTAAATTCGTTTAACAATTTTTCAAGGTCTGCATATGGTCTTGATTTGTCCATAACAAAATTAAAGTCAACTGACACACTTTGGAATTTGCTTGTATTAGTAATTTTCAAAGTGTTTTTCTTTAATGTCAACAATTTGTCAACATCAAGTTCTAACACTGCAAAATTTTTGCGCTTGTCAATTTTCTTTGAAATCGCAGGGTGAAGCAATCCCATTTCGCCAATAACAATTTCAGATTGAGAAATCAAGCAAGAGTTTACTGGATGATACAATTTGTTTTGATTTTTTAAACTATAATCAACTGTAGCATTAACAAGGCTTTTTGTAATAAATTCTACAATTTCTTTAAGTTTAAAGTATAAAGTTTTTTCATCTTTGCTTTCACTCGCAAGTACGATTGATAATTTTTTCTTTTCAATGGCCAAATTGTTTTCATCTAAAACGTCAACAACTCTGCCAATTTCAAAAATATTTATTTCGTCATATTTGTTTTTGTTTTCGTCTGCAAATTTGATAATTGTTGGAGCCAAAGCAGAGCGTAATCCACTTTGTCCGCTTAAACTGCTGTCCATCAAATGCAACACGCTGATTTGTTCTATACCAACAGATTTGTTGTAGTCTTCGTAGTTCCAGATATAACTATGCACTTCGTTTAGATTAAACAAACTTGCCAGATGATATTTGATTTCGTATTCAAGGGTGTGAGTTGGCAATTGTTCTACTGATTGCAAAGGCATTTTCATTGTGCTACTTTTAATGTTGTCATAGCCGTACATCCTAAACAATTCTTCAACCAAATCTTCTTTAATAGACACATCTTTTGTGCCTCTAAATGATGGCACTTCCACCAAAATTTGTTCTTTTTCTTTATCAACAACACTTACAACAAAACCTAAGCGTGTAAGGGTGTCTATAACTTGATTTAAACTCAACTTGACACCACCGCGTCTATATAAGAAATCGGTATCGATTGTAATTGTGTGTTTTGGATAGTGATAGTTGTACACATCAGTCAAACTTGAAGTTACTTTTATATCAGCATCAATTTGTTTTAACAAATATACAAGTCTTGCAATTGCAGTAGAGCACATTTCCGGGTCAAGAGATTTTTCGTATCTTAGACTTGCGTCTGTAATCAAGCCAATTTTACGGCTTGTTTTTCTGATTGAAACACAATCAAAACATGCACTTTCTAAAAGAAGGCTGTTAGTGTTTTCGCCAATACCAGATTTTAATCCACCTTTAACGCCTGCGATTGCTACTGGCTCGCGGTGATTGTCGCATATTACCATAGAACCTGTTTCGATAGTGTGCTTTTCGAGTTCCAAAGTTTCCATTTCTACTGGTGCAGTTGTTTCTACAACAGTTATGCCTTTAACAATTTGATTGTCAAAAGCGTGCATAGGTTGTCCCATTTCAAGCATCAAATAGTTTGTCATGTCGGCAAGCAAGTTGATGTCTCTCATGCCACAATAGTTAAGACGCAATTTTGTAAGCGGGTCAGAAACCTTTTTTGTAACATTGTCTACAGTTATTCCGCAATATCTAAAACAATTATCTGTTTCAACCTTGATATCGAGTGGTTTTAGGTTGTTGTATTGTGATAAATCTTCTTGTTGTAGTGGTTTTAAATCGCGTTTAAAGATTGTTGCAAATTCACGCGCCATGCCGTAATGTCCCCAAAGGTCAGGGCGGTTTGTAAGAGATTTGTTGTCAACTTCAATTATAACATCTTCTATTGGCAAAATTTCTTTTATATTTTTACCAACTGGCAAATTGTCGTCAAGTTCAACAATACCGCTTGTGTCGCTTTCTATTCCAAGCTCATTACCACCGCAACACATACCACAACTTTCAACACCTGCAAGTTTTGCAGGTTTAATTTTAAGTCCATTTACATTGCCACCAACACGCGCAAAATATGTTTTTAAACCAACTCTAACATTTGGTGCGCCACACACAACTTGCACAGGTGCGCCACTGCCATCGTCCACTTTTAAAATGTGTAGTTTTTTGCTTTCCGGATGATTTTCTACCGATAAAATTTTTGCCACTACAACATTTTCAATTTCTTTACCTTTATATTCAACGCCTTCAACTTCTGCAGTGGATAGTCCAAATCGTTTAACAATTTCATCTACTTCTATGCCGTCAAGGTTAACATAATCTTTAATCCAATTTAATGATATTAACATAATCTTCTCCTATAAATCCAACTTAAATTGCTTTAACAATTTTAAGTTTCCGCTATTCAATTCTCTAATATCGCTTATGCCTGTGGTTATCATTGTCATCCTGTCTAAACCAAGACCAAACGCGCATCCGCTGTAAACTTCTGGGTCAATGCCACCATTGCGCAAAACATTAGGGTGAATCATACCGCATGGACAAAGTTCAATCCAACCACCATTTTTACAAGTAGAACAACCATTTCCGTCGCAGAACGGACAACGGATATCCATTTCAAAACTTGGTTCAGTGAAAGGGAAGAAACCGGGACGCAAACGCACATCAATATCTTTTTTAAATATTTTACTTAGCATTTCCTTCATAAAATATATAAGGTTGCCAACAGATACATCTTTGTCTACAATAACACCTTCAAGTTGGAAAAAAGTGTTTTCGTGGCTGGCGTCTATATCTTCGTTTCTGAAACACCTGCCAGGGAAGATTGCCCTAATTGGCGGGTTGTACTTTTTCAAAATTTTGTTTTGAGATGCGCTTGTGTGAGTTTTTAACACTTGACCATTATCTAACCAGAAAGTGTCTTGCATGTCTCTTGCTGGATGGTTTTCTGGTACATTTACTGCAGTAAAGTTGTTGTATTCTGTTTCTACTTCATGTCCATCTTCCACAACAAAGCCCATAGAAATAAACACATCTTCTATTTGTTTTTGTATGATTGTGCGTGGATGTAAACTGCCTGTGCAAGTATTTACCGGCAAAGTTATGTCAATTTTTTCTGCACTGTTGATTTCTGCCTCTAATTCTGCTTGCTTTAATAATGTTTCTTTTTCACTTATCATTTTTTCGGCATCTTGTTTTGCACCGTTTAACATTTGACCAACTTTACCTTTTTCTTCGGCAGGTACTTCCTTCATAAAACGGAATAATTCAGTAATTTTTCCGCTTTTACCCAAAATTTCTACACGCAAATTTTGGCACTCATTTGCAGAAGTGATTTGCTCTAATTTTTCTTTTGTGTAATTTAAAATTTCATTAATTCTATTTTGCATAATTTCTCCTTTTAAATTAATGTTTCAATTTTTGTTTAAAAGGGAAATTTACTAAGCGTAACTTTGTTGGCTTTTATATGTTTCTCCTTAAAAAACAAAAAACTCGCCCTAATAAATAGGACGAGAGAGTTAACCCGTGATACCACCTAAGTTCGCAAATCTCGCTCATGTTCATTTTTTTAATTTTAAAAAATTCACTTTTTGCTCGTTTGCTCACTTTTCCCGCTGCAACATACGTTTTGCGGGACCCTGAGCTGAGCTACACTTAAAGTTTGATTTGCCTCATTAACATTTTTACGGTTTTGTCCGGCGTATTTTCCTAACACGCAACTCCAATGCTGAAATTCATGAGTATGCTGAACATAAGTGGCTCTCAATCGGCGACCACTCTCCCTTTATGAAACATACACACTACTGCACACATCTTCATAGTTTTTATTGTTTGTTGAATTATCAACTATTATAATGATAACCAAAATTTTTTATTATGTCAATATAATGACAAAATTTATTAATAAAAATTTGTTATATACTTGAGATATAACAATAATTTTAATTAATATAAAAAAACCGAGTGTAAAACTCGGTTTTTTTGTTAGGCGATTTGAACAATGGTTAAATATCCGTTTATTCCGTCGTCGTCTAAAAAAGTTATGGCGCTATCGCTTACTATTTGGATATTAAGTGTACTTGTTGCTGTCGGTACAGTGATAATTGTGCTTGCATTAATCATTGTGTTGTTTTCAAGTCCGCGTGCTGTGCCAGGTACTTCTGCGCCATTTAAGAAAATTGCCACATAGTCACTTGCGGTGGCACTACTTGCAGGGTACACTCCATAATCAATTGCGTATGTGCCAGCATTTTCTAAAGTGACGATACCAGTTGCTGTGTCTATGCTCATACCGTCAACCGCGCTTGTATTGGTCAACGGGAAGGAAGCATTATCCACGCTTTGTTCTTCTGTTGTAAAGAAACTACCAAAACTTGCAACTGTTCCCGCAGGTCCTGTAGCACCAGTCGGACCAGTGGCACCAGTAGGTCCGGTAGGACCCGTTGGACCTGTTGCTCCAGTTTCGCCTATAGGTCCGGTAGGACCAGTAGGGCCAGTTGCTCCTATATCCCCCGCAACACCTTGTGGACCAGTAGGGCCAGTAGGACCAATTTCACCGGTCAATCCAGTGGGACCGGTAGGTCCTGTCGCGCCGGTTAATCCAATAGGTCCAGTAGGACCAGTTGCTCCAACACCACCAGCTGCACCCGCAGGTCCCGTTGGACCAGTAGGACCAGCAACACCTTGAATGCCTTGCGGACCGGTAGGACCAGTGGCACCTATGCTACCAGTAGGTCCTGTAGGTCCTGTAGGTCCAGTTGCGCCAGTGGCACCAGTAGCACCTGTTGCACCAGTAGCACCGGTTGCACCAGTTGGACCCTGTGACCCCGTTGGACCAGTTGGTCCTTGCGGACCAGTTAAGCCTGCAGGTCCTTGTGGACCTTGCGGTCCAGTAGGACCGGTAATACCAGTAAAGATAATACGATCTATGTTGCTATTACCTTGTCTTGGTCTAAAAAAGGATCTATCACAACAACAACCTCTGTCGTCATTATCAAAGAAACTCATAATTCTCCTTTTAGATAGAAACAAATCTATCTATTTTCATACTATGTTAAAGTTTTAAAAAAGGTTTTAAGATTTATACTAAATGACAAAATTAAAACATAAATTAAGTATGAATAAATTTTTTTTAAGCATTTGTGATTGTATAAGACGAAAAAAAGCATTGTTTGTTTTTTTAGTTGTTGCAACAATTGTGGTGTTGGTGCTTGCCGTTTATGGTGCAATGAACTTTGGCAGTTCTTCCATTGCAATTAATTTGACAAATGTACCATATATTAAATTTTTGAAAGGCGGTGGATTTATGTCATTTATTTTTGGCACAATTATCACCGCCATGGTTTTTTATTTGTTAATTTATTTAACATGTTGTAAAAAATTTTTGATACCTTTTGCAATGTTGTTTTATTTGTATTTCGTATATAGTCAAGTGGTGATATTTACATGTATAATGCTAATTTATGGATTTTTTAATGCACTGATTTTGTTGTTTGTTTTGTTGTTTTTTCTGTTTGCAGAGTTTTTGGTTTTTATATTAATAATCATCGAGTTTTGTAATTTGTCAAACTGTCCAACTTATTTTAAAGATTGTTTTAAATCTCAATGTAATGCAAAATTGTTATCAATTATATTGTTGTGCTTGCTTTTAATATTCTGCTTGTTGATTACTATTTTAAAATCATTTATAATTTTACTTATATTTTAGCTTTATCATTTACATTTTTTAAAAATTGTGATATATTGGCACAAGGAGAATAAAAATGGTAAAGTTTGATAGTGTAAGGATATTTGAAAAAGATATGCCAGTAAGATTTGGTTTTCAAACAAAAAATAGGATAGAGTTTGTTGTAAGTAAAAGTAAGTTACAACAATTTAAAGCAAAAATGTTTGGTGACATTTACAATGTTGGCACTTCTAGGGCGCATGATGGTTTGATGGTTTATCGTCCACAAAGTTATAAAGATTTCTTATTATTTTTACAGAGTGTAAATATTGAAAATAAAGATATATCAGTTTATAAAATGGAAAAATTGGCAAACCAACCGACATACGATACAAAACTGATAGAAAATGGTTTAGAGCGTTTGATGAACTTTGCAAAAAAATATTATTTAGACACATATTTGTCAGAAGAAGAAAAGGAAAACGCTCAAAAATTGTTTGTAAAAAAATGCTATAAAATTTTGGCAGAAAAAGGTTTGTATGTCGACAAAGGTAATTCAATCTAAACGCCTTAAAATTTTCAAGTTAAAAAATAAAAAATAAAAAAATTATATAAAAACACATAAAAATTGTAAAAAATATTAAAATTTTTATTAAAAAATTAAATTTTATTGAAAATTTTTAGATTTGTTTGCAAAATAAATAAAACTTTGATAATATGCTAATGTAAATAAAAAAACTAAAATAAATTTTTGGTTTTTAAATTGAATAATGCGAATATAATAATTTATGGAGTAAAAATGAAACACTTAAAAAAAATTAATTGCATAATAGATACCGACCCTGGTGTTGACGATACAGCTGCTATTGCACTTTCTTTGTATGATGAAATAATGGGTATAAAATTGATTACCACTGTTTGCGGAAATTTAGACTTAGAGACAGTAACACGCAATGCTGTGCACATATTAGAAAAATTTAAGCGCACAGATATACCAGTTGCAAAAGGCGCATCAAAGGCAATGGAACGCGTAAGCCCTGATGCTGCGTTTATCCATCAAAGCGAAGGTATGGGCAATTATATTCCACCCAAAAAGGTTGCAACACAAACTATAGAAAAAAACGCGGTTGACGCAATGTACGAAACAATCTTGGCAAATAAAAACGATATTGTAATTATTGCGCTTGGTCCGCACACAAACTTAGGTCATTTGATAACACAGCATCCAGATGTTGTAAATATGATTAATCACATTTATTGTGAAGGTTGTGCCCCTTATGGATACAAAGGAGAATCTTATATTTCCTTCAATGTATCTAGCGACCCAGAAGCATTTAAGATTGTTTTGGAAAGCGGTATCCCTATTACTATAATTCCGTCACGCATGGGTAGAGAACTTGCAAATCTAAACGAAAAAGAAGTTTTTGCTTTGCGTGAAATTAATGATGTTGGACGCTTTTTGTTTGAAATGTATAACGGATATTGGGAGCATAATTATCCAGACAGACGAATAGCGCTCAATGATACTTGCGCATGCATGATTTTGCGCTTTCCGGAATTGTTTAAGGTTAAAAAATCGTTTTTTACTGTAGATGTAGGTGATCAACCAGGCAAAACTATTATCACTTTTAACAAAAAAGGTAATGTTAACTATGCTTACAAGGTAAACAAAAAGAAACTGCACAATTTGTTTGTCAGTGCGGTAAAAAAATTGGATAATTTCAGATTTTATAACGATTAAAAATAAAAAAAGTGAGATTTGGTGCTCACTTTTTTGTATTAATAATAATAAAAATCACTTTTAAAAACCTTGCGTTAAAAATGATATTATGTTATTATTTATATAAGGAGAAAACATGAAAAAGTTTTTTGGTGAATTTAAAAAATTTATAACTCGTGGCAACATTTTAGATTTGGCAGTCGGTGTTATTGTCGGTGGCGCTTTCACTGCAATCGTAACATCACTTACAAACAATATTATTCGTCCACTTATCAACTGGATAATTGCGCTTATTGGTGGCAAAGATAGTTTGGCAAATGTTTATACTATACTTGTCAGGGCATACAATGCTGATGGTACGCTTGACCTTGCACATAGTATTTATATTGATTGGGGCTTGTTTATCACTGCGATTATTGATTTCTTGATTATTGCATTTGTAGTGTTCTCTATTGTTAAGGCTGTAAATGTTTCAAGAGAAAAACTTGAAGAGTGGGGCGATATGATTGAGCAACAAAACAAAAAAGAATATAAGCTTGAGCGCAAACAAATACGCAAACTTGCAAAAGAGCAAAAACGCAAATTTAAAATAGTTTGGGCAGAACACGAAGCAGAGAAAAAGCGTCTTTTAGAAGAAAAGAAAAAGTTAGAATTAGAAGAAAAAGCGCGCAAAGAAGCAGAAGAAAAACTTGCAAATCCAACCGAACAAGAATTGCTTAAGGAAATCAGAGACTTATTAAAAAAGAAAAACAGCAAATAGTCTTGCTGTTTTTCTTTTTATTGTATTAATGAACGATGCTTTATATCGTAATCTACACTTTCAAGCAATTCGGTTGGGTTTATCTTTTTACTTTTTGTAAACTCAACAAGGCCGTTTTCCATGTTAATTGGTGAGAAATTGTGTGACATTTTATCCCATTGTACCTTATAGCCCTGAGTTGTTAAGTAGTAAATAACAAAAGCAATGGTTGCGTAATCATGTATTTTGTCTTCTAAAGAAAAATCAATTTTTTTTGTTTTTTTGAATTCTGCAGAATTTAAAATAGATGTTGCTTTGTTGATTTTTTTAATAATTGAATACTGCAACATGCCTTGCATAAACACTTTATTTTTTTTCATATCTGCCGGAATGTTTTCACTTACATTTGGATCAAAAAATAATTCTTTGCCTATTGAGCCATAAGCAAGCGCACATATATACGTGTTGAAATCGTATTCTTCATCAAACAGTTCAGTGTGCAAATCTCCGCTAAACTCTTTTTGTATGCGATAAACCAATTTTATATCTGGTATATATTTTTTGTGATCTTTTTCCATAAAATACTCCTAATAATCAATGTATAACATTTTGATGTTTTTTGTCAATTAAAATTAAAGTTGTTAAAATTAGTTGCGGTTTGATTTTTGTTTTGATATAATATTTTTTATAAAGGAGATGTATATGAATTTACCTAACAAATTATCTATATTAAGAATTTGTCTTATTCCTTTTGCAATGTTTTTTTATCTTGCAGATTTTATCCCTTATGGCATTGGCAAACTTGTAGCGATTGTAATTTTTGTTGCTGCAGCATTGACTGATATGTTGGATGGTAAAATTGCCAGAAAACACAATCTTGTTACAAATTTGGGTAAATTTTTAGATCCGATTGCAGACAAAATTTTAACTGCGGCAGCATTCTTTTTGATTCTTGCAGATGGTACATTGCCAGCACCTTTTGGTGTGATTATTGTTACAATCATTATTGCGCGCGAATATATGATAAGCGCCTTGCGTCAACTTGCCGCAAGCAAAGGTGTTGTTCTTGCTGCAGACAAATGGGGTAAAGCAAAAACTTTTGTGCAAATGATTGCGTTACCTTTGTGCATGCTGTTGGCTTATGTTTACACTTGTGGATTTGCTATTCCAGCTTGGCTAGTGCTAACTTTACAAATAGTGGCATTTAGTTTTATTGGTGCTGCAACATTGCTTACAATCATTTCAGGCGTAAACTATCTTGTAAAAAACAAAAGCTGTTTTAAAGATAATTAAATAACATAAATTAGAAATTTATCGAACAAATGTTTGACAAATTTCTTTTTATTTGCTAAAATCATGAAAAATAAGGAGAAGATTTATGACAGACGATAGAAAAAAAGCATTAGAAGCAACCATTGCTCAAATTGAAAAACAATATGGCAAAGGTTCAATCATGAAAATGGATGAAACCAATTTTGGTGAAGGTATAGAGATTGTCCCTACAGGATGTTTGCCTTTGGATATAGCGCTTGGCGTAGGTGGTTTGCCAAGGGGTAGAATTGTAGAAATTTACGGTCCAGAAAGCAGTGGTAAAACTACTGTTGCTTTGCATGTTATTGCAGAAGCACAAAAGTTGGGTGGCACTGCGGCGTTTATTGATGCAGAACATGCGCTTGACCCTATTTACGCACAAAAATTGGGCGTTGACATTGGTGCAATGTATGTTTCTCAACCAGACACAGGAGAACAAGCCCTTGAGATTACAGAACAACTTGTGCGTAGTGGCGGTGTTGATATTGTTGTTATTGACTCTGTTGCAGCTCTTACTCCTAAGGCAGAAATTGACGGCGAAATGGGCGATAGTTTTATAGGTCTTCAAGCACGCCTTATGTCTCAAGCTTTAAGAAAACTTACTGCGGTTACATCAAAGAGCAAAACTCTTGTTATTTTTATCAACCAATTAAGAGAAAAAGTAGGTGTGATGTATGGCAATCCAGAAACAACTCCAGGTGGTAAAGCGCTTAAGTTCTATTCTTCTGTGCGTCTTGATGTAAGAAAAGCAGATACAATCAAAAACGGATCTGACATTGTTGGTTCTAGGACAAAAATTAAAGTTGTTAAAAACAAAGTTGCACCGCCATTTAAATCTGCAGAATTTGACATCATGTATGGCGAAGGTATTTCTATTTTCGGTTGCTTGATTGATGCTGCTATTGAAACTGGCGTTATAGAAAAAAGTGGGTCTTGGTTCAGTTATAATTCTGATAAGATTGGTCAAGGTAAAGAAAATGTAAAAGCATACTTTTTGGCTCATCCAGAACTTGCTGACGAAATTGACAAAATTGTTAGAGAAAAATTGTCTAAATAATGTTACAAACTTTAAAGATTGAAAACGTTGCATTGATAGAAAAAGCAACACTACATTTTGACGAAAAACTCAATGTAATTAGTGGAGAAACTGGTGCTGGTAAAAGTATTATGTTAGATTCATTGAGTTTCGTTTTTGGTGGGCGAGCAGATAAATCGTTGATAAGAACAGGTGCCTCCAGCATGAAAGTTGAAGCAATCTTTACAAATTTAAGCAAAGCACATACAGATTTTATAAAACAAGAATTAAACATTTCGGCAGAGGACGAAATGTTTTTGTCGCGCGAAATTGATTTAAATGGCAAAAATATTTGCAAAATAAATGGCGAATTAGTACCTGTTGCGATGGTAAAAAAAATTTGTCAACAATTAGTTGATATCCATGGGCAAAGTGAGCATTTGGCAATTTTAAACAACGACGAACAATTGCGTATCATAGATTTGTTTAGCAAAAATGCAGAAAATATACTGCAAGAATTAAGCACCTTAATTGAAAGTTTAAAAGAAATTGAAAAACAAATTAATAGTCTTGGTGGTAGCGAAACTGAAAAACAAAATTTGATTGATTTATATAGTTATCAAATTGCAGAAATAGAAAAAGCAGAAATAAAAGAAGATGAATTTGAGACGCTTTCTCAAGAAAAAAAAGAGATGCAACAATTTGAAAAAATCAATCAAAGTTTGACAGATTGTTACCAGGCAAGTTGCAAAAATAGATTTTCTGAATCGGCTGAAGAAAAAATGAATCAAGCAATAAAAAGTTTGCAAACAATCTCAGAAATCAATCCACATTATCAAGAGTTGTTAAATCGATACAAAAGTGCACTGCTTGAGATAGAAGATTTAAATGCTACAATAAAAGAAGATATAAACAACAATATTTTTGACGAAGAACGCTTTGAGTTTGTGGACAATAGGTTAGATTTTATCAAAACTATGTTTAGGAAATATGGTGGAGACTATCAAAAACTTACACAATATTATGTAGAAATAAAGAAAAAACTTGACCTTTTGATAAACAGTCAAGAAAGATACAACCAATTAAATACACAAAAAGAAAGAATTTTAGAACAAATAGACAATGTTCAACAAAAATTAAGTTTGGTGCGTAAAAAATCTGCTGATATTTTAAAGAAAAAAATAGAAGAAGAATTGCATTTGTTGGGTATGCCAAATGCAAAAATTGATATTCAATTTGACAAAATAAACGATAGATATTCGTACACTGGATTTGACAGAGTTGAATATATGTTTAGTGCAAACATAGGTTTTGAACTGAAGCCTATGAACAAGGTTGTTTCGGGCGGAGAAATGAGTCGTGTTATGTTGGCTTATAAAATTGTCGTGTCTGAAGTGGATAATATTCATACCATAGTTTTTGATGAAATTGATACAGGGTTGAGTGGTAAGATTGCAAGTGTAGTTGCAGAATATATGGCAAGATTGTCAAAAACCAAACAAATACTTGCAGTATCTCACTTGCCACAAATTTGTGCAATGGCAGATAGAAACATTAAGGTTGAAAAATCTTCCGACAAAACAACAACTCATACTCAAGCAGTTGTGTTAAAAGATGTTGAATTATTTAAAGAGATTGCGCGACTTATGGGGGCGAGTGATGATGAAAAAGGTATAGAAGTTTGTAAAGACTTAAAACAAAAAGCAAATGAATACAAAGAAAAATTGCCAAATTAATTGGCAATTTTCTTTTATATTTATTTTTTAATTTCTATTGCTGATACCGGGCAAAACTGTGCACAACTGCCACACTTGATGCATTTTTTAGGATCGATTTTTGCTTTGCCATTAACAATCTTAATTGCACCCACTGGGCAAATTGACATACATGAACCACATGTTATGCATTTTTTTTCGTCAACCATAATTTCTCCTTTTGACTTCCTTATATTATCAAATTGTGTGGGTATTTGTCAATCATTTATGAAAAATGTTAAAAAAAGTAAAATTTTTATTAAAAAAATATTATATTTTATTTATTTTTTTAAT
>JAFXKG010000013.1 GCA_017531805.1 Clostridia bacterium | reverse complement strand
TTAGCAATATCTTTTTTATCTGTGTACCAAAAAGAATTCCAAGTCTTATTGATACCAAGTCTCATTCCATTTGGATTAACTTTTTGTCCCATAATTCTACTCCTTTACGTCTAGCACAACTTTAATGTGGCTAGTTCTAGTTACGATTCTGTCAGCACCATGAGCACGACCTCTGAAGTAAACTTTATTTACTCTTGTAGGGCCTTGTCCAAGGATAACTTCTGCCAAATACAAGTCGTGAACGTTCATTCCCTTGTTGTTTTCAGCATTAGCACCTGCAGATTTAACAACTTTTAATAAGATTGCAGCAGCGTCGTGTGGCATATTTGCCAAAATTGCAACTGCTTCGTCATAACTTTTTCCTCTTACTTGGTCGATAACAATTTTAGCTTTTGTAGGAGAAAGTCTAACGTATTTAACACTAGCATAAGGACGAGTGTCTCTGTTTTGTTTTAATAATTCAGCTTTTTCTCTAATTCTTTTTGCCATAGTTTAACTCCTACTTTTTAGCATCTTTTTGTTTGTGGCCTTTAAATGTACGAGTTGGAGCAAATTCGCCCAACTTGTGGCCTACCATATCGACAGTACAGTATACAGGAATATGTTTTCTACCATTGTGAACAGCAATAGTGTGTCCAACAAATTCTGGGTAGATTGTGCTTGCGCGAGACCAAGTCTTTACAGCCTTCTTTTCGCCTTTTTCGTTCATTTGTTGAACGCGAGACATTAATTTCTCTTCAACAAATGGTTTTTTCTTTAAACTTCTACTCATAAACTACTCCTACTTAGTTCTTCTCTTGACAATAAGTTTGTCAGAAGCTTTTTTATGTTTTCTTGTCTTCAATCCAAGAGCAGGTTTGCCCCAAGGAGTCATAGGACCAGCGTGACCAACAGGTGATTTACCTTCACCACCACCGTGTGGGTGATCTACTGGGTTCATGGCACTACCACGAACAGATGGTCTAACACCCATGTGACGTTTACGTCCAGCCTTACCTAAAGACACGATTTCGTTTTCTTCGTTGCCGATTTCACCAATTGTTGCACGGCAATTTGCAAGCACTTTTCTCATTTCACCACTTGGTAAACGAAGTGTTGCATAAGCACCTTCTTTAGCCATCAATTGAGCAGCTAAACCAGCACTTCTAACCATTTGACCACCACGGCCTGGTTGTAATTCGATATTGTGGATTTTTGAACCAAGAGGAATTTCACTTAAAGGAAGTGCATTACCCGGTTTGATTTCAGAGCCCACACCACTCATAACTTTGTCGCCTACATTTAAGCCACGTGGAGCAAGAATAAATCTCTTTTCACCATCTGCATAAGTAAGCAAAGCAATGTATGCTGTTCTGTTTGGGTCGTATTGAATACTATCAACTTTTGCTACAACGCCATCTTTGTTACGTTTGAAGTCGATAATTCTGTATTTACGTCTGTTTTCGCCACCGATATTTCTAACAGTGATTTTACCTTGAGCATTACGTCCACCAGTCTTTTTAACTGTTGTAAGCAATGATTTAGGAGCGACAGCGTCTTTTGTCAATTCTTCATAGGTTTTGTAAGTAACAAATCTACTACCTGCTGAAGTTGGTTTTTTAGTTCTTATAGCCATGTTCTACTCCTTTTAGTTCAAGCTGTCGAAGAAAGCGATAGTTTTAGATTCAGGTTTTAAGAAAACAACTGCTTTCTTGTAATCGCTTGTCTTACCAGTAACTTGACCAGATTTTGTGTTTCTTGTTCTTGTTTTGCCCTTGCAGTTAATAGTATTAACACGAGCAACTTGCACTTCAAACAATTCTTCAACTGCTTTTCTGATTTCGATCTTGTTAGCAGATGTAGCTACTTTGAAAGTGTAAACTTTGTTTGGGATGCCCGCATAAGACTTTTCAGTCATGATAGGCTCTAAGATGATATCTTGTGCTTTCATTATACGTATGCCTCCTCTAATTTTTTGATTGCGTTCTTAGTGAACACTAAATATGTGTTTTCAACAACTTGAGCAACGTTTAAAAGTTCTGCATTTTCGCAACTAACTTTTTGGATGTTGCCTGTTGCCTTGATAACATTTGTGTTTTTACCATCAGTAACGATGATTGTTCTTTTGTCAAGACCAAAAGTTTTTAAGAATTCGCTAGCAGCTTTTGTTTTAGCGTCTGCGAAGTTGATATCGTCAACAATGATAACTTGTTCTTGTCTGATTTTTTGAGACAATGCAGAAGCGAAAGCGATATCTCTCATCTTCTTGTTGATCTTTTGACTGAAATCTCTTGGCTTTGGTGCAAATACTACGCCACCACCAACGAATTGAGGAGCACTCTTTTCGTCATGACGAGCATTACCAGTACCTTTTTGTCTGTAAATTTTCTTTTTAGTTAAATTAACTTCACTTCTTGTCAAAGTTGATTTTGTACCTTGACGAGCGTTGTTGTGAAGAGCAACCACTACTTGGTGAATAAGTGGTTCGTTATATTCAGCAGCAAATACCATATCGTTTAATTCAACTGTATCAACTGCTTCTTTTTTCATATTATAAACATTAAGTTTTGCCATAGTTTACTCCTCCTACGCCTTAGCAGCGGACTTGATAGTAACTATTGATTGCTTAGGACCAGGGATAGCACCCTTAACCAAAATTAAATTTCTTTCAGCATCAACGCGTACAACTCTTAAATTTTGTACTGTTACAGTTTCATGACCGTAATGTCCAGGCATTTTCTTACCTTTGAAAACTCTGCTTGGTGTTGAGTTTGCACCCATAGAACCTACTTCTCTGTGAACAGGTCCCACACCGTGAGTCATTTTAAGTCTTTGTTGGTTCCAACGTTTGATAACACCAGTGAAACCATGACCTTTTGTAGTGCCAGTAACATCAACGATGTCACCTTCACTGAACATGTCTGCCTTGATTTCTTGACCAAGAGCAAACTTGCTTGTGTCGTCATATCTAAATTCCTTCAAAACACGCTTTGGCTCAACACCAGCTTTTTTGAAAGCACCAGTTTGACATTTGTTTACATTTTTAGATTTGATATCGCCAAATGCAACTTGCACTGAGTTGTAACCATCAATATCGCCAGTTTTGATTTGAGTTACATAACAAGGACCTGCTTCAATAACTGTTACAGGCTCAACTCTGCCGTCATCTGTGAACACTTGTGTCATGCCCACTTTTCTTCCTATAATTGCTTTTTCCACAGCGTACCTCCTTATAATTCTACCTTGATATCAACACCTGCTGGTACATTCATTTTTAACAATGTGTCCACAGCCTTTGCTGTAGGTGCATAGACATCAATAAGTCTAAAGTGTGTGCGTGATTCGAATTGTTCTCTTGAATCTTTGTATTTGTGTGTCGCACGGATAATAGTAACCACTTCTTTCTTTGTTGGAAGCGGAATAGGTCCAGAAATTTTACATCCAGACTTTGTTGCAGTGTCAAGTATTCTTGAAACTACATTTTCGAGTAAACCAGCATCATATGAAGCAAGTTTAATTCTTAATTTTGTTGTTGCCATTTTTCTCTCCTTTTTTTATTTTAGTCAACCCCAAACCAGCAAACCTTTACATTGGTTACATGACCGCGCAGTTTGAGAATATTTCACTCACTTACAACCTTAAATTTAAGGTCTGCAACATCACGCTATATAATATGTAATGCGCAGGCGTAACACTTAGCCGTGTGTAAAGTGCCAAATCCCAAAAATAAATCGGGTTGTAAAACCCATATTTTTTGCTGGCGTCCAACAGGACTTGAGTCTGCACAAATTCCCATTTGTTGTTGCTAACAAATGCAACCTTATGCGTCTTCCCCATAATTCGGCTTTTTCATTGTAGCAAACTACAACTCCTTTGTCAACCCTTTTTTATAAATTTTTTTACAAATTTTATTTTGATATTTTATAGTCGTACTTGACAATATGAATAAATTATGATATCTTTAAATAAAGAAGGAGATTATTTTATGGAACAAAAACACAAACCAGGCTATTGGATTAACCAACTTAGCGACGAACAAATTGAAGAACTTGCTAAAACACTTTTATCAACAAAAAACAATTTTAAATTAAAAAGTGTTAAAGTAGCCAGAGCAAAAGACCATGTGGACGTTTTGTATACTGGTAGAAAAACTAACACATATTTAAATTTGGTAGAACAAACTATTACTCTTGAAGATTACCGCGTTCGTGGACAATACAATTATGTAAACTATTATGAATATATGATTTCTATCTTAGGTGCCAAATATGTTGACGAATTGATTGCATTTATGCAAGATTATCCAAAGTCTCACCCTGAAGAGAACAATAGATGGACAAAGTTATTGCCTAAAATGGAACAAGCAATACCAGCAATCTTAGCAAGTCAAGAAGCAGATAAGGCCATTGTTGAAGAACAAGAAAAAGAAGTTAAATCACTCTAATTATAAAGTCACCTTTTGGTGGCTTTTTTGTTTACATTAAAATTTATCCTTGTTTATCACAAGCAAAGCAAAAAACTTGTTTCCTTTAAAAGTCTTAATTATGGTCTTCTGTCTAAATTTTTTTATAAATAAATCAAAAACATTTACAAAACAAATATATTATGTTACTCTAATGATATGAAAACATTTGAAAAAAACGACAACGAGTTTATGTGTCGCGTTTGTGGCAAAAGTGTGCCCACTCTTATATATAGTTCTCGTGACCATTGTAACAAATGCCTGTGTTCTGTTCATATAGATATAAATCCAGGCGACAGAGCAAACACATGTCTTGGCACATTGATACCTGTTGAAGTTAATATAAATAACAACAAAGGTTATGTTATTACTTACAAATGCAATAAATGCGGTAAATTTCATAATAACAAAACAGCAGAAGATGACAACTTTAAAACTTTACTTAAAGTTATGAACAGAACCTATAATATCGAAGATTATAAAATATAAAAATTTTAAAAGAATTTTATAAAAAGGTATTTACAAATTAAAAACTGTATGTTAAAATAAGCACGAATTTGAAATAAAACAAATAAGGAGAAAATTTTAAATGAAAAATATTCGCCAAGAACTTGAAAGAAGATTAAAAACTGACGAACCGCTAACACAAGAGTTAGTAAAAGAATTAACACCACAAGAAGCTTTTAAAAGATATTTTACTACAGATAACGGCGTTTCTTGGTTAAAAGATTTTAATACTGAATTAGACATGGTAGATCAAAACGATAAAGATATTTACCCTTACTTAATTACTCTAGTTGGACCACCTTTAAATTACTTAGCAAATAAAATCGGTTTAAAATTAAATAATTTTATTCCACAAGGCTACAAGTTAAATGGAGCAAACATAGTTAAAGATTTAGAAGAATTAATAAAAGAAAATCCAACTGAAGTACGTAGAGCTGCCGTTAAAAACGATGTTACTCCTTACCTAGTAAATGTGCTTAATTTTATGGTTTCACACATAAATAAAGGTCTTGATTATAAATTAGGCGTTGAAATAACAGATTAAAAAATCACCGTATTATTACGGTGATTTTTATGTTTTTAAATTGTATAAATTTCTCCAACTTCAGGCCTTTCAGCAGTTGCATTATTTTCAGTAACAACAGCTTCTGCTTCAGATCTTTGTTCAGAAACACTATCTTCATTACTTGGCGTTGTTACTATAGTCCTTTCTTTTTCTATTATTTTACCGATTGCAACTTTTTTATCACTTTTTCTAAGATCTTCTGTCGTCATTTCTCTTACTAAAGCTCTTCCTTTTGGACGTCTTTCAAAAGCTTCTTCTGTTTGTGCTTCTGGTTGTTGCTTTGGTTCTGGATCTTTAGCAGTTTGTTGTTGAATAATTCTTGTTCTTCCTAACAAAGGGATTTTTATAGTTGGTTTTTTATCTTCTATTTTTTTGTCGTGTTTATTTTCTTCTTTTGCTTTTTCTGGTTTATTTGGTGCTGGTTTTTTCTTGTCGTCTTTTTTTGCAGCTGGTTTCTTTTTATCATCTTTTATTGCAGCTGGTTTTGATTGTGCCTTTGCAGGAGCAGCAGCTTTTTTTGCTGGTGCTGGTGCTGCTGTTGGTTGTTTCTTTTCTTCAGCTTTTTTATCCGTAGTTTTTGATTCTGCTTGTTTTTTCTTTATTTGTGTAATTTGTTCTTCAACTTCTGGTTTTACATTTTTCTCTGGTTTTGTAAATGTACCTAAAACTGCAATAAGTTTTGCTTTTTCAGATTCTTCTACAGGGACGACTCTTACAATTTCTTTTTCATTTTTATCGCGCAAAGATTGTGCAGTTTTTTTATCTTCTTCTGTCAAAACTGGTTTTTTGTCGGTAGTATCTTCTTTTTTGGGTTTTTCGCCTGTAACATCTTCTACTGCACGATCTGCAACTTTTTCTTCAGTTGATTTTTCTTGTTTTACAAATTCGGTTGCCACTTCAACAATAGTTTTTGATTTTTCTTCATTTTTTGTATCAATAGTGGTTGATTTTGGCGCAGACACATAATCTATAACCCCATCTTGCTCCAATGCGATTGCAGTCGTTTTTGTTGGAACCACGTCTTGACGCAAAATATTGATTTCGTTTTGGACAATATGTTTTTCTGTTTTAAATTCTTGTTGTTCTTTTTCGTTTAACAACTCAATATGTTGTTCAATAGATTGTTCAATGATTTCGTTTAAAGTTTTTGCAAAATTAGGCTTGTCTAATCTTATAAAGTCTTTTTTACCTTCCACCACTTCTTTAATATCATTTTCAACTGCTTGTTTGAGTTTTGGATAGTGTTTTAAAATATCCAAAATACGATTAGCATACAAAGACTCTATTTCTTCAATTTGTTCTTCTTTTTGTAGCAGAATTTTGTTTGCTTCCATCAAGTATTTAAACCTATTGACAATGTTAAAATATCCAGCAAGAGTTGCTTCATCCATATTAAAGACATCCAATGCTGTGCCACCATATTCTTTAATATTCCATTTTTGATACAAAATATTTTTGTTTACAGGTCCATTAACTTCAACTTCGTCAAGCAAATATTCATTAATATTGGCATATATACCGCTATTAATTTTGATATTGCCTTGAAAGTTGATTTTTTCTACAAGGCTAAGCGTTACACGATTTCCTTCATAAGTAATCATAAAAGAAATTTGCTTATCAAGTTTGATAAAACTATTACAAATTTCTATATTTTCAATCGTGTCCACCAAATATTTGGGCATTAAAAGTAATTCGTTTTTAATAGCTGGCGACAAAAAATATCTACCTTGATCATCAAAGTCTCCAAGCATACAACCCAACACCGTATGACGCATGTTGTTAAATTTTAAATATTCAATCTCGGCATTATCTTCAACAAAACCTAATTCACTATCATGTTTTATGTACTTTGCCATAGTTTTCTCCTAATCAGATTATACCACAGCAAAAAATTTTACGCAATCAAACATACACACAATTTTTTGTTTTTGACAAGAAAAAAGTCTATGCAAAATTACACAGACTTTAAATATAATTAATCTTCATTTTGTTCGGCAAGTTTTCTTTGTTGGTCGGCAATAGTTAGTGCTTCCAACATTTCGTCAATATCTCCATCCATAAAAGCATCTATATTGTATAAACTTAAACCTATTCTATGATCTGTAACACGACCTTGTGGGAAATTATATGTTCTGATACGCTCACTTCTGTCGCCAGTGCCTATTTGATTTTTACGGTTTTGGCTATATTCTGCTTGCTTTTGTTGTTGATAATAATCATAAACCTTTGCACGCAACATAGCAAACGCTTTTTCCTTATTTTGAGTTTGACTGCGTTCGTCTTGACAAGCAACTACTATACCTGTTGGAAAGTGTGTAATACGAATTGCAGATTCTGTTTTGTTTACTTTTTGTCCGCCTGCACCACTACTACGGAACAAGTCAATTCTAATATCTTTTTCGTTGATTTCAACATCGGCATCTTCCATTTCTGGCAAAATTGCAACTGTTGTTGTTGATGTATGAACACGACCTTGACTTTCTGTCTCTGGCACGCGTTGAACACGATGAACACCACTTTCAAACTTAAATTTTGCGTATGCATTTTTACCTTTAATCAAGGCTTGCACTTCTTTAACGCCACCAAGTTCTGTTTCTTCAATATTCATGATTTCCATTTTAAATTTATGGCTATCACAATACATTTGATACATTCTAAGCAAAGAGTGTGCAAAAAGTGAACTTTCTTCTCCACCTGCACCACCACGAATTTCCAATATTACATTTTTTGTATCGTTTTCGTCTTTTGGTAAAAGTAAAAGTTTTAAATTTTCTTCACTTTTTGATAACAACTCTTTAAGATTTTGAATTTCTTCTTTTAACATTTCTCGCATGTCTGCATCTGTTTCAATTTCAATCAATTCGTTAGCGCCATCAAAGTCTGATTTCATTTTTACATAGTTGTCATATTCTTGCATCAATTCTTGCAAACTTGCATGTTCTTTTACTTTTGCTTGCCATACTTTTGTGTCTGCAATAATTTCTGGATTTGCAATATCTTCTGTTAGCGCATCAAATTTATCCTTGATTGCTTTTAATTTTTCTATCATGGTTTGCCTCCTTTTAATTACTTTTTAAATACAATTATTCTATCATTGCCAGAATAATCTTTTATACATTGCACATAGTTAAAATCATTAAATAGTGATATTAACATATCTTTTTGTTCTTCACCTATTTCCATAATAAGCATGCCATTATCGTTAAGATGTTTCCTTAAATTATTATGGATAATGTTATAAAATTTTAACCCCATTTCTCCGCCATCAAGCGCAAGGATTGGGTCATGCTCTCGTACTTCTGTGTCAAGGTCCTTAATCTCACAGGTTTCTATATATGGTGGATTGCTAACAATTATATCAAACTTGCCATCAATTTTTTCAAACATATTAGATTTGATAAAATTGATTTCTGCTTTATTGCTTTGTGCATTTTGTTTTGCAATTTGCAAAGCCTTTAAAGATATATCGCTTGCAGTAATATCAACATCTACATTTTTTTTTATGCTTATTGCAATACAACCACTGCCTGTGCATAAATCTAAAACATTTTTATATCCATTTTCTTTGATATATTTTATGGCAGTTTCCACCAAAATTTCTGTCTCTGGGCGTGGAGTCAAGACATTATCATCCACTTTAAATTCATATCCAAAAAAATTTGCTTTTTGAAAAATATTATCTACTGGTATATTTTGTTTGCGTTTTTCAAAAGCGGATAAGATTTGTTTTTTTTGCGCATCCGTTATCGTATCAACAAGAGCAAGTTCTGTCCTTTTGACATTTAACACATTGGACACGATAAAATCTACATCAACTTGGTCTATATCAAGTTGACTAGCCTCTGTTTTAAGTTGTTTTCTTAATTCAAATAGTTTCATAATTCAATTATTTTTTTACAACAAAAAACGCGCCTCCTTGCATGCAAAAAAGAGACGCGTAATTTTGCTATTTTAAATTGTGTTTTTTGTTGAACTTATCTACACGACCTTCTGTATCAACAAGTTTTTGTTGACCAGTGAAGAATGGGTGACATTTGTCACAAACTTCAAGTTTAACAGTATCGCCAGCTTTAACACCAACTTTAGATGTTTTACCATCAAAGCTTGCGCCACAAGCACATACGAATTTAACTTCTACATAACTAGGTTGGATTTCTGTTTTCATGTTCTCTCCTTTATATAATTGTTAAGTAAATATATTGACCATTCCTCAATATAGTTGCTCTTAATTCTAGCAAAGAGATTATAACGCGAAATAACACATTTGTCAACCATTTTTGTAAATTTGTTTAAATTAACTTTTGTGCAACTTTGTTTATATCCCCTGCACCAACAAATGCAACAGCATCATAATTTTTGATTATTTTTTGTATATTGCGTTTGTTATCTAAATATTTTACGTTTTTATTTATCTTTAAAATCTGCTGATAAAGTTCAAAACATGTCATACCTGCAGTTGGTTTTTCTCTTGCTGGATATTCTTTGTATAAAACCAAATCGTTTAATTTTGAAAAAACTTTTAAAAACTCTTTTAACAATAGTTTTGTTCTTGAATAAGTATGCGGTTGAAAGACCACAAGACTGTTTGGATATTGTTTTTTAAAGGTTTGAATAAAAGCATCCACTTCGGTTGGATGATGTGCATAATCTATATAAATTTTTGTGTTTTCAAAATTGCCTAAATAATCATATCTGCGTGACAGACCTTTAAAATTGTTTACAACTTTTTTAATGGTTTGCTCGTCAATATCCAAATGCCTTGCAACCGCCACCGCTAATGCAATATTTTTTTTGTTATGCTCACCTTTTAAAATTGGAGTATAATCAAAATCGTCGCTGTTTACAAAATTTATATTTTTATATTTTTGCAAAAAGGTTGTAGATTTTTCTTTATAAACAAAACGATTTGGCGCACGCTTTAAAAATGTTAAAAAAGAATTGCGCAAATTAAACAAACTTCCATAACAATCCATATGTTCTTTTTCTATGTTTGTAACAACCGAAATTGTAGGATACAGACGCAAAAAACTTTTTTGATATTCGCATGCTTCTACAACCAAAAAATCATCATTTAAACAAAACCTTGGTGCATCCACATCTGCACCAATATGACAAGACACCTTTTTGTTTGCTTGTTGCAAGATTTTATAAATCAAACTTGCTGTTGTACTTTTGCCATGAGTACCTGCGACAGCAATAACATTTTTAAACTTTTTGCAAAACCAAGCAAGTGCTTCTGCCCTGTCTACGATAGGTGTATTTTTTTTGCGTAACTCAATCAAAAAACGATTATTGTCTGGTATCGCTCCTGTTTTTACACACAAATCAACTTGCAAAAATTCTTTTGTGTATTTATGTGTTATTTTTATATCGTTTTCTTCACACAATTTTGTATAAGAACTTGGTTTTGCATCATAACCATAAACCTTTAGTCCCAAACTTTTAAAAGCCAACGCAAGTTGATGCATGCTTACACCACCTACACCAAGCAATAATATCGATTTAATTTTAAATTTTGTCATATCATCATATATGAAAAAATATCAAAATCGGCGACAAAAAAATATTTAATAAGTGAAAATATTTGAAATATAAACAATATTAAATGATAATCATTTTTTTGTTTTGCTTACATGCGTACTCGTATGCTATTTTTGTACCACTGTTTCTTATCTTACCCGCATTACTTGGCAGAGAATAATATTTCCTATAATAAATCAGACAAAAATCACTTTCCGCAATTAATTTTTTGTTTCTTATTACACAAGCAGATTTAAACTGAGTTTCATCTGTGTCAGTAAGTTGTATGATTTTGTCAAAACATTTGTATGGAAATACTTTGTTTTTTCTATTATATTTTGATAAATATTCCTTTGCTTCTTCAAAAGTAAAAGCAATTTCGTTATTTAAAGCATAAAAAACTAATTTAATTTGAGGATATACTTTCTTTAAATCACATAGGGTTTTATAACACATTTCATTAAAAGCCCCAATGTTACCAAACTTGAATATTGTCACATTTTTGTTTATAACAGCATCCTTTAAAACTTTCATAGTTTCTGTCGAAATATTGTAGTAATCGTCTATTCTCCTATGACCTATTATACAACATGAATATTCTTTTAAATTATTGACCATTATTCCATTATAGCGACTATCAGTCGGCTAGTCAACAATTTTAGCAAATTATTCTATTTATAGGAGACATTTATGAAATTTGAACAATTTGGGATAAATTTAGCAAAAGAAAGGCAAAAGAAAAACATTTCAGCATATGAATTAAGTTTGAGATTAGGAAAAGATAAAAGTTATATAAATAAAGTTGAAAATGCAAAATTAAACATTAGTTTAAAAATGATAATTGCTATAAGCGAAGTTTTAAAAATATCTATTGATAGTTTATTTAAAGATTAATTCTGACTTTTAAAAATTAAAATTTTAATATTATATAAAAACATTTGCTATTTTGTGGTTGTTTATTGTAAAATATTGTTGACTACTTGATAGTTAATCTAAAAAAGGGGAAGGTGAACTAGCTTGAATATTACAGACATCAGAATCAGATTAGTAAACAAAGATGACAGCAAGTTGAAGGCAGTTGCTTCTTTCACAATTGACGATGCGTTCATCGTTCATGATGTAAAAATCATCGAAGGAACAAATGGCAATTTCATCGCTATGCCATCAAAGCAAGCTCCAAATGGTGAATACAAAGATATTGTACACCCTAAACACAACGAAGCACGTGAACAAATCACTGCTGCAGTGTTGGAAGCTTTCAACCAAGCAACTGCAAATCAAGAATAATATTGATATTGCAAAAATCCGCATTATTGCGGATTTTTTTATTGCCTTAAATATAATGTTTTTTAATGGAATTTTTATAAAAGCAAAAAAGCGTCGACTGACGCTTTTTTTATTAGTATTTTTTATACATTTGCTAAGAAAGCAAGAGTAACACCTGCACCTTGAGACCATACTGAGAAGTTAAATGTCATTGATTTTGTAAATCTTTCGCATGTCCAGCCAAATTCTTTAAGTACTAGTACACCTGATTCGTCTACTCTTACATCCCAATCTGTTGTATAAGTTGTGATATTGTTGAAGGCATCGTTTGATACTTCTTTATAGAAACTACTTTCGTTGCTATTGCTGTAAGCTGATTTTCTGTAAATCAACCAAGGATTTGTTGCAAAGTATGCTTTTGTGATAGATACACCATTGCTTTGTGCTTTTTCTCCGTTGATTACAACACTTTGCATACTACCAGCAGCGATGTCATCAGTATACAAATTAAATCTTCCGTCTTTGTCAACATCGCCAAAACCTAAATTGTATTTATCACTGCTTAAAGCAAAGTCTCTCCATGTTTCTAAATAGAACGCACCTACACCATCAAAACTACTATCGATTGTAGAATTTGTAAGTGCAGCACCATCTGGGAACAACAATACAACCAAAGAACTTACAGTATTGTTTGAGCCACCAACAATTTTGCTTTTTGCTTGTATATTAGAAATTGTACCAGCACGCAAGTCAAAGCAGACACCTGCAACATATTTATCGCCTTTGATTTCGTTTTCTGTAATTACATCAGTATCTTTATCAAATTTTGCAACCAAAACTTGATCGATATTTGCGCCTTGTTCTTCGTTCATGTATACAGCGACACCAGAAACAATGTTACCATAAATATTTGAAGACACAACTGCTTGATAAATTTTAGAATTTGCACTAGAGTTGCTTGCAGTTACGCCACCAACGATATGATTTTTACCTTCGATATAACTACCGATTTGAGCCATGAAAGTGTTAGCGTTTGCTATTGAACCATAGTTCACACCAACAATACCGCCCAACATTGCAGTTTTGTCAAAATTACCTGTAACTACAATACCTTCGCCTGCAACTGTACAAGAAGTAACATTGCCATTGTTTGTTGCAGTTACGCCACCAGCTGTAATATTAGCAGCTGTATTTTTTATGTCAATTTTAACTGTTAAGTTTGCTTTATCAACTGTACCATAATTTTGAGCAACTGCGCCACCAATCAAATTTGTACCGTTTGAAGTACTATCAAAATTGATATTTACTTTACCAGAAACATTTGAAATTGTGCTATTATTGTTTTTTGCAACAACACCAGCTACAATTTGTGTGCCTTTTAGTGTTACATCTACTGTACAATCAGTAAGTGTAGAGTTGCTTAATTCTGCAACCAAACCACCAACTGTGTTAGAGTTTGAAACCAAATTTAAACCGCTTACAGAACAATTTGAAATTGTTGCATTTTTTGCAGTGCCAACCAAACCACCAAATGTATTTGCAGCACTTACTTCGCCAACATATGTCACATTTACATCTTCTAAAACTGATGCAAATGCGCTGTCAGTAGAATCTATAATATTTGCAAGAGCACCACTAGAAGTTGTTTTTACATTGCCTAAATTAACATTTTTGATACTACTATCTTTTACTTCGTTAAACAAGCTAGCATTTCCGCCATCTGCAAAGTAAATTGTATAATCATTGCCCACAACTTTACAATCTTTTAAGTTTACAGACACCCAATCAGAAGGTAATGTAATATCAGATTTTAAGATAAATTCTTTACCTGTTGCGTTTGCAAACTCTGATTTTAAATCACTTGAATCATTTAAGTTGATTTTTGATAAGTTTCTTAAGAAGTAATCCACATCTGCACTTTTTGGACCAACTGCACTCATCCTAAGTTGTGGCAAAATGTTGTTTGCATTTACCCAAACTGCATTGTCCCATGCCTTTTGTGTGCCATCTTCTAATTGGAAGAAGATAAGATTTGTAGAAACAACCAAGTCACTTTCTGTTGCAAAAGGAGTAATTAAATAATAACCATTTAAAGTGTCATAAAAATTAGTAGGGAAGAAATCTTTACTATCTTTTTGATCTACACTTACAGTGTGTACTGTTATGTTACCAACTGCAATATTACCAACCAAATATTTAAGCATTTGTGCAGTAGTCACATCAAAATCATTTGATTGTGTAACAGCACCTGCAAATGCACCATAATTTGCACTTGTGCTTGTATTGTTTGCGTATGATTGTTGGATTGTGCCAGCGTCTGTATCTATAATATAATTACCAGCAAAACCACCAATGTTTGTAGCGTCACCATTTACACTACCGTTTGAAGAATAACATGCAATTATTGTAGATTTTTCCACAACGCCTGCAAAGCCACCCACACTTGTTGCTCCTTCTGAAGATATAACAACATTTTGTGCATAGTTCATTGTCATGCTTGTTTGACCAATATGACCAACAAAACCACCTACAACTGCACCAGATTTTGTGCTTGTGATTGTAGCATCTTCTACCCTAACTTTGTTTACATTACCAGCGATAGAACCTGCCACAACACCGATATTGTTGTATGCGCCATGAATTTTTGTGTTTTTGATAACTAAATCTTTAACAGTTGCACCAGCATTGATTGCGTAGAACAAACCTGCATTGTCATATTCTGAACTTGTAAGGTTTAATCCAACAATTGCGTGACCATTACCATTAAAGTTACCGTCAAAACCTGCCCATGTTTCTGCTTGAGAATTGTATCCAATAGGAGCAAAACTGTTTGACAATGTGATATCGTTTCTTAATGAATAATAACTATCCAAAGTATATACTTGACCAATTTTTTCTAAATCTGTTTGGTCATCAATATAATATGGGTTGTTTTGACTACCATCACCGATATGTAAATTGATTTTAAATTCTGGATATCTTTTGTTTGTTGTTTTGATAATTAAAGATACTTCTCCACCTTGAGAACCAACAACATAATATCCCTTATCTGCATCAAAGCTGACATATTTTGTAACACCTTCGCCACCAGCATTGTAATCAAATTCTGTGTTTTTATCTGCTTTAATGCGTACAAAACCCAATTCATTTAAAGTGATTACATCACCTGTATTACAGTAAATTTCTTTAGTTTTGTAGTTGATAACTTCGTCATTGCGCAAAAAATAGTATGTTGTCATACCCATACACACTACAACGACGATAGAAACTAAAAAGATTAAAAATTTTTTCATAAATCCATCCCCACAAATATAATTTGTTACCCATATTATATCGCAAAACGCCAATTTGTCAATATGTATTTTTAAAAAAATAGTTATGTTTTATAATTCGACACAAGTCGCATTTGTTTAAATTCTTGTAACTGTTTGCTAAAAATTTAAAAATATTGTATGATATAAGCATGAAAATTATCGCTCATGTTGACAATACAGTTTTTAGAAACGCAGAAAATGGTTATTCTGTGCTTAGTTTGTCTTACGACAAAAAGCGCATAACTGCTGTTGGCAACATGCCAGAAGTGTTTGAAGGTCAAACCTTAGAACTCGAAGGCGAGTTTGTTGTAAACAAAAAGTTTGGCGAGCAATTTAAAGTTGATGAAATGAAAGTGGTAGAACCAAATACCGTCCCTGCAATAGAAAAGTATCTAGCAAGCGGTCTTATTTATGGTGTTGGGCCCGTCACTGCAAAAAAGATTGTGGACCAATTTGGCGAAGACACTTTGACAATTATGGAGTTTAATCCTACCAAATTAAGTCAAATACGCGGTATTAGCAAGCAAAAAGCAATAGAGATTTCTAACGCCTATAACGAAATGAAAGAAATGCAAAATGTAATTATGTTTTTGCAATCACATTTTATATCTACAAACATGTCTATCAAAATCTTTAACATTTACAAAGATAAAACTATAGAATTAGTTAAAAACAACCCTTATCAACTTATAGAAGATGTGGATGGCATTGGTTTTGCAACTGCAGATAAAATCGCAGTTAAACTTGGCATAGATTTGTATGGAGAAAACCGCATAAAAGCTGGTTTGATTTACACTTTAAAAACAGCAAGCGAACGCGAAGGTCATACATTTTTGCCAAAAAACGACCTTATTGCAAATTGTATAGAAATTTTAAATTTTACAAACAACGAACAATCTCTTGTCTCTAAATGCGTGGATTTTTTGCAACTAGAAGGCATGGTTAAAAATTTTTCTCACCATGGAGAAGAAGTAACAATGCTTACAAGGTCTTATTTTCACGAAAAATATATTGCAAAAAAATTGTATAAATTGTCACTAAATCAATTTGACGATAGGTTTAATTTTATTGACAACATAAACCATTATCAACGATTGCACAAAATTGTATTAAATGGCGAGCAAACAGATGCAGTGCTTGCAAGTCTAAACCAAGGTGCTTCTATCATCACTGGTGGTCCAGGTACTGGTAAGACAACCATTGTACGATGCATACTAGAAATGCTTAAACAACAAAATAAAAGAGTTTTGCTTTATGCACCAACAGGACGAGCATCTAAACGATTGAGCGAAAGTAGTGGTATGGAGGCAAAAACCATACATCGCGCACTAGAAATGAACCCAACAGAAGGAGAAGGATTTTTCCACAGGAACGAAGACAACCCTATTGACGCAGATGTTGTAATCATTGACGAAATGAGTATGGTTGATGTGGCTTTGTTTTATCATTTGCTTAAAGCATTGCGATCTAGCACTAGGCTTGTAATGGTTGGCGATAAAGACCAATTGCCAAGCGTAGGTGCAGGCAATGTTTTGCGTGACCTTATAGAAAGCAAGCGTATACATACTACTCAACTTGTAAACATTTATCGTCAAGGCAACGATAGTTTAATCATCACAAATGCGCATTTGATAAACAACGGAAAAATGCCAATTATAGATAATTCCAGCAAAGATTTCTTTTACGAAAATGGAAAAGACCTTATTTCAAACAGCGAAACTGTTGTTGACCTTGTCTCTACCCGATTGCCTAAATATTTTGGATACGACCCAAAGGAAATTCAAGTGCTTGCGCCAATGAAAGCAGGCCCATGTGGTATAGATAACTTAAACAAAAAATTGCAAATGGTAATCAATCCACATTTTTCTGGTATAGAAATTTCTAACGAATTTACAAAATATCATGTTGGCGACAAGGTTATGCAAATTGTTAATAATTACGAAATTGAATATACAAAATATGAAGAAAACGGCATGACACAACAAGGTAGTGGCGTTTTTAACGGTGATATTGGTTACATCACACATATCGAGCCAGACACGCATGAAGTGACCATACGCTTTGACGACGGCAAGATTTGCAAGTATCCAAAGACCGAATTATATCAAATAACACTTGCATATGCCATAACTATACACAAAAGCCAAGGTAGCGAATTTGATTGTGTTGTAATCCCTCTTGTGCCAGGCGCACCAATAATCATCACCAGAAATTTGCTTTACACTGCAATAACCAGGGCAAAAAAAGCAGTTGTCTTAATCGGTAGCAAGCAAATGTTAGCAAGGATGATACATAACAACTATACATCAAAACGATTTACTATGCTAAAAGATTTTTTAAATGAAGAATTTAAAAACGATTAGATGTTATAAACCTAATACAAAGTTTGATATCAATATAATTACAAAACAAAATGTTTTACTATAATAAAAAATTTTTAAATGAAGAATTTAAACAATTAAAAAAATAAGGTGGTACCTTATTTTTTTGTTTCTTCAAACAGTGATCGATGTGCAAAGTTTAATACATAAATTTCTTTAGCACCAGCGTTGAGCAAAACTTTAGAAATTTCATCTGCTGTTGCACCAGTTGTCATTATGTCGTCAATCAGCAAAATAATTTTATTTTTTACTTCTTGTTTGTGTCGATTTATAAATTTATAAGCATCCTTAACATTTTCTTGTCTATCCTTAAAATTAAGTGATGCTTGACTATAGTTATCCACAATCTTTTCACACAAACCTATGCATTTGATGTCAAATTTTTCTGCAATAGATTTTGCAAGCAATTCTGCTTGATTAAATGATCGTGATTTTTGTTTGTTTTTATGCAACGGTACAAAAGTTATAATGTCAGGTTCAATACCCCAAGTAGACAACTTTTCTGTCATAAAATTGCTCATAGGCTCAAACAAAAAACTTTTATTGTTATATTTAAACTTGTGCACCAAACCAACAATCATATCTGTGTAGTCAAATACAGCACGGGCAGATACAAAATTGTGATTAAGTTTATGGCATGTTAAACAAACATTGCCTTGAACTTCTTCCACACTACCACCACACCTAAGGCAAGGTCGCTCAACAAATGGCAATGTTTTCCAACAATCTACACAAGTATCATTATATGCTTTTTCTGTTAATTCTTCGCCAAAAAAAATACACTTGATATGTTTTGGATACATAATATTTAACAAGTGTTCGCCAATCTTAGATAATTTTGCTTTAAAGTTTTTCACTATTTTTTCTTTTGTAAAATTCGTTTTCACCCATTAAAAGAATATTTTTAATTTCTTCTAACTTATCATCACTAAAAGATTTGTTTTCAATGTAATCATCATATAGTACATTTATGTCAACATTCAAAACTTTTGCAATACTTTTCAAAATTAAAGCATCTGGAATAATTTTGCCTGACTCGTATTTTGATAAAGTTGCAGGATTCAATCCTACTTTTTCTGCCAATACTTTTTGTGTAATTCCTTTTACAATTCTAATTTCTTTAATTCTCATACTTTAATTATACAACATTTTTATTTGTTGCCAAATTATAAAAATTTGTAATTGGTAAAAATTTCCAAATAAACACTTGATTTTTTGTTTAATTTCCTACTAGGCAATATTTATGTCGTTTTATGCAAGAAAATGTCAAAAAGCATTATTATTAATTAACAAAAAGACACCCTAGTTTGGGTGTCTTTTTAAAAGGCATAATAAAGATTATTTAAGTTCAACAACAGCACCAGCAGCTTCTAAAGCAGCTTTAAGAGCTTTAGCTTCTTCTGTAGGAACATTTTCCTTAACGTTAGCAGGAGCGCCTTCAACCATAGCTTTAGCTTCCATTAAGCCTAAGCCAGTAGCTTCACGCACAGCCTTGATAACTGCGATTTTGTTAGCGCCTACTTCTTTAAGAACAACTGTAAATTCAGTTTTTTCTTCAGCAGCAGGAGCAGCTTCAGCAGCAGCTGGACCAGCTACAACAGCTGCAGCAGCGCTTACGCCAAATTCTTCTTCCAATGCCTTAACCAACTCGTTTAATTCAACGGCAGTTTTAGTTTTGATTTCTTCAACGATTTCTTGAATTGTCATTTTAAATTTCTCCTTTATAAATATTTATTTTCATTGCTTATAAAACAATTAAATTGCGTGTTTTACGCGTCAAGTCTTAATGTAGAGATTATTCTTTCTCTGCGATTGCTTTGAATGCACGAGCAAGACTTGCAACAGGTGCATTGAGGACGTATAGTAATTGAGCAACAAGTTGTTCTTTTGAAGGGATTGTAGCAAGAGTAACAACTTCTTTTTCTTCAATAGCTTTGCCATTGTATAGACCAGCTTTAATTGAAAGAGTAGAATATTCCTTCATTGCATTTTTTACCATTCTAGGAGCAACAGTTTCATCTTCACTACCGAAAGCAAATGCTGTTGTACCATTTAATGCTACATCTAAGCCATCGATACCAAGTTGTTCACAAGCTTTCTTAAACAAAGTGTTTTTGATAACCTTGTAAGTAACATTGTTTGTACGCATAGCTTTACGAAGAGCAGTATCTTGAGCAACAGTGATGCCTTTGTAGTCCACCAAAACCACTGATTTTGATGAGCTAATCAAATTTTTGATTTCCTCAACCGCAATCTTTTTAGCTTCTTGATTTGCTGACACTTTTAATCCTCCTTATATGCCTTGTTAAAGAAAAATTCCTTTTGCCCAAGACAAAAGGAATTCAATAATTAATCGACATTCTTTTTCTCTTCCTGTATAAGAAGCTTCAAAATTTAATATTTTTTAGCAATTACGCAATACTGCACTTATAGTCTTCGGCGTTGAATTTTTATTTAACTGACACATATTATACATATCTACAACCAAATTGTCAACCTTTTTTTTAAAAATAATTAAACATTTTTCATATTCAAACTTAAAAATCAAAACAAAAAGTGAAAGCCGTTAAGCCTTCACTCTTTTTGTTGCTAACTTATAGTAATAGTTCCCGATGTAAAGTTATCTCTTCCTGTTGAAGTTAATACTTTACCGCCACCAAGAGTAACTCTCAGTGATTCTACAAAATAAGTTTTAGTACCATTATTTAAAGTTCCATTTGTAGGATACAAATTGAAAGTTTTAACATATACAAGCCAATACAATAATTCACCTTTCTTATCACCTTCGTCAACATGTCTCATTTCTACAAAACGATGTGTATCGCCAATATAACCTTTAATGTCATCGTAACTAACTTCATAAGATCTGAAACCATTTGTTCCATCATCTGAATAATAATAGTAGTAATATTTATTGTTGTGCCTATAGATATTAAATCCTGTATAAGATTCACCATTTATAGTAGCACTATCATCATTATTTTCTATCCAAACAAATTGATCTTTATCACCCTCACCATCTGGGTCAATTACTATAAACCAATCATTTTCCATTTTAGACACAGTTCCATCTGCATTTGTATATTTATATCTTGTGTAGAAATTATAAGTAGCGTTTGTTAAATATGCATTTTGAATCCAAGATTGTTGATACATATCACTAGCAGCTGGTAAATATCTTACTGAGTATAAATAGCCATCTTTATATTTATAGTTATAATCTTTCATGTACCATGTAGTACCAAATTTTTCATACACATCTAAATTTGAAGTAGAACTAATATAGTTCTTCAACTTATATTGTTCTTTAGTGTTGTCATCAGTAATTTGTCTAACATCAATTACATACCACTCTAAATAACTGGAATAAGAATCAAGAGATATTTCTTGTGAAATGCCGTCAGCATTATAAACAGTAATTTTATTATCTATAGGTAAATAAACACTTTCATTATCTGTTCCAACTTCATAACCATAATCGTAGTAATAATAAGTTACAGATTGTTTAACAGTTAAACCTGTAGCGCTTTCATTGTTTCTCTTGTTTACAAATTTTCCTGTTAAGTAAATTCCTAATGATTTATCACTTACACTTGGATAAGTAATAACAACAATATTTTCATCTGCAGTGTCAGTAAATACATATGAGTTCCAATCGGATTTGTTTTTTGCATTTATTGTTTTTGTTGTTTCAACCCAATTTTCTACATCATAATACACTAAAGTAGGTGCACCATATATTGGATTACCATCAGCATCTGTACCGTTTTGTTCCTTTAATTGTGCAGTAATGTAATGTATACCTTCTTGATGAGAATTAAGATATTCTTCATTAGGAACAAATTTGTTTAAACTAAAATATTTATATTGATTTGCATCGTCTACAATATTGGCATCTTTTTCAAATGAATAATATAATGTTTTTTCGATATAATCGTATCCAAGCTTATATTCGTTTAAATCTAAAGTCGCTTGATAAACAAAATATTGTTGTACGCTAATATTTGATTCACTGTAATCACTTGTATAATGCGCACCGTTATAATAATGTTGAGCTACAGTATAATCACTAGGATTAAATAATTGTGCTCTGTATAAATATTCTTTCATTGCATCTGAATAAATATAATACTGTCCATTCATGTATAAATATTTAGGTAAATAATAAGTTCCGTCTAATTCATAAATATAGTTAGAATTATCAACCTTACCAATTCCATCAGTTAAGTAACCCAAAGTTTTTGCTGAATCAGAACTCGAAGTACGAATTTTTGCATAATATTCAGTATATATATCTGATGGTTTTTGTGATGAATAAAACATGTATGAATATTGCGCTTTACCATCTCCATTAACAACAGAATCAGTTATATACTCTATTCTATCAGAACTGTATTGAAGTTTGTTACCAGAGTAAATTAATTCAAGATTTCTTCCACCTGTCAAATAACCATAGTTTTTGTTATATATGGTGAAATAAGAATCAATTAAATGCGTTTTAGAAATATTATCCATCTGTGATGCTTGAACAATAACGGCACTACCTCCCAAAGCACCAACGCCTAAAATTACCAGTCCCATAGAACTTCCGCCAGAATAAATAGCTAAACCTACACCTGCGATAATTAATAACGCACCACCAATAATACCAAAGACTTTGCCTGCACTAACTTTAGTTTCTGTATAAGTGTCTGTTTGAGTTCCACAAACATTAAATATTGAGCCATCCTCTGGTAATTGACTATCATTGCCAGACAATGTTGAATTGTTATAAACACATTGGAATTCAAACCAAGTAAAATTATTGTTATCTAAATAATCGTATACAGAGTATATTAAATAAGTATTTTCGTCTGAAAGCTTTCTTTCTGGTCCAGTATTATCTTCATAACTTCCATCATTTTTTAATTTGGTTTCATACTCTTTCTGCCAATTATACTTGTTTAACAAACTGCCAACAACTGTTCCATTATCGGTTGATAATGCAGATGCATTGGCATGAATATAATAGATATCCTTGCCTCCTATCTCATGTGAATATGGATAAGATTCTACATCATCTTCCTTGTCATTATCTTGCCATAAAGTTGCAATACCTATTGCCGAATATAAATATGGTATTCCAAAAGATTCTTCGTATATAGTATATTCAATTTTATCAACACCAGTTGATGCTTGTACATGAGTTATGTTAGATGCATCATATACAGGTGCTATTGAATCCCAATCTGCTGGATTATTTTCGTTAGTAATGATCCTTTGCATTGCTTTAAAACCTGTATAAGTTTTATGCCAACCTTTAGCATTATTATTTAATGGATTATTATAATCTCTCATGCTTGTACCTACAGGATTTGACTCTGAACCCATATACCAATCGCCTTTTGTTGCACAAATATTGAAAGTATCCAAATTTATGTAATAAGCATTTGCAACTAACCACACACCTTCTTTGTCTTCGTTTGCATTGAAATTAGATTGACCATCTGCATAGTTACTGTTTTCGATAGTGTTTACTGTAAATGGATAGTAATGTGTACCTGTTACATTAACAGTTGTACCAGACAACGGATTATTATCAACATCTTTTACTTTCAACATACCTATAAAACCACCAAAATCATCAGCTGAATTATAATCAGTTAAATCTGTAGTAGTAACTTTTTCTGGTAGATTTCCTGCAAATCTTTTTTGTTCATCATGTCCGTTAGTTTCGTATCTACCAACTAAACCACCCATATAATATGATTGACTTGTATTGATGATAATTTCTGTAGAATTGTCCGCATTATTATCTAATGTTAAATTAACATTATCTGACACCAACTTACCAAACAAGCCACCAACATACATACCTGGTAATCTTGATTGTAAAGTAATGGTTCCTTCTGATTTGCCAGCTGTTGAATTTGTAAACGAGCCAGAACCAATCATATAACCAGCGATACCGCCTATGTTATAGCCACCGTCTACTAGCACATTACCACTAATTGTCGGGAATTTTAAGTTGGTTAAGTCTTCACCTGTTACACTAAAGTTTGCATAACCAAAATATGTTGCAACATTTACTCCAAGCGAAGCATTAATATCCAAACCATAAATACTATTTGAACTTATATAGTATTCTCCCTCGTCAGATTTAGAAAGGATTGTTTCTTGATCTATTGTGCCAACAAAACCACCATAACCTGATTTGATTTGATTAAAATCAAGCTTTTCAGTATCTAATAATGAATTATTAGAACCTTCTAAGTTTTGAACATCAAGCATATTGTTGCTAACTGTGTTTATTGTAGGCATTTGATAAGAATCAACAAACTCACCTTCATTAGAAGAAGTAATATAAATATTTGAAAGATTGTTTTTTCTTAAAGTGCTTGACACTACCCTACCGGCAAAGCCACCAACACTTGTAGGTATAAAGTAATTATTTTGGCTACCATGATAAATAACATATACACCCTTTACAACACTTGTACCTTTATCATTATCTATAGAGACATTTGAGATAGTTGCGCCGTTTGCATACCCAACCACAGAGCCAATGTTTGCGTTGCCGTAAACTTGTGCTTTTTCCATGTTGTAACCATACACTTTTGTACCAGTGCCTAGGTAACCAAACAACCCACCTACATTAATATAGCCTTTTACGGTTTGAGCTGAAATTTCATGTATAGATGAAGGAGTGATTTTATCCGTAAAGATTATTTCATTTCCTGCTTTATCTACTCCACGATTAAATTTATAACCAACTAACACATTGTTGTTAGCATAACCAATTAAACCACCAACATTTTGATAACCTTGAATTTCTGCGTTATTGTCAATACTAATGATTTCTTTAGTATTTTCAATATAACCAAATACACCACCAACATTCACTGAAGCAACTTTTTTGCCATTTGCCAACGCAAAATATGAGTCGTTGTAAGTGCTATTGCTTAATGTTATAGTAGCATTATTTAATAAATCTTGTGCAGTTGTACCACCAAATTTACCTGAAATTCCACCGACATTTGTTGCTACAATCTCAAAATTTGATGAATTGAATGCTGGAGCGATTGTTACAAGATTGTAGTTTACTACTGTATGTGATTCTATTACATCATAAACACCATCAGCATCATTGTCGACAGGTATTATACATCCTTTTATATCACTCTTTAAGTATCCAAACAATCCACCAAAATTAGAATAATTAGAATTGCTTAGAATATTGCTTGTAATATTTGCAAACTGTTCTCCTGCATCTAACAAATTGATACCTGTAAATATCGTTACATCCACAGAAGTATTTTCGTCTTCACCTTCTATAGGATCAATCTCTTTTTCAATCTCAAGTGTTCTTGTTAAACTGCCGTCTACTCTACCAAATATACCGCCAACATTTGTTGTGCCTGAAAGTGATAGTTTAAGATTTGTTAAACTTGATATGTCGTCGATATTTATTATACCAGATTTATACAAACCTGCGATTGAGCCAAGGTTTACTACACCTTGTGATTTAACTTTTGTAGATGTTACCGGTTCTTGATCTATTATGCCAACTTTAGACACTATTAAATCGCCGTTTTGCACACCAGTAAAGAAACCTACACCACTATTATCATTTTCATCTGTTCGATAAACCGCAGAAACTACAAAAGTCAAGTCTTTCTTAATTTCTAATCCATTGATAGTTAAGCCACCAGTAATAGACCCTGCAACCAAACCAAACACAGTTTCGTCAGTAGAATTCCTTAAGATATTTATTGTGTTACTATAAGAATTAGATTCTATTTGACAATCGATAATTTGACAGTTTTCAGCAGATGTGCTATTAACAACACCAACAATTCCTCCAAAGTTATTCGAGTATAAATTGTTTGATGCCACAGTTATTCTTACATTTTTGATTATTCCTGCTGTCATAACACCAACTATACCGCCAAGAGATTTAAAATAATCACTATTTGTAGTTTTAAGTTGAATATTTGAATTTTGTGTGTCCTTTTTGCTATCTTCAATTACAAGATCACCAATAATTGAGCCTGCTGTCATTTTACCTGCAATTACACCTGCTGTATCTTGTGTTGATGATATGGTTAAATTTGATGTGTCAATATTGTAAATATTTGTTTGTATCTTAACTTCACCAATCAAACCACCAATATAAATATCTTGATTTTCATCTATTACATTATCGTTATCATTAAATGCTGTAACTTGAGAGCTTGAAACAAATGTTAAATTTTTGATAACTAATGTATCAGCGTTATCAGCACTTGTTGTCCTTCCAAGCGCACCATTAACATTCTTTAAATTTGTAAAGGATCCAAGTATAATATCAGAAATGTACGCTTTTCCAACTATATCGAACAATCCATTAGTGGTAAAATTGCCAATTGTACAACAAGAGTTTTCAAGATATTCTAACCCTCTGTTTGTAATTAGCAAGCCATTAAAGTTGCCTGTTGAAGTAAATCCGTTGACAATATCTGTTTGACCGATAGGTGCCCAAGATTTTCCTTTGCCATCTAGATCATAAATCACAACATAGTTACGACTTTCACCTAACAAAGCATGCACTGTTGTAAACACACCTAAATGTGGGATTTTATAAGCATTTTGATAGTGTTGATCTGTGTTGCTTATAACTTTATTGTACCTATTTTCCAATATATCTTCTCCACCTTCACCAGTTCCAGTGTATTCTTGATAAATTGTTGGCACAACTTCAGTGTTGCCATTTGCATCGATTATTTTTTGTTTATTAAAATTATAAATTGGATAACCATAGTTGAAACCAAATGTTGGATTGTTTTCTGTTTTAAAGCCTACAGTTGTATTTTGACCATCAGAACTTGTTTCAACAGTGTAGTACCAATCGCCTTTAAGTCCAGAAACTGTCCTTTCTCTCATCAAATCTGCTGTTGATACAGAAGTAACAACACCAATAATTTCGTTTGCACCTGTTGTCCAACTATCAACAAAGTTATTTGAACCTGCAAAATTTGATACGCTACTAAACGCATTTGTATCACTTGCAACTTGGTTTATATTACCTGCCATGTAGGTATTGTAAACATAGCTGTTTGCTGATGCTGTATACATGATACCAGCGGCACCAGAAATCTCTGTATTTGTGACACCAATATAACCTGTGAAGTAAGATGACAATATTGTACCTTCGTTGTTATATGCCAAACCACCAATAATTCCTTTGCCAACTTCTAAAACTTCTGCTGTTGAGAAAGAGTATCCCAATAAACCAGCATTTTTACCAACGATAAGTCCTAAATAATTATCTTCTGAAGTAGAAGTGTGTCTCAATGTTTGTCCGTTTACTGAACAATTAAAGATTACACCATTGTTTGTGTCTACAATCAAACCTTTTGCATTTGTGGCACCATTGATGTTTGTACCATTAGTTAAATCTAAGTGAATATTTGATACAGCAGAGTGTTTTGCAACAGTAGGAATAGATCCGTTTGTTGCAACATATTCAATTTCTGCACCAATGATCACACCTTTTAACTCTTTAGATATACCAATGGCATTGGCAAAGTTAGGCAATGTAGAATTGGTATTAGACAACAAATAGTATGTGAAACCTTCTTTTGCTTCAAAATTATTCGATAAGTCTACAGGATTTAAAGATGAGCCATCTTTATAATTATCGTTCTTGTCATCAAATACATTAAAGTTGATCATATCATCCATTAATGATTTTAAATATGGCAAAGCATTTGTATCTACCTTTTTATCAAACAATGTATTGTTTTCAACCAATTTAGAAGACCATCCACCAACATACAATGCAGCTGCCGATAAGTTTGTTCCTTCTATGTCCGTACACAAAGCCAAATCAGAAGAATAGTATATATTTTTAACAACTTTATTGCTTACATTACCAAACAATGCATTTATATTAACATCTGAATATGTAAATTGTTTTCCTAAAATGCCATCTGTGATAATACTTGATGTCGAAAGCACAAAGTCATTTTCAAGTTGGTTGATATTTATGCTGTTTGCATATCCAATCAAACCGCCAATGTAAATAATCGCATCTGCATTTTCAACTGGGAACAATGGCACAATTCTTCCTGATGATATACTGTTGGAAATATCTTGAATATCATTATTACTGCCACCAACCAAACCACCAGCATAAATATTAGAAGTTGAGTTAATAAACATATCCATTGCACTTATACTTTGAGCAATGCTTAATCCATCACTAAATGTACCAGCAATACCACCAGCATAAATGTTTTTTATTGTTGCTTTTTTGTCCTCTGCTTCTGAGTATGTGCGCACAAAACCAGTAAAGATGTTTTCTTGAATAGCGGTATTTGTTGCGTTGGCAATACCACCCACATATACTGTTTCAGCAACAACTTTAATCAAGTTGATCTCAGATTTAGCACTATTTTTGATTGAACTTATCATACCGTCACGGTTTGTAGACAAGCCTGCCAAAGCACCAACTGATAAAACATTACCATTTTGCATTGTGCCAGTAACTGTTATTGCTGTAGAGCATTTGTTATCTGATAAGATTGTAGCATCAGAATATCCAACCAAGCCACCAAGATTAACAGATTTTTTTGTTGTATTTAAATCTAAGTTGATTTCAATCTTTTGATATGCTGGATTGTAGTTTTGTCCACCAACTTTAACACCGCTTACCGAGCCATTTTTTATCCAGCCAACTACAGCACCAATATTGACGATAGATTCTTGACTTATTTTTAAATTGAATTTTGTTGTTGCGATAGCTTCTCCAACAGGACTATCTACACCGACAGCACAATTAGACACAACAGCAGCTTCTAGCTCTTTTTGATTGTTGTCTCCTACAACAACTCCGCCTTCTGTGCTATCCAAATAACCAATAATTCCACCAAAGTTTACAGCTCCATTTATATCGTTAACTTTTAAACCTGTTGAAACCGAGCCTGCAAAGATACAATCCATAATTGTTGTGTCTGTACCATTTGCAACAATGCCACCAAAGTTTTGTATGGTCTTATTGTCTGTTTTTAGGAAATGATTATCAAGTTCGTTTTTGTGATTAACGTTTGTTGTAACGTTTACTGTCAAACCACTGAACAACGAGCCTATATCATGACATGATACGCCGCCAACACTTGTAATTTCGTTGTTGATTTTAATGGCAGAATCATTATAATCTTGCACTGGGTTCCACTCAAAAGATAAATTTATAATTTCTGCATCTTCTGTTGACCTAAAGAAACCAGTGTTACCATTTTTATTGGTATTTAAATTTAAACCTTTTATAACAGGTATTGCACCATTGTTTTGTACATTACCCATCAATATGCCAGTAAAATGACAATCTAAGATATAGTTACCAGTTTGTTGACCTATAAACTCAATGTCGTTCATAACCATATAATTTAGGTCTGGATTATATTTAACTTGCAACAAATCATCTACATTATAAATTGGAATAAAGTCTAATACTTCTTCTTGTTTTAATAGTGGGAAGTATTTGATTGGTTTTAAACTCCAATAGCCAGATTTAACCCAACTTGAGAACATATCGTTAAATGTTTTGTATTGCACATCTTCTTCAGTTAGATCATACAAATAAGATAATTGTGTAAAGCCTGTGTTTGTAGGTTTTGTAACAGAAACATTTTTGTAATTTACTTCACCAAAATTTACTTTGGTCATAACTGATTGTAATTTATCAGAGCCATTACCATTTAGATAATCAATTTGTATTTCATGACTTGGCTCAACATCGTTAACAATCAATGTAGAGAAAGCAAAATCCACACTAGATTGCAAATCTGCATAAATATGATTTAATTTTAAAATATCAACATATTTGTTGTTTTCACTTCCACCATAAGTGTGACCAATTAAACCGCCAATTTGTTTCATATCAGGTGTAATATTAATATAAGGGACAGCGTAAGAGTAAACAACAGAACCATCTATACTTAATCCTAACAAACCACCTATAACAGCATCGCCTGAAGAATTTTCTTGATTATATTTTGTTGTAAAGCTTGCTTTGCTGTAACAAGAGTTGATTGTAGTGCCAATTGACATACCAACCAAACCACCACTGTATTGATATCCTTCTAACAATGATAAGTTGCCTGCGCTGACTGTGTCTATTGACGCGTTTTCTACATCATTTTTTAAATCAATAACATATTTACCCAATGTTGTATCGTAAGAATATTGATATTTATCTTCTTCTACACTTGCAACACTTGATGCGGTAATACTACCAAGAGCAACTGCATATAGTCCACCAACTGCATGTTGACCTTTGATGCGTGTTTTGTCGCCTACAACAAAGTTTGTTCTTAATGCAGCAACACTTGAACTTGCATAACCGGCAATACCACCAGCATAATCTGCCAAAATGTTGTAGTCTCCTTCTGGCATGGTTGCCATTTTGTCACCTTGGATTTGCACATAAGATACATTAAAATCTGCTGTACCTTTTTGCCTTTTTGTGATGTCAATAACACCAGCCAATCCACCGCCATAAGACACACTGTTCATATAATTGTTATAAGATTGAGTAAATTCTGTCGGTCTAAGAGCTTTTAGTTTGTTGTAATCTTGTTCGTTTAGATAGAAGTTGCCTGCACCTTGTACATCTACTTCTACGCTTAGGTTAGAAGCAATGCCATACAACAAACTTCCGCCTTTAATTATACCCGCAACACCACCAACAATATTGTGTCCAGAGATAACAGTATTAGCACCATCTAAATTGATGTTAATAATGATGCTGTTGTCTATTTTTCCTGCCAAACCACCAACATATGTTACATTTGTTGTTGATGTAGCATTGTTAGATGGTGGTGTAGAAAATTTAATAGACAAGTTTTTAATGTAAGCATTGTTTATTTCAGAGAACAAACCTACACTATCACCTTCAGTATAACCTGACAATGCATCTAAGTACACGCCAGAAATAGACATGCCATTACCATCAAGATTTGTTATCAAATTGTTTTGATTGTTGCCTAAAGAGAAATATGCCCTTGTCAAGATTGCAGTTGTTCCAAAATCTATATTGTTAATCATTCTGAAATAACCACTCTTAACTTTTTTGTCTTGTTGAGTGCCATATTCTCCACCTGTGAAGACATTGTTGTATTCGTTTTTATTGCTTATTGTATAAGGATTATTTTTTGTACCCAAACGATAACTTGGAGCATAATCATAAACAAATTGTTGATTATCTTCTACTTTTACTGTATATCTATAAGAAGTTGAAACAGCATTTGCACTAACCAATTCTGGTAAAGAAACACGTGTGCCGTTTGCATTGTAGTATGACCAAACACCTTGTTCTGTCTCTGATTTTAAACTGCTTTGAATAAATACAAAATTAATTAAATTGTCAGGATCAGCAAAACTGCTTGCCAATATACCTTTTGCTGGTTCGTCTGTTATAATTTTAGACAAACTTGGAGCAAGATAATATACATTTTCTAGCACACCTTTTTGTAATACAACATTTTGATCATTTATACCTACAAAAGGTCTTTCACTGATTTGAGCACCACCAGCAACATTGTTGATTGTAACCGCTGTGAAAGATTCGCTAATTTTGCCAGTATTGTTGTATACAAATCCCGCCAAATAGTTAGATTCTGACACCAAATGAACATTTGCATAAGCGTTATCTATATTACCATCATTTGTATATACAAAACCTGCAACAATACCGTCTGTAGGTGATTCTATCTTATAATCTTTTAAGAAGGTTGATGTTGCAGTTGTGTTGCCACCACGAACATAACTATAAGATATTTTTGCTGAAGAATTGTTTTCCGCAACAAAACCTGCAGTTTTTGCTCCTTCCATAGAATAGTTGATTATGTTAGTATTTTGCACATAAGAACTTGCAATTATTGCTTTGCTTTTGTTTACACCAACAAAACCACCAACTATGCCAGTAAATCCGTTTATTTGAGCAATTTCAGTATCTGCACCCCCACTGATTTTAAATGTAATGCCAGATGCTGATACAGGACTAACTTGCTCACGACCTTCTGAAGTCATTGAAACTATATCGAGTCCACTTCTGCCAACGCGTGAGTTTGTGATTATACCATTGTTGATACCTACCAAGCCACCAAAAGTGATTGTTGCAGATGGGTCAACCATGATATCTAACACTTTGCTAAATCCGCTTATATTCATGACATCGCAGTTGTAAATCAAACCGCCGTTGTTTTCTGCAACCAAACCACCAAACACTATTTTTGTCATTTGATTGCTTAAGAAGGATATGTTTGCACATTGACTGTAGTCTACAATCACATTTTTTAAGATTGTTTCGTGCACATTGCCCATATCGTCTGTATATGTGCCAATTTGACCAAACAAACCATAATTAGAAACTTCTACATCTATTGCAAAGTTTTTGATAGTAATCTTTTTGTTGTTACCATCAAGGCTTGCAATAGCAACTGTAGTAGGAGTATAGTCTTCTAACACAATATCATCGGTTAAAATATAATCTAAACCTTCTGATAATTTTGTTTTAAAGTCATTTGCGTTTGCAATAGGAATTGCGTGTTCTTGTGTTGTTGTTGCAGTGATATTTAACACAAACGATGTAGATAAATCAAACCTACCACCAGAAGACATAAATTTAATATTGTACAAACCTGTAGTTTCGTCCAACACATAATTGTACATTACATTAAACTCTATCCTATCGCGCAACACATCTTTGCCAAATATTGATAGATAGTAGATGTCATCTTTACCGTCTGCCAAATCTATCAAGTTGATGTCAAATTTATCATTAGATTGAGACAAATTTGTTCTGCCTAATCTGAACAATTCTGAGATTTCTTTATTTCTTATTGTTTGAACACCGTTTATTGTTTCTACAACTTGTTCTGCAAAAATATCATTATACAACTCTTCGTAGAGTTCTAAAGAAAAGTCTTTGTTTGCATTGTCAGTGCCAAACACAAGTTCTACAATGTCTGAATGATTTATAATAACATTCATTGTATCGTTGTTGATATTGCCAATGTCAACTGATTTTAAAATGTAATCTGTTGGATAGAAATTCAAATATGCTTTATCACTTTGGAATTTGCCTAATTCGTTGGTTAGTTCCAAGGTTGCAAACATTGAGAAGTTTGCAGGCACATTGCTTGTTATAATTCTTGCAGGGATAGTGTAAGAACCATCTCCATTTGGATTTATAGCATTATAATTTTTATCTATGATTGCATTTACATAATTAGCAATACGAATAGGATTTGTAAATTCCTCATCTGCTATATTGTAAATGATTGCTTTATTTGATGGTTCAAAATATTGTTTAGTTTCATCATAATTTGTTGCCAACTTATATTGACCATATTCAAGCACATACAAATTTCCAACTTTTTCAATAAATTGTTGTTCGTATCTGATATCAACAGGATTAAATTGACCATAAGTGTATTTAGTAAAGTCACTTAAATTCCACTCAAATCCTATTTGTGGATTTGTGTTAAATTGATAACCATACACTGTGATATCAACAGTGTTTTGATTTGTTTGATTTTGTATCAAATAACCATCTGCCACTGCTTTTGTTTGATCATAAGCCAATGTCGCACCAGGCAAGTATTTTGTAAGCAATGTTTTGTGAGTTGATTTTATTTCTCCAGAGCCAGTTTCTACTGTCAAAGTTGCAGTCAAGTGTTTTTCTGGTCCAACAAATTTATCCAACATTGTATGTACATATAGTACACCATTGTAGTAGTAACTACCATCTACTTTTTTGCCAGATATAAAGCGCAATTTGATGCCACCATCTACTTTTTCGTTTGTAGGAGTGATCGTCTCGTAATTGCCAGTTGATTCGTTGTATATAAGTTGTTCATAAATAATACTTATATCCCTACCAAGAGTTTGTACTGGCACTTGGTTGCTTGTTAGTGTTGCAGTTTTAATATCTGCATAAGCAGGTTGTAAGTATAACAACATTACACCGCCATAGCCACCTGGTATGATTGTATAAGTTTCAGAATAACTTCTTGTAATCAATTCTGTATATGTTGTGTAAGCATTAATAGATTTTGCTTGATAATTTTCTATCTTTAATTTAGATAGATTTGTTGGTTTAAGCACAACTTCTGCACTGCAAGATACATCTTCGTTTCTTGTTGCTATGAAGTATACTTTGAGCTTAATGTTATTACTAATATATCTATAATTAAATTCATCTTTTAAGCATAGTTCAACATTATATCTATAGCCTTTTTCTAATCCGCTTCTTAATTTGTAAGTAAAGGCAAAATCAAACAACTCTGTTAGTTTTGTGTTGTTTGTAACAAGAAGTAGTTTTTCCACTTCTTCTACACCTTCCAACACTTCTAGTTTAAGTTTTAAACCTTCTTTGCCAGTGATGCCTAAATCTACAGTGTCATAAGTTAAATCAAAACCGGTTGTCAATGTAGTTGGTATTGTATCAGCAGAATTTACATAGGCAGTATCAATATCAACTGTGTATTTAATGTTGGATTGAGAAGTGTATTCAACATATCCGCCACCTTCTACAATCCTTATGTCAGTTGCAACTTTATAAACAATTACTTTAAGAGTTTTTGAACCGATTTCTACAATATGATCTTCTACAAGTCCGTCTTCATCTAAATCAACTTTTGGGAAAGCCTCAGGATAATATTGTGACAAATTGTTTTTAAGCGTAAATGTTAGTGTAATTTCTCTAGAACTTTCTTCGTCAGGCATTGCGTCTTTGTCAATAGATAACATTACACCACCAGAAAGTGCATTATCTAAAACCACATCAACAACTTTATTGCCACCAACGCCAACATTGTTATTTTCCAAGCACTCAACTATCAAAGATTGTTTTGCCACTTCAGAACTTAAAATCGAATCATAAACATTGCCGTTAAGGTTATCCACATTTTCTGCTTTGATTTGCACAATATGTGCAGAATTGCCTGTGTATGTTACAATTTGTTGTTGTTCTCCAACAATTGTAATATCATTTGACGACAACACTAAATCGGTTATACCTAATTCAGTAAACAACACCACATATTCTACCAAGTCTGGATTGAATATTGAAGAGCATTTTATAATAATAGGAATTGGTTGTTTTGTTGTTTTATCTCTACTTACACCCTTGAAAGTGATTGTAGAATTGTTTTTGATTGTTGCAAAATTTGTACCTTGTACAACTTCAAACTTAACACCACCTGCAGCATTTGTTGGTACAACTGTTAAGTTGATCAAACCTTTGCCTGTTGCAGGGTTATATACCAAATCGTATGTGTTATTAGTTTCAATATCCGCAGAGAAACCAGTATCTTTAAAGTTGATAATGGCAGTATGTGTAACATCATAGCCACTTAAAGATATAGTAGTCACATATTTAGATTTGATTTCTGCCACATAAGTTTCGTTGATTGAAGGAGTAATCTCATCCGGACGGATTATCATAAGTTGATTACCTTCGCCATCAATCAAATAAGGCAAGTTAAATATTCCAACTTTGTTTATATTTTCAGTTGTTGCCCAAATATCAGCATCACTACAAGCGCTTACTATACTGTTGTAGTCACTTTCAACAAAATTTGTAATAGCATTGGCTTGTACATTAAACATATTGCTATCATCATATATCACAGCATAGGTAGAATTTTCTGTAACAAATTCTGTTGTAGTAGTCACATCTTTTACGCGACCAATAAAGTAAGTATCTTTTTCTGTTGCACCATTTGAAGTTAAATAAATATTTGCACCAACACCAGTAACTATATCAATATTTGTGTTTACAAAAGACCTATCTATAGTTGTTGATGATGCACTATATACAAGACCAGCAACATTGTTATTATTGCTGCACAACATATAGAAGGTTTCTAAATCATTACCCAAAATTTGTATCGTTTGGATAAAGTTTTCCACTGCGATTTGATTTAACTCATCGCCACTAGAAGATGCAATGGCACCTGCAACAATATTTGCACCAACAATTTTACCTGTTGTTTGTCCTAAACCTGCATGGAAGGTTACTTGTGCGGTCATCACTCTTATATCTTCTATCTTAGCATTTGTAGAAATACCTACTGCACCAGCAGTTTTAATATTTTTAGTTCCAGTAGAATCAATATTTAAACCTAAAACTGCGTTAGTATAAATAGATTTTTCATCCTCTTTAACACCCATGTTTTTACCAACAAGGCCTGCAATAGCACTATCGACAGTAATTCTATAATCATCTGAACTGTTGTTATCAGTTATATGCATTGCTCCACCAATAAGGATGCCTGTAATTTGAGCTTGATTATTTTCTCCAGCCACACCACCAACAAAATATTTTGTACCAACAGCAGTAGCTTGGTTAGAAATGTTAATGTTAGAAACAATAGTATAACTAAAGCTTTGTAAACTTGCTTGTCCTAAATAATTTCCTCTAATTGTACCAGCATTATAACCTGCAACCAAACCAATGTTGTGTATTGTTGCACAAGTTGAAACAATATTTAATTGATTTTCACAACTAACTGCATTGTCGGCCAAAATGATAGTACCATTATTCATACCAACCATACCACCAAAGTTGATAGTATTTGTAATATTTTTTAGTGTAGTTATATCTTTATCATTTATTGTTTTAATTTTAAGATTTACATTTTGTATAACACCATTATTTTCACCAGCAATTGCACCAATATTTGTTATACCTGCTGTATTTGCTGTTATATTTAAACCAGCAAAATATACATCTATATCAATATCTGACACTTTACCAATGTATGTTTTGCCTTCTATATTCTTTTCTACAAGTCTTGAGAACAATCCTGTATATGTCATTGTTCCCGCAGTAGGGTTTGTTACGACATTACCAGCGCTCATGCGTACTGTAATTTTATATCTAGTTACCAAATGAGCACCACCAATCGCAGGTGTATCCATCACACCCGATAAACAACCTGCAAATCCTTCAGTCCCACCAATAGGCGTAAAGTTGCTATCAATTGCTACTTCAATATTGTCTCCAAGCACATAGTAAGCTGTCAAATTGTTGTTGATTGCTTTCAAGTCATCTAAATTATAAACAACATACGGATTTTCTTGTGTGCCGTCACTTACTTTTACATATAAATCAACACTTCTAGCATATAGTCCTGTCGCATCATTGTAAGAGTCTCTAGTACTGATTACAATTTTAAACAAACCACCCTTATTTTCTTTATCTGCAGTAAGTGTAACAATATCATTTTGTACCACTATTGCAAAAAAGTCATTTGCTGGCGATTCTGTATAAGATTCGCCCACCTTTGTCAACTTAACAACATTAAAGTCAAGATCTTTGTATTTATTAGATTGATTTCCACTATAAACCGCTTTTGCACCAAATTGTACTTGCGCATATCTTTGTTCATCGCTTACATCTCTAAATGAAATATCAACTTGATATTGATTAGATTCGTTTGTTTTTACATCATCAAGTTGAATACCTTCAGATGCTTGATAGCTAACTCTTTGAACATTAAACGGAATTGTACTTAAGTCTGCATCAAAGAAAGTTGGCACAAACATTAATTTTATATCGGCTTCAGAGTCAACTAATTCAGACAAAAGTTCTATTTTGATTTGGCCTTTTAAAATTATATTTTCATCAATTTGTAATCTAATGTCACCTGCTTTTAATTCATCTTCTGTAAATACTTTTGTTAAACTAGGAGTGATCAAACTAATTCTAACCCTATCATAATTATTGTTATTTTCAAACAATTTATCAAAAGACAATTTAATAGTACTAGTGATATCAGATTCAAAATCAGAGAACACTATTCTCTCTAAAGGAGTAGCACCATTTACATTTGTAGCATCAAAAGATACAATTATTGTAGACGCCTCTGTGTATTTGCTGTTTATGTAAGTAAATCTAGGTGTACCTGATAAATTTAAACTAACAATAGAACTGCAAACATACATTTCAATTTGTATTTTATATGCTTGACTGCCAGTACACAATATAACAGCGTTACTCGTAGCATCCACTTTAAAATAACTAACTTGCAACTCTACAATGCGCAATCCTTCTGAAGTTGGATTTTCCACAATATAAAAATTAGAATTTGCGTCATAGTTAATTACCAACTCGTCAGAATTTTGTACATCTAGCAAATTAATGCCGGCAATATTGTTGTCATTGAGTTGAAATTTTACAGTTTTGTTTTGTGTGATAGCGAAATATTTTTTTGTTGCGTCTGCAGGTGTTAAATCTTTTACATAGCTATCACCTTGTGTACAAGTTGCTAAAACATCAAAGTCGTCCGGATTTGAAGTATTTACACATTCTACATTAAAAGATTTTACAACTCCTACATTTGTATCACCAGCAACAATGGTAATTGTAGCGCTATCGCCTACCTTGCTAGAATTTAGATATAGATAATATGTTGCTTTAAATTGAGTTAACGAAACATTTGTTTTACCACCTTGAAGAACATAAATATCATTATTTAATACCAGATTTTTTACCTCTTCAACTGCAACACCACTTTCTGGTGCAAACAAAATATTACTACCCGAGCTATTTACAATATTTAAAGATATAGTACTTTCATCAAGTGTTACATCACCAGTATAATAAACATCCAAAATAAATGGTGTTTTGTCAGTGGTAGTGTAAAGAGTTTCGTTTGCGTTTAATGTTTGGTCATTTGCAAGTTTTACCACAACATCATCGGCTGTTACTTTTTTCTCAAGATTATAAACCACTTTTACTGTTTCAGCTGGAACTAACTCTCCTTCAAATGTTACTGGAGAACTTACAACAGTAAATTCTACTTGTTGGTTTTGGTTGACAGTTTGATCAAAATTTACAAAGATTGTGCTTCCGCTTTCTACTTCATAAGCTGTTAATGTATCATTTAATGGCAACGGTCTTTTATCTTGTGATTTAAAGATTAAACTTTCGTTGCGCGCAATAGTAATTGTTGCGTTAGAGTTAATATCTAACGGCGTAGCTCTTAAATTTAATTCTATGCCATGGTAATTTGGATTATTTGTACCATAAATTGTAGCAGTATCATTAAATTCAGTTACAATATTATCATTAATCAAAATATTGTTAGGCAAAGTGCGTTTATGTATTTTTAATGTTTTGCCAATATATAAAGCATCTACTTCGTCAGTATTTTCATTTTTATAATCAAGATAAGACACAACCCATCTTAATTCTATTTTGTTTTCAGCTTCTAGCGCGCTTTGAGCATCGTTTAAATCTAAAGCTATAACATGCACAACATTGTCATTATCCTTGTCTGCAACTACTTTTATGCCATTTTTTTGCAATGCTTCTGCTTCGTTGGTTAAAACATAATCTTCCCCATCAACTTTTGCAGCAAGCACATATTTAGCTGTCATACCATTACCCAAACTTATACCATCTGCAAATACACCATCAGGTTTTGTTATTGATATGTCAGTTCTATAATAATTATCAGATTTAACATAAAGTGTTGCACCATTTGTTAAATCAAAATTGTTGCCAGTATTATTATATTTGACATCTATTATTGTTTCAGGATTATCTATAAGCACAACATTGAATATTGCACTTATATTTTCATCATGTATTGATGTTGCCTTTATTTTAACAATATTGCAATTTTCAGTAATGTTTAAACCGTCTAAACTAAGGACGCCATCTTCAATTTTAACTTTAGTTTTATTTGCATTACCAGAGGTCACCCAAGTTTGTGCTTCATAATAACCAACATCTTCCACTTCATAGACAACGCCAGTTTGACGCGTAAAGTTTATATCTTCTTGAGAGGTAGGGTGATAAATCAAATTATCTAAACTTGCCAAATTTAAAGAATTGTTAAAAGTAAGAGCAGGTATTTTACTTGTATCAACACTGATTTCAGAAAGGCTACGAGAAACTTCAAATTCTATACTACACTCTTTGCCAGAATTAGTTTCGTAAAATTTTAAAGCAGTATCTACATTACCACTTACTGGTATTGCAAATACTTGACCTTGAACAACAGTGGCAGATGTAAAACTTGTACCATGATAACTACCACCGATTTTACTTACAACGATATCATCGATGTGTTTAGCTTTTACATTTTTGATGTTTACTTTAAAATATACCAACCCATCATGATCTTCTGTTATTTCCAATTTGTCATCCGCATTACCAAAATTTAAAGAAACACCACCGTTGGCATTAAACCACTCCGTCGCGTCCGCACTATATGCGTACCAAATTTCAAATTCCAACTTATCATATCTTTTACCACAAGCAGTAAAAACAACGCTTGTCAGCAACAAGACAAATAAAGTTAAAACGCTAAATACTTTCTTCTTCATAACCCCTCTCTTTAATTTGCGTAATTGCAATTAAAATTATTATTTTAATTATATAATAATTAGCGAAAAATGTCAAAAAAATATTAATAAATATAAATAAATAATTTATATTAAAAATTTGTGGAAAATAAATATTATAAAAATAAATATTTTTTCAGAAAAATTAAAAAATATTTAAAAAAATATTGAAAATTATATATTTTTTGTTATAATATTTTAAATTTTTTTATTTTTAGGAGAAATGATGCAAAAAGTTTTAAGCACAATGCGCAAAGCAATACAAAAATACAACCTTATACAAGACGGTGACAAGATAGCAGTTGGCGTGTCCGGCGGTAAAGACAGTCTTGTTTTACTCAAAGCTTTAAAAGATTTTCAAAAGTTTAACCTTTATAAATTCGATATAATTGCGGTTACAATAGACATCTACTCCGGCAATGTAGATTATACCAATCTTAAAAAGTTTTGCAAAGATTTGGATGTTGAATTATACATAGAAAAAACCGACATTCAACATATTGTTTTTGATTTGCGCAAAGAAAAAAATCCTTGCTCACTGTGCGCAAAAATGAGGCGCGGTGCGCTCAACTCTGTATGCAACAAATTAGGTTGCAACAAACTTGCTTTAGCACACCACTTGCAAGATGTTATAACAACCTTTTTTATGTCTTTGATTTACGAAGGTAGACTATCAACAATGATGCCAAAATCTTACATGTCTAACACACAGGTTACTTTGATACGACCACTTTACTTAACACACGAACATAAAATTGTCTCCGCCAGCCAAAAAATGCCTATTTTAAAGAGCAAATGTCCGGCCGACCAAGATAGTAAGCGTAAAGATATTAAAGAATATATAGAGCGTTTATATAGCGAATTTCCTGACAGTAAAAAGCGTATAGAACACGCAATTTTATCTCCAGAAAGCTACAATCTTTTGAATACTGTTTATCCCTTTAAAAAAGAAGAAGACTAGTATTAATTTTACTAGTCTTTTTTATATCTATATAACATATCGACTTTCTTAAACATTAAATAATTTTTTAAAATTTTCTAGTAAGATTTTAAAAGAATTTGTCCGTTTTTGTCATAAAAAAATTTGTTTAAAAATACAATCCTTTAAGGAGCAAAAAATGACAAATAACGACATCGACAATTTAACATTAGATTTAGCACACTTTTTATTAGATAATCATACAACAATACGAGCAACAGCAAAAGCATTTAACATGGCAAAAAGCACTGTCCACCATATTTTAAACACCAGATTAAAACATTTAAACTTAACCCTATATAAAAATGTAAAACAACTATTACAAGAAAATTTTAACATCAAACATTTACACGGCGGTCAAGCAACAAAACTAAAATACGAAAAATTAAAAGAAAATATAAATTTAAATGACAAGATTGAATTTTTAGGAATTTAATCATTTATTATATTTTAATAAAAATAAATATTTTTTTAAAAATAAACAAAAAATACTGAAATTATATTGATTTTTTCAGTATTTTTTAATAATTTTAATTTTTTTTATTGTCTTAATTTAATATGCAATTCTCTTAATTGCATTTCATCAGCCTCAATCGGTCCACCCATCAACAAGTCTTGAGCTTTACTATTCATTGGGAACGGAACGACATCGCGGATGTTTGTTGTACCCAACATTAACATAATAAGTCTTTCAAAACCAGGAGCACAACCAGCATGCGGAGGAGCCCCATATGAGAATGCAGTATACAAAGCACCAAATCTTTTTTCGATTTCTTCTTTGCCGTAACCAACAATCTCGAACAACTTAATCATTGTGTCCACATCAGTGTTACGCACTGCACCTGAAGCACATTCATAACCGTTTGCAACAAGGTCATATTGATATGCAACAACATCAAGCGGATTCATTGTTGTCAATGCTTCCATACCACCTTTTGGCATATTAAATGGATTATGACAGAACTCTACTTTACCCTCGTCGCTAAGTTCAAACATTGGGAAATCTACAATCCAACAGAACTCAATACGAGATTTATCAATAATATTTAGTTTTTCGCCAACTTCTGTTCTTAAAAGTCCTGCAAGTTTGTAACATTTTTTAGCACTTACATCAGCAACAACAAATATATCATCGCCAATTTTTGCACCAGTTGTTGTAATCAAATCTGCACATTCTTTTTCTGTTAAGAATTTTACAATAGGTCCTTTAAGTGTTCCATCTTCTAAAACTCTTACCCATGCAAGACCTTCAGCTCCTTGATCAATTAAATATGATTGTAATTTATCGTAAAAACTTCTTGGTTGCGCACCTGCAGTGATTGCAAATCCTTCAACAACTTTATCTTTAAATCCAACAAAAGATGTATCTTTAAATACTTCTTTTAAATCGTTCATAACAATAGGATTACGAAGATCAGGTTTGTCTGTACCATATTTAACCATTGCTTCTTTAAAAGGAATACATTGGAAAGGCCCCTTATTAAATGGGAACTTGCTAAACTTACTAAACAATCTTTCCATAATTGTTTCAACAACCTTATGCACATCTTCTTGAGTTGCAAAGCTCATTTCTAGGTCGATTTGATAAAAGTCACCTGCAAGACGGTCTGCTCTTGGGTCTTCGTCTCTAAAACATGGTGCAATTTGGAAATACTTATCTAATCCGCCACACATCAAAAGTTGTTTAAATTGTTGTGGAGCTTGTGGCAATGCATAAAACTTGCCTTTGTGCACACGACTTGGCACCAAATAGTCTCTTGCACCTTCTGGGCTTGGAACAGTAAGGATTGGTGTGTTTACTTCAGTAAAGCCCAATTCTCTTAAGCAACATCTTGTTTCAAACGCCATATCAGCACGAAGTTTGAGTGTTTGTTGCATTGTTTCGTTTCTTAAATCAAGATATCTGTGTTTTAATCTTAATTCTTCACTAACTTTCATACTATCTTCCACTTCAAAAGGAAGGATATTTCTCGCCTTAGAAAGCACTTTTAAGGTTTGAATTTCTACTTCAATCTTACCTGATTTCATTTTTGGATTAATATTATATTCTTCTCTTAATACAACTTTACCTTTAATAGTAATCACGCTTTCACGAGTAAGTGAAGAAAGCAAACTATCATCGTGGGTTGTAAGTTGCACTAAACCATATTTATCACGCAAGTCTATAAACACAATACCGCCATGGTCTCTCATTGTGTTTACCCAGCCTGCAAGTTCAATTTCTTGACCTACAAATTTTTCATCGACATCTCCACATGTCATTGTTCTATACATAATTTTATCTCCTAATCTAGATTATATCACAAATTTTATCATTTGTTAACTATTTACAATATCTTTAATTTTAGCCATTACATCACCTGCATTGGCTTTACCCCTAGTTTCCTTCATTACTTGACCAACCAAGAAGTTTAAGATTTTGCTATCGCCAGTTTCTTTAAACTGAGAAACCACATTGGCGTTGTTTTCTACAACTTGCTTAACAATGCCATCAAGCGCACTTGTATCAATATCAATGATAAGATTTTGTCTTTTTGCTTCTTCTTCTGCATTTAAATCTGTGCCCCAAATTTGAGATAGCACTTCTTTTGCACTAAGACGATTTATTTTTTTATCATCAACATTTTTCATTAGCCAAATCAAGTTTTGTTTACTTATAAGGATAGGCCCCGCACCTGTTTCGGTTTTAATCCTTGCCATGATTTCTGTTGTCAACCAGTTACAAACTGTCTTTGGTTGATTATATCCTGAAAGACAATCGTTGTAAAAGTCGCTAACATGTTTAAATTGCAACAACACATCTGCATCGTATTCGCTAAGACCATACTCTTGCATATACTTATTTTTAAGTTCTTGCGGAAGCATCGGCATAGTGTTTTTTACATTTTCGATAATACTATCATCAATTTCTACAGCAAGCAAATCTGGGTCTGGGAAATAACGATAATCTTGACTGTTTTCTTTTGTTCTTAAGGTAAAACTTATACCTTTGTCGTCATCCCATTTTCTTGTTTCTTGTTCTATTTTGCCACCGTCGTCCAAAATATCTCTTTGGCGTTCTATTTCGTACTGAATAGCACGATGTACAGACTTAAAGCCCATAATATTTTTCATTTCTACTTTGGTGCCGAATTCTTTGCTACCTTTTGGTTTTAAAGATACATTTACATCTGCTCTCATTTGACCTTTTTCTATCAAACAATCTGCAACTCCTGCATAGATATAAACTTGACGAAGTTTTTCTAAAAATTCTATTGCTTCATCAGCGGTTTCTATGTGTGGTTCTTGCAACGCTTCTGTAACTAATTCTATTAATGGAACACCGCCACGATTATAGTCAACCAAAGTACTTCCATCATTTGCGTGGACAAGCTTGCCTGCATCTTCTTCTAAGTGAATTCTGTTTATAGGGATATCTTTTTCACCAACACGTAAACTTCCATTTATACAAATAGGTTTTACAAGCTGAGAAATTTGATATGCCTTACTTAAATCTGGATAAAAGTAATTTTTGCGTTCAAATATTGCTGTTTTGTTTATTTCAAAACCAAGAGCAAGGCCAGCCCTTATTGTTTGTTCTACTGCAAACTTGTTTAAGACAGGCAATGCACCTGGCAAACCTACGCACACTGGGCAACAATTTGTGTTTGGTTCGTTGCCGGATTCGTTTTTACAAGAACAAAAACATTTTGTGTTTGTTTTAAGTTCGGCATGCACTTCCAAACCAATAACTACATCGTAATTCATTATTTTGCCTCCTTATTTTTTTCAACAAAGTCTGCAATTTTATATAATCTTTTTTCTTCAAAATGTGGTGCTAAAAATTGCATAGCAATAGGCAAATTGTTTGGACCCACACCATATGGCACAGCAATACAAGGCAAACCTGTTATATTGGCACTTACTGTAAATATATCTTCCTTATAAGCATCAACCGGATTAGATTTTGCGCCTAATTTATATGCTTCTCCTGTAGCTGTTGGCATAAGTATTACATCGCAGTTTTTAAATGCGTCCAAATATTCTTCTCTTAACTTTGCTTGCAAAGCACGCGCTTTGTTGTAGTATGCATCAAAATAACCGCTAGACAAAACATAATTACCTAACATAATTCTGCGTTTAACTTCAGAACCAAAGCCTTCTGTCCTAGATTTTTTGTAGATTTCTTCTAGATTTTTAGCATCTTCACTGCGTCTTGTGTATTTTACGCCGTCATATCTTGCAAGATTACTTGTTGCTTCTGCCGGAGCAATAATATAATACACAGGCAAAACAAGTTCTAGGTGCGGGATTTCTATTTCCACAATATCTGCACCATTGTTTTTTAAGAAAGTTTTTATATCGTTATAATTTTTTTCAGTATCCAAACCTTTTGTAATGTTGTCCACTTGTTTTACAACACCAATTTTCATACCCTTGATGTCTTGGTTTAAATAGTTTGTATATTCTTCTACTTGCAAATGTTCTGTCGTTTCGTCATTAATATCAGCACCAGACAAAACTTCCAACAACAAGGCATTGTCTGCAACGCTTTTTGTGATTGGTCCAACTTGATCAAGCGAACTTGCATACGCAATTACACCAAAACGCGACACTCTACCATAAGTAGGTTTAACACCAACCATACCACAATAAGAACTTGGCTGTCTGATAGAGCCACCAGTATCTGTACCAAGTGATGCAGCGCAAAGATTTTCTGCAACTGCAGCAGCGCTACCACCAGAAGAACCACCAGGAACGCGAGTTAAATCGTGTGGATTTAAAGTTTTACCAAAATAGCTTGTTTCTGTACTACCACCCATTGCAAATTCGTCCATATTTGCGCGCGCAATAATAATGGCACCTGCGTCTATTAATTTTTGTGCAACAGTAGAAGTATATTCTGCAATATAATCTTTTAAAATAAGCGAACCAGCACTTGCGTGTTTACCTTTAACCAATATGTTATCTTTGATGATGATAGGCACGCCAGCAAGTTTACCCTTAAACCCTGACTTGATTTTTTTGTCCATTTCTTTTGCTAAATCTACTGCATCTGCAAAAACTTCAAGCACTGCATTTGTTTTGCTTGATTTGATTTTTTGTATATATTCAAGTACAACACTTTCGCAAGTAGTTTCGCCTGCTAAAATTTTGTCCCTTGTTTCGATTACTCCTAAATTTATCATATTGCCACCTTAATCCATAATCTTTGGCACTGCAAAACATCCTTTCTTTTTGCTTGGTGCGTTTAAAATAACTTGATCTTGTGGCAAAGATGGTTTGATTTCATCTTCCCTTAAATCTTGCATTTTTATGGTTTTGATAAAAGATTTACCACTATCAACATCGGCATTAGAAATTTGTGAAGCAAAGTCGATGATTGCATCAAATTCTTTTTGAAATTTTTCTCTTTCTTCTTCTGAAAATTGAAGTTTAGAAAGTTCTTCCAAATGTTTAATTTCTTCAATAGAAATCATAATTTCTCCTTATATAAACTTTTGATAATATTTACAAAAAATTCAAGGTGTGCACCTTGAATTTGCTTATATAAAAAGGCACACACGATAGATTTGTGTTAGTTGTTATTATTATCATTATTGTTTGCCTTAATTATCATACACTATATTATTGCATAAAATTGGCACAAAGTCAACAATATATTAAGATTTTGTATCTACAAAAAAAGTAGACCTACAAAGTCTACTTTAAAAATCCTTCAATAATTTTTTGTTCTGCTTGCTTTTCTGTCAAGCCTAAAGTCATAAGTTTTAAGATTTGCTCTCCTGCAATTTTGCCTATTGCTGCCTCGTGACTAAGAGAAGCAAGGTTTGATTTTGCATCAACTTTTGGCTGAGACGAAACGCGTGCTTTGTCAAGGACGATACCGTCACACTCAACATGACCAAAACACTCATTTTTGCCAATTATATTTGATTTAAAAATTTGTTCACTTTCGTCGCGAGCAACACTCCTTGACACCAAATTGCATTTGCTGTTTTTCCCTAGCAAATTAACTTTAAAATCCGTTTTTGCAACATTAAATCTGGATGTTAAAACCTTTTCTGTTATATTTAAAACTGCACCATCTTTTAGTGTTGCGGTTGTTTTTCTGTTGCTATAATCAACGCCACCAATTTGTGTAGTTTCCATAATCATTTGGCTGTTGTTGTCCATTTTGATTATGGTTGTAGGATTAAGTTGTTTGTTTGCTCCGTCGCCTATTGCCAAGTGATTTTCTATATACAAAACTTTTGCATTTTTGCCTATGTGAAAAGTATGTATGCCGTCATGGCCACTTTCTCCAGTAGAGTGCACACCACAACCAGCAACAATAACCACATCTGCGTTGTCTTCAATATAAAAATCGTTGTAAACCATATCAAACAAACCATTTTCTGTTACAACAACTGGTATATGACAGGCCTCGTGTTGACAACTGCCATGGACAACAATATCGATACCAGAATTGTCTGGTTTTTTGTTGATTTCTATGTTTGGAGTAGAGCTCATAATCTCTCCTTTGCCATTTTTTCTAAAAGACAATGCACCATCAGGAATTTCGTGCAAGTTGGCAATCTTTTTAAGTAATGTTTTAGAAATATTATCTATTTTCATCACTACCTCCAATTTTTGCACAAGATTGTTTTTTTAACACACCAAAAACTTTTGATTTTTTGTCAAATTGTTGCACTTTGCCAGCATTTAACACAAGAATATAATCCGCTTTTTGTATTAATTGCTCCTGATGACTTACAACAATGTTGCATTTTGTTTTGTTAAATATGTTTGCAAGTTTTTCAAAACTCCAAAGATCAATACCTGCTTCTGGTTCGTCAAAAATCATATGATTACCTTGCTTTGCTAAAGAAAGTGCAAGTTCTATCCTTTTTTTGCTCTCCACCTGACAAGGTTTTGTCAAAATCTCTATCTATATATTCTTTGGCACACAAGCCTACGCGCGATAATATTTCGCATGCTTTTGGCACACTATTTTCTACACCTGTTGCAACATCTATCAAATCTTTAACTGTCAAACCCCTAAACAACACTGGTTGTTGAAAAGCGTAATTAATACCCAACCTTGCACGGTCATCTACACCCATGTTTGTAATATCTTTACCGTCAAGCAAAACTTTTCCGCTTGTTGGCTTTAGTATACCCATAATTATTTTTGTAAGGGTTGATTTGCCACTGCCGTTTTGACCTGTGATTGCAGTTAAGCATTTATCATAAAAAACACAAGAGACATTGTCTAAAATTTTGTTTTTGTCTCCATGTTCGTCCACTATATAAGATATATTTTTTAGTTCTATCATTTTATCTCCAAAAACATTTTAACACAGCATAAAATAAAAATCAATATTTAAGTTAAATTATTATAAAAAAAGCATAAAGACGCCTTTATACTTTTTCAAAATATGTATTAAATTTAATTTCAATATTATTAGCGTTTAAAGAATTTTCGTATTGCCTATCTAAAATTACACCTTGACATAAATTAATTGTTTGACCACCTTGTATTGGCAATTTACTATGATAAAAACCATCACTATCTCTTGTAAACAACTTTAGATTTGGTTCATACACTAAAGTGTTGTTTAGCAATACTCCAGACTCGTAGACATCAATAGAAAATTTTATATCATAAGTTTCGGTACCTACAATGTATATATCTGTATAAAAAGAAAATATTGAATTACCTTTTATATTTGGTGGAGTTCTAAACTCTTCTACTTCTTTTCCATCAATAATATAGTTAGCATAAGTGTCGCCATATGAATACACAAAACAATTATTACGTTTTGTTATTGTACTTGCATAAATAGCAATAATTGCGACTGTGATGGCAAGCAATATTGAAAGTATAACAATGATAACCATGTTTCTTTTTGCACGGAAACTGTGATTTTGGATTTTTTCTTCATTAAGTTTTTCTAGGTCAACAGCATCAATAGTATCTGATGAAAGTTTTGTCCTTAAGGATTCTCTTTTTGCATCTACTTTTGCCTTTTTATTTTCATCTTTTTTTGTTCTGTTTTTACTTGAAATTACACTAATTTTAGCTTTGCTTGTACCATTTTCAACTTTATTTAGCGATTTTGATATGGAAGAAGATTCCAAAGGCAAATCGCTTTTGTCTGCATCTGAATATATTTTTTTCATAATCTTCCTCCTTTTTTAATTAAAATTGTGTTGTTGTAGAACCTTCTATTGTAATGATAATTTTTACAGTTTCTGCATTAAATTTTGGTTGACCGTTGCTATCCACAAAACAAGCATAAGGAACAGTAAAACCAGTAAACATTGTAAGATATTGTCCACTTGCGATAGGTGTATTAGATACATAATATTGTCCATTTTTTGTAAACGAACTTGCACCTGCAAATGTTATCACTGAACTGTCAGCAACAGGTGTATCGTTCCTTCCGTTTGCAAAAAGTTCAAATTTAAATCTAATATAATACGATGCAGTACCAGCATCATCATTTTGAACATATAACGTGTTAACATTAACCAAAACATCTGGTTGAATTTGCGAAGATAGTTCTAAATACGATGGTGTATCATTTCCAACTGGATTTGAGTCTATTTTTGTCTTAACTGTTTGACTGTTAACTTGTTTATCTTGATACAAGTATATTGGCATACTACCAACTGTTACATAGCCAAATTCTGCTTTATAACCCGTGGCAGTAAACCATGCACCTGTCCAACCAAGTGCAGGCATTAAAAGACATACCAGTGCTATCATCACTGTTAAAATGTTTATTAAATTAACATTTTTTATCTTTTTCATTTTACTCCCAATCAGTGCAATATCCTTTGCTATCGTCAAAAACTTTTTTGTACGCTTTGTTTTGAGCTTGAACTGCATCAAAAGAAATACTTATCTGTAAAGTTTTAGTCATTAATATATCTGGCGCATTTAAAACAAATGTTATAGAACTTGCAACTTGTTGTGCACTATTTGAAATTGATTGTTTTATATAATAAATATTATTGGATGCTTTTTCATATTTTGCAACTTCGTCTGTATCAATATCTAACTCAAAATACTTTCCAAAATTCTGTGAAGTATCTATTGTGCCTTGTGTCACGTCTGATACAACATATGCATCAACCCAAAATCTAACATAAGCACTTACTCCAGTTACATATATAGATACAGCACCAGTGTTTTCAAATGTAAAAGAGTCACCACGATTTATTTTGTCTATAGATGGTGTTATTGATATTGTGGTTTCTTCAGTTAATTGTTGTGTTTTATCAATATACCACATCACTGACATGTATGGAAAATTGCCAGTACTTTGCACTGAATGTTGCGTAGTGAAATATGCATATGTAACATTGATTGCGCACAAAAAGACCATCATTAGAGCAATGATAATTCCTACTATATTAGTCTTTTTGTTTTCTGCTTTCATTTATCCCCTTTTAATCTTTTGCAAAATATTCTTCAAAGGCTGTTTTTATATCATCTGGAGTTGTTGTACTTGATGTTGCTCCAGCAGTTGTTTTCCAACCCGTCAATGTTGATGAAGAATAATTTCCTTCTACTTTGATAATATCCAAGGTTCCTGTTGCACTCATTTTAATGTCTAAGATTTGTCCCGGTCTTACTATCCCGATAAAATAATTATAACTGCCTGATTTTATTACATTATTTGTTTCTGATAAAGTACCACCAAATCTTACATAATATGAAGATGAAGAATAGTTTACTATACTTGCATTTGTTGTGCCTTCGTTTACAATTTCTATACCAGAAGGTGTAGATGTTGTTCCTGTTATGTTATAACCAAACAAATAGTTTATGTTTGCTGTAGTAGTTGCTGTGCCAATAACAACAGACTCGTTTGGATATATTGTCCCTGTGTAAGAGACTGATTTTGATACAGCACTGCCAACTACCATACTTCTTGTATAAAATTGTGTATTATTTGACCAAACTGTGCTTTTTGTTGATCTAACATATTTTCCGCTTGCATTTTTGTAGTAATAAATCCAATACTCAGACTCAAACGCATCTTCGGTTACAGTTACTGTCTCATAGTTATAATTAATTGTACGATGAGAAATTGTTCCTGTTGGATTTGTTATGATTGAATTTGAAGTGTTTTTTAAACTATATGTAATTGTTGAGCCAACAACTTTTGTCTCTAAATTTAAAGCAGTGTTTTTAGAACCTGTAAAATTGATTGTCGGCACAAGTTCTACCCATGCGTCATTTTCATTTAACAAGTCAGAAAAATCGTCTGATAATGTAAATGTATCACAAATCAAAACAGTAGAATATGGTGCAATGGTATATGTATCTGCAGAAGCGGTAAAGTATGTTGAATTTGTTGTTGAGGATTCTGTATTGCGCCAATCGCTAGCATCAGTTTTACCATTGCTGTAATAATATTTTAGTGTATAAGATGTTGTGATTGTTTGTGCAGTATTTGTATTATTTGTATAACTTAAATTTGTATAATAATTTTGTGCACCACCGCCAACCACATAAAGACCATTTGTATAAGTTGAATTGTTAATAATAGTGTATTTATTTTGTTCTGAAGTTTTAACAGTTGTATCAGCAGGTAAATCATCATCAGTAGAAGTGGTGATTGTTTCTGTACTTATTAAACTTGTGCCAAAATCTACACCATTTACATTTATGTTTGAAATTAGTTTATAATCTGAATAGTCTGTACCTAATGTGTTCATGACACAAGTTATTTCTACATTATCTAACAACTGTATGTAACAAGCAGTGTTTGCAGGTATAGTATAGTTATAATTTGCATGTTTAAAGTGATTTTCATCATCACTATCTATCGTCCAATCTGAATTATACTTAAATCGAACATTGTTATCAAATGCAGTGCCTGCTGCTTGACCATTTTCAGACTCAACCCAAGAACCAATTGCCTGTGCAGTCAATTTTATTGGGCTTGCACCAGCAATAACATACAAACCTACACCCGCATAAAATTTATTTCCATACAATGCGGCGGTTGCAACACCGCTTACTCTTTTGTATGCAGTCGCACCATCTGGATAAACAATACCATTGTTTACGCTTGCTCTATAGTTGTACACTATAACTTGTGCATCGCCACCAGTAGTTTTATAATTTTCCCAAGCTTTGCCTGCAATTGAATTGTTGTACAAAGGATGTGAATCGTTATATGTGGTGGCGTTTGCTTTGTATATTTTAACTTCATCAATCGAAATCGAAAGACTTGAACCAAAATAATTTTCGTCATATGGGTCTGCAAAATCAACCCCTGTGAATATTTTTAAAGTGTTATGACCTGACGCCAAAGCATCTTTGTAATAAATATATCCACTTGTGGAAATTATGTCGGTTTCGTCATCAACAACTGTTGCTCCATCCACTATATACATATCACGATTTGCATAATTTAAGATTACATTTTCTGCATTAAGTGTAGTGCTATTCCATGTTAAAGAATATTTTACTCTAATGTCAAAAGAATATGGTATAGAATATTCAATTGATACTTCTGTATTATGAGCCCCTTGTCCAAATGGGATTGGCGACTCTGTGGTACCGTTGATCACTTTCCAACTTTGTGGTGCAAGATAACTTGCTGTTGAATTGTAATTGGTGTTTTCTGATTTTGTAAAGGCTACAGTGCAATAAGTGACACCCATTATAATAGCAAAAACCACACCTAAAAAGGTGTTTAAGATTGTTATTAATCTTGTATTAGTTTTTGCTTTTGCTTTCATCATTTTGTTAGCAATCTCCTATCTTTTTTCATATCAAGTTCGTTTTGGATTGTTGCGCTAACACCCCAAATTGATATTACCATTGCTATCAATAAAAATTTGTTTTCCTTTATCAATGTAAAGTAGGTACCATACTTTGAAAATACACCAACTACTTTACCATCAATGTTTTTAGACTTAAGCATTTGAGTATTTGGCATTGCACTTAAAAGTGAATAAGCTTCTGCTGGAGTTTTATCTTTTGTCATTTCGTCCATTCTGTCGATTTCCCATTGATAATCACCAATATGATCACGACTGCCATTTGTGTTGTCAACATTGTCACCATGACAAATATAATATGTTTCGCCGTTATACTCAAAAACATGAATCAATCTATGTGTAACAGGAGTGCCAGCATCGCTAACAAATTTTAAAATGTCGCCTTCTTTATAACTATCTTGCGATTTAACTACAACCATATCTCCTTCGTAGATATATGGTCTTTCACTACCTGTTAACACATTATATAATTGAAATTTAAAACCATAGACCATTACGATAGCAACGAATAAAATTATACACACTGCCAAAGCGATGTTATACATAAGTTGCTTAAAGAAATTAAATTCTTTATTTTCTAATATTCTGTCGTTATAATTCATCATTTTCCCCTTTTGATTTATTCACTTTTTGATCCGTAATGACCTAATGTAATTGTAAAGTTTCCGTCTGTAGAAATTGTTGTTTTAATATTACCGTCAATCAAGCAATTTTCTAACAACCTACCTGCCACTGAGCCAATATATTTACCTTCCAATGTGCTTTTAATAACAAGACTATCTACATCTAGTTGACCATTAGAAGATGAAATTGTGATATTATCGCCCGCACCAACTATGCCACCCAAGTTGATTGTGTAATCCATATAACTGTTTGCAAAAGTGTGAGCAGATATACTTGATGTGATATTAGCATGTTTTGCATATCCTACAATACCACCAATATTTTGAGCATAAATGTCTGAAGATGTCATTGTAACACTTGTGTTGTTGATTAAAGCTCTTGAAGATGCATTTCCTTCAAACCATCCTGCCACGCCACCTACATATTGCATTAAATATGCGGCAGAAGATTCCCTTCTTATAGCGAAATCAACTATAGATGTAGCATTAACATCTGATTTATCTATTGTTGTAGAGATAGCTTTTGAAACTACACCACCAATATAAGTGTTGATTGCAGATTTGTTTGTGCCCATAACAACAGTTAAATCAATATTTACACCTTCGATTATGGTATTTTGTGCAACCGCTACTAAACTTGAAATATAAGTAGCACTGCTTAACTTAACATTAATGTTAATTGAATATTGGATATTAATGACATTAATATTTTTTATTGTTGCTTGTAATGATTCCCCTGCTATTATAGAAGATTTTAACACACTAGCATCGGTTTGTGCAAATGAATTTACAAATTTTGTCGAATTATTTTCATCGCCAATAACCAAATTTTTGATTATACCGCTATTTTCTGTTCCATTGTTTCTAATAGTGCCAAATAAAGCCATGTTTGCATTGCCTTGCAAATCAAACATATCGTCGTCACCTTGGTTGTATATAATTGCTGAATTTTGTCCATCGATTACACCGGTGAATTCAGGTGCAATAATTGCGCCAAACGATTGAAGATTTGCCAAAGCGGTTTGCTCGTCTATACTGATTGCCGGTGCAGACAACTTGAAGTACTTGTTGTTACGATATTTAATATTTAATAGTTGATTTAAATTAGTAACAATATATGCTGTTTCTTCAGTTTCTCCATCTCCGCTTTCAAACAAGTTGAAATTAACTGGATTTGCACTCAAGATTGTAGAATTTAATGCATTTTCGCGGACAACTTGAACATAGAATATCTCATAATATCCAACTTGTTTTAATGGGAAAGTAAACAACATTGTTCCATCACCCTTGTCCACACCTTGAGAGTAAGACATATATTCTTCTTTGCTTTCTTCATCACCTTGTACTTTATAAGTAATTTTTAGTTGATCTTTATCAAAGAAATCTGATTTGTTTACAACCATTTGATATGCATATAAATCTGGATCTGTTGTTATTTGCGATACAGGTAATGGTGCTGCTTTAGAACTTATTACCCATGAAGGATATCCATTAAACACAAAACTTTCACCTTCGTAAATAGCCCTTAATGTTATCTTGTATTTACCTACAAGACCTGTCAAACTAGAAGTATCATATGATGTTTCAGCTACAGTTTCGTCAACAAGTGTTTTTGTAACATTATCGTCATCATCAACTAATTGCAACTTGATTTCGTACTTGTTTGCGCCAACAACTGGTTGCCAAGTGATTTGATTGCCAACTGCTGAAATTTCTGAAACAGTATCTAACACTGTAAATGTTACAGCCAATGGTGTTGTCAATGAAGACAATTTATCAGTACCTATTGCACGGATTTTAATCTCAACATTTTCTTCTGATGAAAGTTGAATTAAATTAGACACATCTAAACTGTTTGTGTTTACATCTTCAACATGAGTTTGGTTTCCGTTATATTTTATTGTAACCTTATAACCAATTGCACCTTCAACACTATCCCACACTAATATACCATTATAAGATTTTATGTTGTTTGCCATAGAAATACGATTTGCTTTCTCTTTTACAAACACTTCACTTTTTAAAATATTTGTTGTTTGGTTATTGCCAAGAGTAGAAATTTCTATTTTATAGTCTACATTTGCCAAAATTTGAGTTGTGTTTGCAGAACCTTGAATATCAAATCTTAAATCTGCAAAATCATAATAGAATTCGTTTGTGTTAGCTATTCTTGTACCTATTTGATTTGATGGCAAAATAACATTATTGTTAGACAAATCGGTGATTTTTATGCTTACACCTTTGTAATTTTCCAAATCATTAACAGTCCATTTTAACACTCCGTTTGCAACTTCTACATTTGACAATCCTTTTGATATGACAAATTGTGTTGTTTTGTCTGCAAGACTTTCTTGATAATATTTACCACTAATATAACCATAACTATTTTCACTTTGCACAGCAATTGGTCTTATCTTGATTGAATATGCGTCTGTTGTATTTAGCGCCAACACATTGCCATTTACCACAATACTTGTTGGCAATGTATAATAAATTACATCAATATCACCGCTTGTATCTACAACAATATTGCTGTAGTTTACAGAGATATTGTAAACATACTCTTCACCAGTTTTATCAATTAAAGTTACTTCGTAATTGTCTACATAAATTGGTTGATTGTCTCCTTCTACATAACCGCGATTGAATTTCAATACACCTTCAGTAGTTACAGTTACTTCAGATTCTTGAATTAATTTAAATCTTGTAGCAGACGAAGATGTCTTAGAGTCAATCAAATATTTAGATGAAGTCATTTCACTGCCTAAGCCGGCCAATGTTGTAACATATATTCTGTATGTATTTGCTTCAAAGTAGTTAAACATATCAAACAAGATATATTCTTTGCCATTGATTAATTTAATCTCTTTGATTTGAACAAACAAATCTTCTGGTGAATACTCTCCAACAATGTTATAAGCATTTGCTATATCTTCATCATCGTAATAATGTAGATATACCACTCTTTCTTGATCTTCTTGTACACCATTGTTTGTTATTGTGTTCAACACTGTAAGTTTATATACTGGATAGTCTACTGCAACCATTTGTCCGTTTTCATCTTGTTCGTATTTAACAAGATTTTTTAATTGCAACAAACCAGAGTTAGAAGTTAAAACATTTTCTTCATATTTTCTGAACAACTCAGAAACTGCAACATTTGAAGATAAATATCCACGATTATCAAGTGTATCGCCACCCAACAATGTAACATTTACTACAAAGTTTCCACCATCTAACAAGTTGATAAATGTGTCTGTTTGAGTTCCAGAAAGTTTGTATGTTTCTGTTGTTTTTTCTTCTATAATAGGATAATAGTAAATATATGGTAAAGATAAATCAATTTGGTTGTCTTTAAACACATTAAAGCGAACCTTATTTCCGTCCTCACTTTCGTAATCATAATATGAGTATAATGTGCTCATACCTACCAATTTTTCATGCTCTAAATTTAATGCCATAAATTTATAATAATCAAGAGCATAAATTGAGTAAGAACTATTTTTAATTTCGTCATCAAGTTGTAATGTTGTTGATATGTCTATTTTGTACATCAACATATTATTCCACATATTATCAACAGTTTGTTGATTGTTTATGTTGTATTGTAAACTGTCAAAATTTTCATCTTCTATGTAGTCAACATAAGGTGAAATTTTTATCACACCATTTTGTTCAACCCGAATAATATCGTTTGCATACAATTTGGTTAAAACCAAACCATTTGCATTGTCGTAAACTGAATTGACCACGGCATGTTCTTTATCACTATTACCAATCAATTTTACATTAATATTATATGATTTTCCCGCCACCAAATCTATGATTTCGCTATCGTCAATTTCCACAAAGAAAATTTTGTTATCGTCAAGTTCGGATAATTCTGTATAACCTTGCCAGTTTTTTTGTTTTTTATCTACCAATGCTTTAGCATCATCCGATCTATCATATGTTTTATAAATCTTTGCGCTTGTATCAGAACTAATGTCAACAAACTCAAGTTCCGCCTTAGAGAAATATTGATTTGCGCTGATAACCAATCTACCATCATCAACATATACAGAGGCAACTTTAGGCATGTAGTAAACAGTGATAGGTTCACTAACTGCACTATTTAAAACAGCATCATTGCTTGTATTTATTGATTGCACAGTAATGTTATAAATACCAGCTGCTACACCAAGGCCATCAAAATCAAATTTATTGTTTGTAACATAAGCAAAATTTCCTGTCAAAGATGGATCTTGCGGAGTATACACAACCCTATATTTTTCTGCACTTGAGTTTTCTGTCCAAGTTACATAACCATCTTGCATGTCAAGTGTTGAACTTGCCATAATTTCAAAATCACAACTTGCAGAGAAATCAGAACTGCACACATTATATCCACTTAAAGTTTTAGGCAATGTTTTAACAGATATTTCGTATAATCCTTCTTTAAAAATTTCGTCATCTTCAACAACGCCATTTTCATCGTCATCATATCCGTATGGGAATATTACTGATGTTGTTGTTATATTACCATAACTATAATAATTATCATTTTGTTTGTATTTTAATTTACTGTCAGTTGAATAATATGGTTGACCATTTTGAGTGATTTTTATCACATAAGATTGCTCTGCATTTACATCTTCTGATTGTACAGATAATGTATTATTTGCATTTGCTCTCCACGTAATATACTCTAAATACTCATTTGTATTGATTGTTGTCGTTGTTTTTTGCAAATGAGTTACAATTAAAAGCCCATATGCCACAAAAGTTGTTGTATTAGAATCTATATAGAAAGTTGATTCTTCTTTACATTCTTTTGTAAATATAAGTACAAATTCTAAATTCTCCGGACTGATTGTATCCTCGCCATAGTTCAACAATTCTTCTGGTTGGATAACAATAGTATTGCCAACCACAACAATTGTATTGTCATTTTTAACTATACTAGTTGTTGAGTCACCGTTTTTTGCAATTAAAGAACAATTTTCGGATGTATACAATTCCATTGCCTTTGCATCTAGCGTAACAACAATGTTTCCTTCATTGTTTGTTGATATTGATGGAGTTGAAAGTTTTACAATAGTAAACTTTTGACTTAAATCAGAGTTTGTATAACTACCTTCGTTAGCAATAGCTTTAATAACAATTGTTTTTGATGCATCAATTTTACTTACATTGTAAGACACTTGATTTTTTCCATCTGGTTTTAAAAGTGTTGTATTCAATTTGTCGTTTGTGTTTGCATCATAAATTTCATAACCTTCAACATTGTCTACACTTGCAAATATCAAAGTGTTGTTTATTACAGAAACTTCTGATACACTATCGACTTTTGTAATTACAACTGTGTTTGAAACCCTTGAAGTATAATGATAAATAGAACCTACACTTGCCTTTGTTTCAACTTTTGCTGATATTGAAATTGTTTGTGCATCAAATACAACATCATCCAAATTAAAACTTATTTTGTCATCAACAATATCATTATCATTAAATTCTAAAATCTTAGTGTTACCATGTTCGTTTGTCAATGTTACTACATATGTTTTATCATAGCTTGTTTTGACTGCATCGAAACTGATTATTGTAGAGTTATTAGATGCACTGTTGTCCTTAGAATATGTCAATGTGACAGCACTTTCAACAACAACATCAAGTGCATCTCCAACAACACTTAATATTGCATTGCCTTCTGCAGTTTTGTTGTTAAGTGTGATGATTGCAACTGAATTTATATTTTCAAATGCTGTTTCTTCAAGGATATAGTCCATTTTTACTCGTATTAAGTGATTATCCACATCCACTACTGCAGTATTATCTAGTGATATAAGTTCTGTTTGATTTACAAGCAATGCATAGTCTGAGTATGTATTGTTGGTTTCTGTGTTTGCAAAACTGATGTAATCTTCATATCCGCTTAGTCTTTGAGCGTTTGTTTTCGCCAGTATTTTTATAGTCTCTTGATCTGAATAAGCGCTTGTCGCTTTTGCTTGGCCTTGTTTTGCAACAAGTTGTGCTTTTACATAAAACGAAGACGTACTTCCTTCAGCACCTGCCATATCTGGTATAATAGGTGTATAATCTTGATTTAGCAATGTTACAATGTAACTTCCACTTGAAATTATGTAATTTAAAGTATAAGTGCCATTTGAAAGTTCACCATTTGAGCCCGAAAAATTCAATTCTGAATCAAATCCAAAAATTAGATTTAAATCATAATCTTTTGCATTGTCATCTGGAGTAATAACAAGTTGATTGTTTGTGTTTGTCCACACACTTGACATTGTAGACAATGCTTTATGTACGGTTAAATTTGTCGCAAAAGAATTTAATGTATTTTCTTCCTTAGCTTCTAGAGCAAGTACAAAAGCATTATCGCCTTCAGTCAATCCATTGAAAGTTGTGCCAAAATTATATTCACTACCAATCAAAACAGGATTTTCTTTATGAGTAAATATATAATCATACTTAGTTGTGTCTACACTAGTTGTATTTAATGAATTGTTTGTGTTGTCAAATGTTAAAGTAGGTGTTGTCAATCTAGACACTACAATTTCACTTTCTACAGAATCTAAATATTCTGAGCCGTCACCTATTGTTTGTGCTTTAATTGTTATACTTTCTCCGCTGCCGAGTGTAAATGTTGCAGTGGTATCAACAAGTGAAACTTTTTTACCTACGCCATACACATTGTAACCATAATTGTTGGTTATCTCATCAAAAGTTACTTCTGCTTTTGTATTGTTGATTAATTTTAAAACAGGCGCTGGCAAAACTGTAAATGATATCTCTTTGTCTGGTCCTGTATACGAAAATGTTTCTCGCCCGTTACCCAACACTTGCACTTTTGTGATATATGTGTCTGGTTTTAAATATTCAGTTTCTGGCAAATCTATTGTAGTGTTATAAACATATTCTGCACTTTCAACAGATGCTATCTCTTGTCCTAAAGAGTTATAAGTGGTCAAAACAATTTTTGCATCTTTGTTATATTCACTAATCTCAGCTTTTGCTTTGCCATTTGTAATAACAAATGAAGCTATCTCTTCCAACTGAACAAATGTTTTAGCTTCACTAATATTACTATCTACGCTTATTGTTTTACCTGGCATTTGTGTATAATTGCCTAAATGTTTTACAGTTACATTATGTGGACCTGCTTCCCAATCGTATGAGTTTAGTGCTATAGACTGACTAACAGTGTCAGCGGATATTGTTTTGCATAATACATCATCATAGTAGATTTCATAGTTGTCGCCAATCACTGAATCAAATTTTAAATGATAATTATCTATGTCTGTTTGCACTGTTTCTGCTTTGTCAAAAATAATTGATTGTTTTTTAGAAGAAATATAATAGACATCATCAACTTGTTGACCTATAGATTGAACAGAAAATGTATACAACTTTCCTGACGGATAAGATGCCATGCTAAACAAGTTTTCTGACATAGAAGATTTGATCATCTCTTCATCATAGTTTAATTCAAACATATATGCAGAAGCCAAATCATCATCTTCCCACAACAAGTTTGCACCACTAACCGAAATTTCCGGTGTTTGAATTCTATTAAATTTAATAGTGCTTATTTTTGAAGTACTGATTATATTTGCAGTTGTTTCTTCTATTACTGCATCAACTTTTAAAACATAATCATCAGCACGTTGCTCATAATTATTATCAAAATTTTCTAAAGAAAGTAAATCAAAAGAGTTGTTAAATACTTGTGCAACATGTTGGTCATCAATGCTTAAATTGAATTTTTTAATATTAACAACATTGCTCCAAGAAACACTTGTACCATTGATTTGCAAATTTAATCCATCAAAAACATAAACATTGTCGACAGAACTTTTTGAAGAGTGATATCCATCATCTTCTGTTTTGCCTGGTGTCTTTTTAATCACTGATAAAGAAACCATTTGTTCTGCATAAGTATCACTAACATCCAATAATGACACCCCAGAAGAAATGTTTTGTTGATACAAAGTATTGTTAATGTATAAATCGTACTCAAACCCTGTTTCTTTTTCAAACAGCAATTTACCTCCAACAACGCTTATATCTTCTGCAATAGCATGTTGATATAATGAAATTGGCGTTGAATAACCTGATTTAATAAACGCATTTGTGTAAGTTGGCGCATTTGACATAACTGAAATTGAAAGCAGTTTGTCATATGGATCGCCAAATTGTTTTTCGTAATCACTTAAAGCATATGATGTAACATTGCCTAGATCGATAATATTTGCAACTTGACCATCTACAACTTTTAAACTATACCCAGACGCACCAACAATAGGGTCAAATTGTATGGTTTGCGTAATAGGATTATAATGCAAACTGGTTGGCGCTGACAACTCTTGTGGTTCGTCTACAACTTTAATTGTAATAATGTCTTCCAATAAATTGTTGTCGTTTGAAATAACACGAATAATAGCTTCACCTTTTGCAACAGCCTTAAGTTTGTTATTAGAAACAGTTACAACTTCTGGATTTAAACTAACAAGCGTATAAGATTTGTTTGTTGCGTATGATGGTACAATGTTAACTTGCAAAGACAAATCTTCTTCTCCCACCAACATTACAATTTGCTCGTTAGAAGCAAAATAAATATCACTAACAGGTGTCTTATTGTCTTTACATCCAAAAAGAGCAAGCGACAAAACCGCAAGTAAGATTGTTATTAAAATTCTTTTGTTTTTTGTTACTGACATAGTTTCCCCTTTTATTATGTCATATCTTGTCAAAAATAGTTTATCACATATTTATTTTTTTATCAAATAATTATCACAATTTTTAAAAATAATAATTTATTATTAATTAAAAGAATTTTGAAAAATTTATTCAAAAAATAAAAAACAAAAAAATTAATAAAATTAATGTTTTTTTTAATAAATTTTGTATTTTTTTGTTGATTTTTTGATATTTTTAAGATTTTTTATCATATTCGGTTTAAAAATTTATATTTTTATTAACATTATCATATGCTATTGTATGATATACAAAGACTACCAAATCTTAAACGATTACTCTTACCACCAAATCAATCAAGAATATCAAAAGACCATTTCTTTTGATAAAAACACTTTGATTGCAAAATTGTTTTTAACTTTGAAAGAATCTTTAAATCTTTGTTTAGGTATAAACAACAATATAAACAAGTATATATTAGGCTGTTTACAAACAACAAAAGAAAAACTATCCACACTTTTGGACAATTTATCAACAATACATCCACAATCAGAAACAAAAACCTTACCAATTAAAAATACAAATGTTTTTAGTTTAACAAAAAAACTAAGTCAATGCTTATCACTTACCTACGATTGGCAAAATTTTGAAACAAAAGAATATAATAAAAACATTGCCAAACTAACACATAAAACAATTATAGAAATTATTTCAAATTTTTCTGACGCTTTTGAAAAAAGCAATATTGTTTTGTTTAAATTTATGTAAAATTTAATTATTTTTTAATTTTTTTGTATTTTTAATTAATTTTTTATGAAATTTTTATTTGTTTTTAAATTATTTTTAATTTTAACAATTATAAATTATTTTTCATATCCTAAATTATGGATAAAAAAATTTGTGTTTATGCAATAGCAAAAAATGAAATTAAGTTTGTGGACAGATGGTACAATTCTGTTAAAGAAGCAGATTACATTTGCGTGTTAGATACAGGTAGCACTGATGGCACATTTGAAAAATTATCTAGTCTTGGTGTAATCACAAAGCAAAAGAAATATAAAAATTTTCGTTTTGATGTCGCAAGAAATGACAGCATGAAACTTATACCAGACGATACGGATATTTGTGTGTGTATTGATTTGGATGAATTTTTTGTTTCTGGCTGGTCTACCTTATTAAAACAAAACTGGAAAGAAGACACAACACGCGCAAGATATCGCTACACTTGGAACTTTAATCCGGACGGAACTGAAGGTGTTGTTTTTATGTTGGATAAAATACATAAAAATAAAATGTATAATTGGACTCATCCAGTGCACGAAACTCTTACCAACACAACGAAAGACAAAGAAATTTTTATTGAAATACCAAACATACAACTTAATCATAGAGCTGATAATACTAAATCAAGAAGCAATTATTTGCCTTTACTAGAACTATCAGTAAAAGAATACCCTTCTGATGACAGAAATATGCATTATCTTGGCCGTGAATATATGTTTTACGGCATGTATGACGACGCAATAAAAACATTAAAAAAACATTTAGAATTACCAAAAGCCGTGTGGAATTTAGAAAGAAGCGCAAGTTTAAGATATATTGCAAACTGCTATAAAATGAAAAATGATAAAATTAATCAAGAGAAATATTTGCTGTTGGCAATTTTGGAAGCAAATTATACCAGAGAAGCTTATTATGACCTTGCAATATTTTATTTTGAAAACAAAGAATATTTAAAATCTGCTTACACATTTAACGAAATGTTAAAAATCACCAACCGTACGCTAAATTACATGTCTGCACCGCATTGCTGGAATTTTTCCGCCTATGATTATTTATCACTTTGTTATTATGAAATAGGTAATTATAAAAAGGCAATCGACACAATAAACATTGCAATACTATTTAATCCTAAAGATAATAGACTAAAAGAAAACAAACAATATTTTATTAAAAAGTTAAATAATTTATAAAAAATTGTTAAAAACATATTAAAATATTTTATTTTTTAAAAGACAACAAAAAACACAGTTTTAAAACCGTGTTTTTTAAACTCCAAATTGAGAGTTAAACAATTCGTAATAAAATCCTTTTTTGTCCAACAATTCTTGATGTTTGCCTTGTTCTACAATATTGCCTTTGTTCATTACAAGAATTGTATCTGCATTTTCGATTGTGGATAACCTGTGTGCAACTATAAAACAAGTTCTACCTTCCATCATAATGTCAAGCGCTTGCTGAATTTTCATTTCTGTTCTAGTATCAATGTTACTTGTCGCTTCATCAAGAATTAGCATAGGTGGTTTTAAAAGCATAATCCTTGCAATACACAACAGTTGTTTTTGACCAGCGCTAATATTGTCTGCTCTTTCTGTTATAATTGTATCATAACCATTTGGCAACTTTTCTATAAACGAGTGCGCATTTGCAAGTTTACAAGCTTCTATAATTTCATCCATGGATGCATCTGGTTTGCCATACGCAACATTATCTTTTACACTTGCATTGTAAAGCCAACTTTCTTGCAAAACCATGCCATAGAATTGTCTAAACGATTGCCTTTTTACTTTTCTAATATCTTTGTTGGAAACTTTAATACTACCACTATTGACATCATAAAATCTCATCAACAAATTTATGATTGTACTTTTTCCACAACCTGTTGGCCCTACAATAGCCACACGCTCGCCTGCTTTTACTTCCAAATTTAAGTTTTCGATTAATTTAAATGATGTCGAATAACTAAAATCAACATTTTTTATGCTTACTTCTTTGTTGCAGAATTTCATACTTGGCAATGTGCTATCATCTATTTCTTCGTCTTGCTCTATTAACTCAAAAACGCGTTCCATACTGGCAATAGCCACATTTAAATCTGCAAATATACTTGTTAAATCATTGAAAGGTTTTGTAAAGTTATCCGAATAAGACAAAAAGCTTGAAATAGCACCAATTTTTATCAAATTATGCAAGGCCAGCACTACGCCACCAACACCAACTGCACCATACAATATTCCGTTTACAAGTCTTGATGACGGATTTGCCAAAGACGCATAAAAAGTGGCTTTTTCACTTGATTGATACAAATCTTCGTTAATATCTACAAAGTTTTTTACTGTATTTTTTTCGTTATTATATGCTTTGATAATTTTCATGTTGGTTATCATTTCTTCAGAATAACCACTCATCTTACCTTGCATATCCACACGAATTTGATATAATTTTTTACTCTTTTTTGTAATTTTTAATGCCAACAACAATGATAAAGGTGCAACCAAAACCACCAAAAGCGCAAGTTGCCATTTTAACACAAACATAAATATAGCAACAACAATCACTTGGAAAATTCCGCAAACAATGGTTTTAAAACCTTCTAAAAATCCGTCTGTAACATTTTCTACATCGGCAATCATTGTGTTCATAACATCACCATGTGAAGTGTTGTCCACAAATTTGATTGGCACTGTGTTTAATTTTCTGTAGATTGTATTGCGCATCGATTGTGATGTTTTGTAAGTTAACAAGTTCATGTAGTGTGTACCCAACCAGTCGAATAACGAACTTGTAAAAGTTAAAAGTAAAATTGTACCCAAATATTTATATAACAAAACAAAATTTACATTGCCTACACCTATCATAGTATCAATTGCTTTACCAGAAAAGAGTGGTATAGCCATGTTTAGCGCAATGGCCAGCAAATCAAACAATAGTGATAGGAAAAATGCTGACTTGTGCGGTTTTACATAAGTCATTAAGTGTGGTAATAGATTTTTTACCTTTTTCTTGTCCATATTCTCCTATTATTTGCTTTGAGATTCGTATATCTCACGATAAATTTCGCAATCTTTGATAAGTTGGTTATGTTTGCCCATACCAACGACATCACCATTATCTAAAACTATGATTAAATCACAGTTTTTTATAGATGTTGCCCTTTGAGAAATCATAACAGTTGTTGCATTTAATTTTTTAAGTTCTTTTCTTAATTTATAATCTGTTAAAAAGTCTAGCGCACTGCTACTATCATCTAAAATCAAAAACTGTGGCTTGCCAATTATTGAACGCGCAATCGTAAGTCTTTGCATTTGACCACCGCTGACATTTTTACCACCTGCCATAATTTGATGATCTAATCCATTGTTCCACTCTGAAACAAACGACCATGCTTGACTTATTTTTAATGCCTCGATAATTTCTTCATCCGTTGCTTTTTCTGAACGAATTTTCATATTGTCTCTGAGAGAGCCGCTAAACAAAGTACTGCGTTGTTGTACAATGCTTATTTCATCTCTTAACTGTTCGATAGAAAAATCTTTTATATTTCTACCTTTATACAGCACTTCGCCACGCGTTGGATCATAAAACCTTGTCATTAAATTTGCAATGGTTGTTTTTCCACTACCTGTACCACCAATTATACCAATAGTTTGATTTGGATAAATTTTAAAAGATAAATCTTTGATAAATGATTTTGTGTTTGTATTTTGATTATAGTTAAAACAAACATCTTTAAATTCCATAATTGCTTCGTAATCAAGTTTATTGATTTTTCTAGCATTTTCTGCATTTTTGATAGACGGTTGTGTTTTTATGATTTCTTGCACTCTATTAAGACTTGCAATAGTACGCACAAATATAATGATAATGTGTGATAACATCAAAAGTGATATTGTGATAATTGCTACATAATCGATTAGTGCAATCACATCTCCTTGCGTCATTTTACCAATGTTTATCTGCCATCCGCCAACCGCCAAAATACCTATTATTGCGGCGTCAACAATCAAGAAAATGATAGGATTCAAAAGTGCAGAAATTTTTGCTACATGTATGCTTGTTTTTGTATAATCTTCACTTGTATTTTCAAACCTTTTTTGCTCGTCTTGTTGTTTGTTAAATGCTCGTATCACACGCGTACCAGACAAGTTTTCTTTTGTCACTTTACTTATGTTGTCAAGTTTTGTACGAATTATTGAAAAATACGGACTTGTCTTTTTCATATATATAAACAAAATTAAACAAACTATAGGTATAAGTATTAAGAATACTAGCGACATTTTTATATTGATAACCAAACTTAATACAAATGCACCAACAAGCAAGAAAGGAACTCTTAACATTGTTCTTATAAATACGCCTATTGATGTTTCTATTTGATTTATATCATTTGTAAGTCTGTTTACCAATGATGCAGTGCCAAATTTATCCAACTCAGCATGAGAAAAAGTTGATACTTTTTCAAACACATCATGTCTCATATCACGCGATACCCTTGTACTTGCTAGAGAAGCAAACTTTTGACCAACAACTGCAAAACCAAAACCTGCCACATTGATTGCCAAAATTATTAGTGCGTATTTAACAATATATCCTGTATCGCCCGTTGCAATTCCGTTGTCAATAAGATGAGCAACAATAAGTGGATTAAAAAGTTCTAGCACTGCTTCAAACAGTTTAAATAAAGGTCCAATAATCATGTACCACTTATGCTTTTTAAGATACCCCATCAACATTTTCATTTTTTTAATTATAAACAAATTAAACTTTTTTTACAATTAAATTTAAATATTTAAAAAATTATTTTAAAAAAAACAATGTTTTTAACCATTGTCTTTTATCTTATAACAACCTTTCCATCTATCCAACTTGAAAAGAAATTGTGATAATCGCCATCATTAATTTCTTCAAACGCCATAATTAAATTTTCTGGTGTTGTGTTTTTAAATTTGTTGTTTTCAAAATATTTTTTTAATGATTGAACAAACTTTTTTTCACCAACAAGATTGTACAAACTATCGTACATCAGCACACCTTTTACATATGTGCAGTATGTATATTCTGGCTCGGTTGAATATTGGTCGCTTGCACGCATACTTGTATCAATATTGCCTAAAACATCGTTATAGATAGAAACAAACAAGGTGTAATTTTCTTTACAAGCATTTACCATTTGACCATGTGTGAAATTATAACCTTCGTTATAATCATAAAATAAAATTGAAGAATATTCTGTCAGCGCTTCGTCCAACCAAGGATATTTTATTTCATCATTTCCAACCATTGCATACCACCACTGATGCGCCGTTTCGTGCACAATCACATTTAAATAGTCATCAAGTGTATCAATTTGATCGCTAATCATTATCAAATTTGGATATTCCATACCACCATGCACAAAATCGGTTTTTACAATAGAAAATGTCTTGTAAGGAAACGATCCAAAAAGGTTAGAAAATGTTTTGATTGCATCCACACCTGCTTTTAATGATTGGTTTGAGTGCGGATCATCATAGCAATAATAAATTATAGTGGTATCCGCAACTTGTTCTGATTTAATTTCAAATTTATCGCTTACAACCAAAGCAAAATCACGCACCAAATTCGCTTTGTATGATACGACCTTGTTTTCTCCAATGCTATTTTCTGACATTTTATCCCCTGTGCTTGCCACAACATATTGATTTGGCACTGTTATATTTACACTATAGTTTGCCATTTCGCTATAAAAAGGGTCTCCGTTTGGATTATATCCTGCTTCATTAAAACTTCCGTTTTCATATACGCATAAAATCGGATAAAAATTTGCCAAATTTATCGTATTGTCACCATAACCAAAACGGTGTTCGCAATTTGGTAAGGTAAAATGATATTCTATCATTATTTCAACCCTATCTTGTGGTATTAAACTTAAATTTAATGTCACATCTAAAATGCTTTCATGCTCGCCAGAATACACCACAGGTTTGTCTTCGTTTTGCACAACCACCCTATCTATCTCAAAGTTTGCATAACTCATACCGTTTGGATAAGCTTGGTTTAATTTGGTGCTGGACACGACATGGTCGGTTGCACCTTGTTCAAAATATTGTGGATACAAGTGGAATTTAATGGTTTTTAAAATTGCATCTGTATTGTTTACATAATCTACAACTTGTAATACTTTTGCGGATTTTTCTTGTACATTTAGCTTTATGTCAATAGAATAATTTGTCAATCCAACACTAAGGTCAGCAAGGTTGTCCTTTTTTTTACAACCACACAAACTAAAGGCAAAAATTAAACTTAAAAAACACAAAAAAATCTTTTTCATAATTAATATTATGAATACAACTTGTTAAATATGAAACAATCACTTGAATATTTTGGATAAATAGATTTACAAATAATGATTTACAAATGGATTTTTTTGTGATATTATACTTGCATGACATTTTGTAAGTTTAGTCCTAGCTATCAAGCAAACAATCAAACAAGTGTTGATAATATTTTTATCAACGATTTTTTGCCTAAAGCTCCGGACATGTGCGTTAAAGTATATCTTTTGGGTTTGTCAAAGTGCAACAACGCAGATGACACCGACAACTCTTTAGATTTTTTTGCAAAAACTTTAAATATTTGTGAAGAAGATGTTATTTCCCTATTTAAATATTGGGAGGATTTGGGATTAGTGCAAGTTTTGTCCACCAACCCTATTGAAGTTAGGTATTTACCAATCAATTCTGCAATGGGCAGTGTAAAAAAATTTAAGGTTGACAAATATACCGATTTCAACATACAAGTTCAAGAATTGTTTGCAAAGCGTATGGTTATGCCAAACGAATTTGCTGAATTTTATAATTTAATGGAAAAACGCCACATCGAGCAAGACGCTTTGCTTGCAATCGTCAAATATTGTGTTGATTACAAGGGATTTAACCTTAGCCCTAATTATGTTATTACTGTTGCAAAAGATTGGGAGCATGAAGGTGTACATACGCTTGAGCAAGTAAATCAAAAAATAGAAGAACTTGGTATTGCCGACGATAAAATGAGTTTGATATTGTCTGCGATGGGCACAAAACGCAAGGTGCAAATTGAAGATAAAGAATTACTCACTAAATGGTTGAACAGTTTTGGTTTTGAACTTAATGTTATCATTTTTGTAGTTAAAAACTTAAAAAACAAAAAACGCCGTCTTGATGTAAATGTTTTGGACGACCATTTGTCAAAATATTACGAAATGAAATTGATGTCAATGCAAGAAATTGAAAACTACGAAAACGAAAAAGAAAATTTGTATTTTGTTGCAATGGCTGTAAACAAAGAACTTGGCATTTTTTACGAAGATCTTACAAAAGAAATCGACACATATATTGTATCTTGGCTTAACATGGGCTTTGATGTGGAAATGTTAAAAATTGTTGCAGATAACTGCTTTAAATCTTCTATCCGTACATTAGAAGGTTTAAATGGCATTTTAAACAAACTATTTAAATTGGGTATAGTGAATTTAAATTCTTATATGCAATATTTACAAGACAATCTTGCAGTAGACAACAAAATCAAACAAGTGCTTTCTGCCCTTAATTTATCAAGAAATGTCAACAATTTGGACAGAAATTTTTATCAAACTTGGACAGAAAGTTGGGGTTTTGTACATGATGTTGTATTGTTTGGCGCAGAACTAAGCAAAGATAAAATAAATGCTATCCAATATTTAAACAAATTGCTTTCTAACTGGAACAGTCAAGGTTTAAAAACGCTTGAGCAAGTTAAAAACACAAAAGTGGAAAGCGAAAATAAAACCGAATTTATCCACAATAATTACACAAAAGAACAAATTGCAAGTTTCTTAACAAATCTTGATGAGGTGGAGTTGTAGTATGAACAAACAAAAAATAATAAACTCTATAAAGCAAGAATTTATGTTAAAACGCATTCGAGCCATTGACGAATGTGAACAATACACTCAAAGCGTTTATAAAACTCACAAAGAATTGCGAGAATTGTTCATGAGATATTCAAAAGTTCGCATAGAACGCATGAAAAAAGATTATGGTAGCAACCTTGTTGAATTGGAAAGAGAAAAAAGAGATTTAGAAGGCAAAATACATCATTTTGTAGAAAAATATAATATAGATTTATCTAAATTTAAACCTAAATATGATTGCCCTTATTGTGAAGACACAGGCGTTTATAACGGCAAAATATGTTCTTGTCTTTTAAACGAACTAAACAAAAAATTGTCACTTGCGACCAGCAGTCAAACCACTTTTAAATCTTTTAATGATTGCAATCTTGACATTATGGACGAAACAGACAAAAAAGCTTGTAAATTGCTTAAAGACTGGTGCAATCTTTATCCAAAACAAAGCAAAATCAACATAAACATATTGGGCAGTGCCGGTTGTGGTAAAACATTTTTGTTAGAATGTGTTGCAAACGAAATGATAAAAAAAGGCAATATGGTTTGCTATAAAACCGCCTTTGAATTGAACGAACTTGCCAGACTATATCACATGGGCAAATCATACGAATTTAGCGATTGCATGGATGCTGATATACTAATTATTGACGACCTTGGCACAGAACCTGTTTTAAAAAATGTTACTAAAGAATATTTATACAACCTTATAAATGTAAGACAAATAAAAAAGCGCCCAACTTTTATATCAACAAATTTAAGTCAGAACGATATTCTGTCACGATATGACGAAAGAATTTACAGCCGTCTTGCAAACAAAAATTTGGCTTTAAATATTTCACTAACTTCAAACGATAAAAGGATTAACAACTAGTTAATCTTTTTTTATTTTAACACCCTTATTATTTTGAAAATTTTACAAATTTTGATACAATAATAACAAGGAGAAATATTATGTTAGAAATCAAAGTTAAATATTTTACAGATATAGAGCCAATCAAGTTTATTGAAAACAAAAGTGATTGGTACGATTTACGCTGTGCAGAAGAAATTGTACTAAAAGCCGGCGAATTTAAACTTATCCCTTTGGGCGTTGCAATTCAATTACCCAAAGGATACGAAGCATATGTTGCACCAAGAAGCTCTACATTTAAAAACTACGGTATAATACAAACAAATAGTATTGGCATCATTGACGAAACCTATTGTGGTGACAACGACCAATGGTTTATGCCTGCACTTGCAATGAGAGATACTGTGATACATAAAAATGATAGGGTGTGTCAGTTTAGGATTATGGAGCATCAACCACCACATACTCTTAAAGTTGTAGACCATTTAGGCAATGATAACCGTGGTGGAATAGGTTCAACTGGTAAACAATAATGTATGTTTTATCAAAAGTTTTTGTAGTTATATCAGAAATCTTGTATAATAAAATCTTATCGCCTATATTACAAAAAACACAGTAAAAACTGTGTTTTTTACATTTGCACATATTCATCTTTAATCAAATCGCTATGTTTGGTATAAAATTCTTTATCGTGTTGTTTTGCTTCATCTTTTAATTTATTTACATAAGACCATGATATATATTCTACAGTGTCTTGTTTTTGCTTATTTTCAACTTTATCTAATATAAATATTGTTTTAATAATATTAGTTATTTCATACTCTCCAGAACCATGCATTTGATTTTTGGGAAAATAAAACCTACCTTTGCCAATGATGATTTTGTCACACCAATCTGGTGCTTGTATTATCGAACTTCTCTCTCCATCATATTCTTTGATAAGGACTTTTTCTTTATCTTTTATACTTCTAAACTCTACCAAATTTAATGTCATACTCTCTCCTAAATGCTTTTTTCACTTTCTTTTTTTTCAATATATTTACCATCAACAATCATAGATGGATTTAAAACTTCTACTCCCCATAATTCAGTTGCATAGATATTACCGGAATTTGCTTTTACAAATCTGTTAAAACTTTCAATTGAGTATTTTTCGTAAGATTTAGGTATAATACATTTAATGTTTTTATCAATCAATTCAATTTCTGTACCCACATAATAAATTTTATGTTTTGTTTTTTCAACTTTACCTATATCAACTTTATTAGTTATATCTATTTTTTCTAAATTTGCTTCAAAAAATATATCTTCAATATTAACATTACCCTTATTTAAAGTTTTGATTTGTGTACCATCAGAAAAATATTTTATAATTTCATAGTACTTAAAGCCCATAGATATCTCCTAATCAAATAATATCACACATTTTTTATCCCGTCAATATAAAAATAAAAATCTACCTACACAGCAGGCAGATTTTATATAAAAGCATCAATAAATTTTTTATTGATTTAAAAACATTTGTATCAAAATAGATTTAATAACTATTTATAATTCTTCTCTAACTGACAAACTTTGTTTGTTGCTATCCCAGCTAACGACCAAATTCATATCATATTTTAAGTTAATAGTATGACTTATTTCAGAATTTACATTTCTTATTTTAATATCATATTCATCTTTTTTTAATTGCAAATCTTTTGAATCGTTTTTATCAATAAATAGTGTTATATCATTAATTATAACCTCTAGGTTGTTTTTATCAAACAAACCTCCTAATTTTTTAATACCTTTTGGTTTAATATATTCATATCTAATACGAAGATTATAATCTTTATCGTGTTTAAAAAACTTCCTATGCGGTTTGTCAATTTCTAAATATTTGATTTCATATTTGTTAAAAAACTCATTAACTTCATAAGCCCTATAAGCATTTAACGGATGAGCAATCAATCCATATTGTATAAACTCTAAAGTTTTATTATAAGTAGAGTTATCTATTAGTGCTTTATATTGTTCTACTTGTCTTAAAAATTCTCCTTCGTTAACCTTGTATTTTAAGTTGCTTGTTGCACCAGAAAACACCATCATAACATCTATAACAGGTTCTGCAGAAGAGTGATAATAGGCTGCAATTCTATCTGCTGACAATTCGCTACAACGACACCAATATTGAAAAGCATATTCAAGTGATGTAACTAATGTGTTAGAAATTAGACCACTAACAAACAATTCAGCTCCGTTTAAGATAAATCTTGCAATAGTAGTATATAAAACATGATGAAAAATTATATGACCACATTCATGAGCAATAACTGTTTCTATTTGTTCAAGTGTCATGGTTTCTAGCAATCCAGATGTTAAAACAATAAAAATGTCAGTATCCCCTAATGTATACGCATTTGGTTCTCTATTTAATTCTAAATATAATTCAGGAATATTAATTTCAAGTTTTTTACAAACTTTTACCAATATATTATATATTTCAGGCATTTGATTTGGACCTAGTTTAAGATAAGATGATGTTGCACTTATTTTAAACATCCTTTCACCAATTATTTTCATAAATTTCTTTGTCAGTAAATCAAATCCTGGAATCGCTTTAAGCACATCAAGAGCCTTTTTATCTGATGGGTGTATAAAATCATTTAATTGTATAGGCATATTTCCTCCATTGTTTTTTGGTATTCCATAAGCAGTATAATATAAATTCTGACAAAAACCAACAAAAAACCCGTTTTTCCTTAAATAGTCAACAAATAATTTCGGATAAACTCTAAATATAGTGAAAACCTAAATAAGGAGTTATTATGCAACTAAATAAAGCTTTTTCTTTAAGAGTAAGACAAATTTTAAAGAATAAAAAATTAACACAATACAAATTAGCACAAGAAACAGGCTTATACCATAGCACTATGACTGATATCCTTAATTGCAAATATCAAACGCCGAATTTTAGGAATATTGCACTGATTGTTAAGGCGCTTGATATGTCCATGTCAGAGTTTTTTAACAGTGAATTGTTTGATTTTGACAAATTAGACATCGAAGAAAAATAACATTATGTAAATATTAAAAAAAGGATTTTAACAACATAGATAAACTCCTTTTTTATTTGTAAATTTTTTTAAAAACTTTTCATAAAGTAGATTTAAAAAAAAGTGGTTTTACAACCACTTTTTAAGATTATTCGCTATATGTGAATTTAACGCTTGGACCCATAGTTGTAGCAACATAAGTTGATTTCAAATATGTGCCTTTTGCAGCTGCTGGTTTAGCTTTGATGATAGCGTCCATAACTGTTGATAAGTTTGTATACAATCTATCAGCACCGAAGCTAACTTTACCAATACGAACGTGAACAATATTTTGTTTATCAAGACGATATTCTACTTTACCAGCTTTTACGTCATTGATAGCTTTTGTTACGTCCATAGTAACAGTACCACTCTTAGGGTTTGGCATCAAGCCTTTTGGTCCTAAGATACGAGCGCAACGACCAATAGCACCCATCATATCAGGTGTAGTGATACAAACATCAAAGTCTAACCATCCACCCATGATTTTTGCAATAATATCATCGTCGCCAACAATATCTGCGCCAGCTTTTCTAGCTTCTTCTGCCTTGTCACCTTTTGCGATAACAAGAACTTTTACAGTTTTACCAGTACCTTCTGGTAATACAACCACACCACGAACTTGTTGGTCAGCATTACGGCCATCAACGCCAAGACGCACGTGCAATTCTACAGTTTCGTCAAATTTAGCTTTGCTTGTCTTTACAATCAAATCCATTGCTTCTTTAGCAGTGTAGAGTTTAGTTTTTTCGATAAGTTGCAAGCTTTCGTTATAATTCTTACTTCTTTTCATTGTAACCCTCCACTACGATACCCATGCTTCTTGCAGTACCAGCAACCATGCTCATAGCAGTTTCAATGCTAGCAGCTGTCAAGTCTGGCATTTTCATTTCAGCAATTTTCTTAAGTTGTTCGACTGTAATTTTTCCAACTTTATTTCTTGGTGGTTTATCAGAACCTTTTTCAATACCTGCTTCTTTTCTAAGCAAGTCTGCAACTGGTGGTTGCTTTAAGACAAATGTAAAACTTCTGTCTTCGTAAATTGTGATAACACAAGGGATAGTAAATCCAACTTGGTTAGCAGTTTTATCGTTAAATTCTTTAACAAAACCTGCAATGTTGATACCATGTGGACCAAGAGATGAACCTACTGGTGGTCCTGGAGTAGCTTTTGCTGCAGGAAGTTGAATATTAACAATAGATTTAACTTTCTTTGCCATTTTATTCTCCTCCTATAATGGCGTGGTTTGATGAGCGTTCTTAGATTTCGCTCTCCCACGTAAAGTTTATCTCTCTTTAAGGCTGATGATTTTCCTATAATTACTCGATATATAATCCGATTTCGTTTTCGTACTCATGAGCGTATTCATCTACAAAACATTGATAATCTCTGCCAAAAGTTTCAGTAAGATAATCTCTCCAAAATATTGACAATTCAGAAAAATATCCAATAGTTTTACAACCCAATATGTCGAACACATAAAAACGCATATCAGAAATTTGGTCACCGTTTAGACCAATTATTTTTATAACCGCGGTGTTGTCTTTTTTAATTTCCACTCTAACGCTAAGGTTTTTAAAATATTCACCAACTTCTCTGCCATAAACAAAGAACGGCAAAAGTTGTATAAAACCACTCCAATCGCCAACTTTGTTTAAGTTGTACCTTGGTTTTTTGTTGGTTGTATCACTCATAATGTCTCCTACCACAAAACCTTAACATACTTTTTGTGTTTTGTCAATACTAGTTGTTGCTAATTCTGATTTGGTTAAAGCCAAGTTCTACTTCACTTTCTCTACCAAACATTTCAACCAAAACAGTTACTTTCATATTTTCTGCATCAACAGATTTAACAGTGCCTACAAAACTTGCAAGTGAACCATCGATAATTTCCACCAAATCGCCAACAGCGACATTGATTTCCATTTTTGCTTCACCATTTTTTGCACCATCAACACCAAGTCTTCTTGCTTCGTCGTCGGTGATGCATACAGGACGACCTTTAGGACCTACAAAACCTGTTACGTATTGTGTACGAGTGATAGCGTGCCAAATATCGTCGCCATACATCATCTTAACTAAGATATAGCCCGGCATAGTCTTTTTAGGCACAAGCACTTTTTTGCCACGTTTTTCAACAAGTTCATCTTCCATTGGTATGATTATGTCAAAAACTCTGTTTTGTAAATCGTATTTTTCAACAGTAATTTCAAGATTTTGCTTTGCAACATTTTCATATCCAGAGAAAACGTGCAATACATACCATTTTGGTTCTTTATCTATGTTTTTGTCTACAATAGCCATTTATTCTCCTTATATATTCCACCAATTTCTAAAACAAGAAACCAGTGAGCCATGAGCAAAGTCTGTCAAATCCAAACAAAACAAGTGTAAAAACAATAACAACGACCAAAACGATACCTGTTTGTTTAACCACTTCTTTAAACTTTGGCCAAGAAACCTTTTTAAGTTCGTTGCCAGTATCTTTTAAAGCTTTTGCCATTTTGTTAGGTTTTTTTGATTTGTTGTCTTTTTTCTTTTTAGCAACATCTTTAGCTTTTACTTCTACTACTTTGTTGCTAGTTTTTACTTCCACTTTTTCTTCTGCGGGTGTTTGATTATTATTAGACATATTCACCTCTATTTAGTTTCTTTATGTTTAGTTTCTTTTTTGCAGTGTGGGCAATATTTGTTAAGTTCAAGTCTTTCTGGATCGTTTGCCTTGTTTTTAGATGTGTTATAATTTCTGTTTTTGCATTCAGTACATTCTAAAATGATTTTTTCTCTTTTTGTTTTTGCTTTCTTTGCCATACTTTCTCCTTATTTTTAAAAATAGTCTTAAAAAAACACCTGCTTAGGTGTACGATTATATTATCAGATAAAATCTACTTTGTCAACCACTAAATCAAAATATTTTTAAAAAATATATATTTTTATATATATTAACACTTAGGCATTTTATAAAGTTACATCTTAATTAATGGCAAAATAAACAAAAAAGCACAAGTTGCTGTGCTTTTTTGTTTTGTATTAATTGATTAGTTTTCTTCGTTTTCCATTGTTTCAAATTCTATTGTTTGATCGGCTTGTTCTTCTTGTTCTGTTTCGTCCTTGTGATTTGGTTTTTCTTCCAATGTACCATTTTCAAGTTCTTTTGCCTTTTTAGGTTTTAAAGGTTTTTCGTTTCCTAGCATTGCTTCAACAAAACCAAACTTAACACCTTTAATCTCTGTAAACAATCTGAACATGATATAACAGAAGAACAAAATGCCTAAAAATGTGTATATGTTTTGTACAATCCAAAATGCTTCAAACACAGCGGTATCTCCTGTTTCAAATTCAAAAACAAAGTATACCATAAATTCAATTACAGCAAACACGCAAGCAACAATAAACATATCTTTAATTCTGTTTTTTACAAAACTATCGTTAATCATAATAATCAAAAGAACAACAACAATCGCAAGCAACGCAATGTAATTTAAACCTACACCACAAAAGAAATATGTAAGTGTTCTCCATGTCATAATGATTGCAGAAAATATTGCAAGCAATATAAACGATAACTTTAAATTTTTTGTCATACATAACTCCTAATAATCAAGCAAAACCTATTTGCCATTTAATTTTATTATACACACAAAAAAAATTTTTGTAAACTTTTTTATTTTGTTTTGTGGCATGTTTAGGTCAAATTTTCTTGTTTTTGCACTAAAATTAAGGCAAGGAGAACTATATGGATCACGAAATGCTAGAAAACGCGCTTAAGAGAATTGCAGAATTAGAGCGCAAACTTGAATTATATTACAGTCTTTTAAAAATAGACAACGAATTGGATTTTGTAATTAATGGCACATATTTATGTGACGAAGAACTGCAAAATATAATGGAAGGCAAATATTAACAAAGGAGAATTATGAACAGTTTAGAACAATTAAAAGAAGAATTAAAAACACAAAAAGAAATTTTAGAGCAAGTTGGTGTAGATGTAGTGGTTGCGAATACTAATCCTAGCCCTGCAGAAATTACAGAAAGTCTGAAAAGACTTGAAATACCAAACTTAACTTTATCAACAGCAACAGAAGAAGATGTATTGGCGGGCAAGACATTTTATTCTGGCGATTCTGTTTTAAAGACGGGTGTAAGGCTGGAAGATTCGTTAACTGAATACTTAAATGCGTTTGTTTATTATATATCAGGCAAAAAATCAACAGAAAGACAATTTTATGTAACATTAAATCAAGAAGATCCTATTGTAAGACGTTATATGTTTTATACTAATTATCATAATATAGAATTAACACTTAATCCTAATACCGAAGAAATTCAAGATTACGCTTTTGGTGACACCCCAAACCTAACTTTTACAAATTTAAATCAGTTAACAAAATTAACCACCCTTGGAGATGGTGTATTTTTGGGTAAAAACTGTATAGACTGGGAAAATTTGCCACCTGTAACAATAACAGGCAACAGGGCTTTCCAAGACACATGCTACAATAATACCAAGTTGATTTTGCCACCAATGCAATCAATAGGCTCTTATTGTTTTGCATCTACAACCGAAAGAAAAATACTAGACGAACTTGATGCATCTAAAATTACTGCCCGTTACTTGACATCAAATATGCTTTATCAATTGAGTTTTAGATGTGATTTTACAGTACCTAGCTGTGTAGCCGGTATTGATGCTGAGTTTATGTATAAAGGTTGTTTTAACAATTTGATTATACCTAGTACAGTTCAAAATATAGCATCACGAGCTTTTGGCAGCGTAACAAGCGATTCACTGGATCACTTTTTTATGAAATCTGTTGTCTTTCTAGGAAATAATCCCCCTTATATTTATGCAAGTTCCTTTGCAACTCAATTCTTTGAAAATGGTATGAAATTTTATGTACCTGATGAAGCTATTGATACCTATAAATCATATTCACCTTACAGTTCTTATGCAAATTACATACATCCAATGAGTGAACGACCTTAAAGTAAAATATCATTAGCAACAAAAAAACAGGTTAATTCCTGTTTTTTTCGTTATCTATTTGCTCTCTTTTTTTCGTTCCATAAATTTTTAATGCATTTTGAACTTTGTATGTATCCTTGCGTAATATTTCTGTTTTTGACAAGTTTCCTGATACATATTTTTCTCTATATGATATTATATCCATACCAACATTTGATTTTTTTAGATAAAAATATTCGTCATCATACTCAACTTTGTCAACATGTTCAAAGCCTATATCGTGCACTATCTCTTCGGTTGGTTGTACTACATTTGATATTTCATTTTTCAGTTTATATTTTACATCCCCTAAATTTTCGCCAAAAATTCTAATGCGTATTTTGTTTGAAGTATAGTTTGTGATAATTGTAAGCTTTTGACCTGTATTGTTTTTAAACTTTAAATCTGAACTACCAAAGTTTACCATCGCGTCAAATCCATACTTAACATAACCTACTTGTTTGCTATGTTTATTTGCTTCTACAATTTCCAATCCAGATAACAACGCTGCATTGTACAATGTAGAAGAAACTTGACAAACTCCGCCACCAACACCTTCTACAAACTCATTATTTACAATAATTTTAGCTGTTCTATATCCATTTTCTGCTGTACGCCTGCCTACAATTTTGTTAAAAGAGAATATTTCCTTTGGTAATATTTCTATTTTATTCAAAGCATGCATAGCGTTTTTTATGTTATGTTTTCTATCACCAGAAGATGAACTAATATCTGTAGAAAAATCGCCCCTTAGATTAGTAAATCCTAAAAAATCTTGTTTTACAACTTTTGGAATTATTGTTTTGATAGGCACGACTACGGTTAACTTATCTTTATTTAAAATTTTGTTGCACAACAAAGTGTAAAGTTTTTCTTCATCTACTTGTTGACCAACAATCTCTGGATTAATATTAAAAACTTTTTCCGTAGCTGTATTTAATTTTAATTCTGCATTTTTTGCCTTTATATTTACTGTCCTTTTAACCTTTTCTATTTTATTTTGCAAATTTGGATACAAGTAATTTATAGCAATTTTTTTATCTATACCAATGCTTAAGATTTTGTTAAATAGCGCAAGTCTATCTTGCTTGGTGCCAAATCTATTATATTTGTTGATTTCGTAATCTAAATCAAATTGGGTGCTGGTTTTTACATTGTCTAAAAGGTTGTATACAAAAACCTTATCTTGATAAAAAAATTCTATTTGTTCGTTATCAAAAGCATACACACCACTTATATTGACAGAACAAAGAAAAATTACACACAACAGCATCACAAAAAATGACTTTTTCATGCGCGTATTATGTGTAATAAAGTCGAAATTATGTCTAATCTACCATAGGCAATTCGTCATTGCCATCATCTTCATCATACTCTATGCCAACAACTTGAGAAACATCCCCAAGCTTTTTAGCGATTTTTCTTGATGATTTAGTTGCAAGTTCTATTGTTGAATTTGCTTCACCTAATTTGTTTTGAGTTTTTAATAAAAGTTGTACAAATTTTTCAAATTCTTGCTTAAATGTAGATAAAACTTGCCACAACTCACTGCTGCGTTTTTCTATATGTAAAGTTTTAAAACCAAGTTGAAGACTGTTTAAAAGTGCAGTTAAAGTTGTAGGTCCACACACGACAATTTTGTATTGGTTTTGTAATGTATCCATAAGTTCCACATCTCGCACAACTTCTGCATACAAACCTTCTATTGGCAAAAACATAATAGCAAAATCTGTGGTTTCTGGTATATTGATGTACTTGTCTCTGATTGATTTTGCTTCTTCTTTAATGCGTTTTAAAAGTTGTTTAGAACATTTGTCTATGTAATCTTTATCCAAAGTTTCGCTTGCTTCTATCAATTTGTTATAGTCTTCAAGCGGGAACTTACTGTCAATCGGCAACAATATTTCATGACCGTCTTTGCCTGGCATAATTACTGCAAAATCTACGCGTTCTTTAGAATTCTTTTTAACTTGTACTTGAGCCATGTATTGATTAGGTGCAAGCATTTGTTCAAGCAAAGCAGACAACATAACTTCGCCCCATCCACCACGAACTTTTACATTTGACAACACTTTTTTAAGGTCGCCGACACCATTTGCAAGTGTACGCATTTCGCCAATACCTAAATTTACACTTTCTAAACTTTGTTGTATTTTGCTAAAACTATCGTTAAGGCGTTGAGATAGTGAGTTGTTTAGTTTTTCGTCAACGGTTTCTCTCATCTTTTCGATTGCTTTGTCATTTTCTTGTCTCATGCGATTTAAGGCTAAGTTTACATCAAAAGTAAGTTTTTCTATCCTTTGTTCGTTCCTTGTTGTTAAGATATCAACTCGTTTTGAAATTGATTCAAACTCTTGTTTTTGCAAAACAGTAAGATTGTTGATTGTATTTTGTGTGCTTACTTCACTGTTTTTCATTGCTTGCATAATCATATTGTTTAACAAAATATTTTGTTCTTTTTGATTGTCTACCACACTTTTTATAGACCTATCATCGCTTAATGTTGGTTGTTTCTTTTTATACAAGACAACAAAAACAATGGTTGTTATCAACCACACAGCACCAAAAACACTACCTAATATTATATATTCCACTTCTATATTCCTTTTAAATTATAAATATAATATTAATTAAAATAAGTAAAATTGTCAAATGCTCACTAGTATAACAATAAAAAATGTTGTTTAAACAAAAAAATCACTATGATAAACTAGTGATTTGTTCTGCAATTAAATTTGTTGCTTCAACAGCATCTTCAATTACAAATTTTTGTATAGCATATGCAGTTATTGAATATCTAAATGTCGCTCCTTGATATGTATTGTCATATTCATAAAAGCCAAATTCGTATGATGTAGAAAAATTTATACTTTCACCAACATTGGTTGTAGTGTTATAATTTAAAGCACATGCTTCGGTTGTATATTTATCCTGCTCGTCAGAAAACTCTAATTGTTTCAACCCTTGTTGTGTTATTGTGTAAACATCCGATTGAATAATTGTTTCTGTTCCACCAACCTTTGTAATATAAAGGCATATTTCAATCAATGCATAAAAAGATGCTGAGCCTGTGTTTTTTATCCCACCATTTATTTGTATAGTTTGACCAGGCAAAATCTTTGTGTTTTCAGTAACAGTAACAGAATTTATTGTAGCATTTGTGGCATCGGTAAATCCAATTTGAATTATTGAGGTTGTGTTAGAAGTTTGCTTTTGAGTTGTGGTTGCAGTAAAATATGCATAAACCGAATTCATTGCCAAGAAAAATACGAGGATTGGTGCAATAATCCCCAAAAGCACCCATTGAGAGTTAAAATAATTATATCTTTTCAAACTGCCACCTATATTAAGAATAATAAATAGCGCGAAATATGTCAAATAAAAAACTAATAATATTTTTAAATTATATTTAATAAAAAATAGTAACAAAACTAAAATATATTTGCTTTTTTTTAATATTTGGTTATAATAATAATATGCTTAACTTAATCGTTGCTCCATACGACATAAATTCTAATGCAGAAAACTACACAAAACGTATTGTAAAATACTTAAAGCAAGAAAAAGTGGAATATTCTGTTTATTTTTCGCCTACCTTAAACGATATTGATAAAAATGTAGAAGAATTGCAATCAATTGGCGAAACAGAGTTTGTTGTTATAGGTGACGATCTTGTATTGAGTCAATTTATCAATGCCGTAAAAGATTTATCAAAAATCAAACTTGGTGTTGTACCTACTAGCAAACACGATGATTTTGCTTCTACTATCGGATTAAGTCATAAACCAATTCAAGCAATCAAAGACATCTTGACAAGGCATATAGAAACTGTTGACTATTTAAAAGTGAATAATCAAAAAGTTTTGGGCAGTATTGTCATTGGTGCAAGCACAGAAATTTTTGAAGTATACAATGGTTATAAACTAAAAAACATTTTAACAAAAAAAGTGGCAACTATGCGTTATGCAAACAAGTTTGAAGGTATTGAACTTGGTTTTCAAACAAGCAAAAATGGCAAGGTAAAAACTGCACAAGTATACGAACTTTGCATTGCAAATATTGGCTTGTCTAAAGGTAGAAAAATCAACCCTTTAAGCAATGTAAAAGACGGTCTGTTTAACTTTAACTATGTTATTTTGCCAGAAAAAGAAAAAAGGCGTAAATACTTATCTTTGTTTAAAAAAGGTAATCAAATTTATGACGAAAACACAAAACAACAATGGCTTTCTGAAATTAAAATTACTAATCCAGACAAGCGTATCAAAGCACTTGTAGATGGAAAGATTTTAAATTATGAAGAAATAAACATCAACGCAATAGAAAAAGGTTTAAAACTATATGCAACAATAAAATAAATCTGAAGAGTTTAAATCTTCAGATTTTTTGTTAAATTAAATCTTTTTCGTAGTTGATTTTGTAATAGTGAATTGTATCTTCTGTCACTTTGATTTCTTCTGCAATTTCGATATCCGCAACTGCCAAAATCTTGCTACCACTTGCCAAAACAGGGATATTATTTCTCATCCTTTGTGACACTTTTTTGTCAATAAAATATTCCTTCAACTTTTTAGTACCACCAAGACCAAGCGGAGCAAAGGTATCACCTTCTTGTCTAAATCTCCATTTTGCATTTGTAGGTAATCTGTCTGCATCAACTACATGTTGATGGATTTTAGGTTCGGTATAAACTTTACTGCTTGTAGAACGTATAATACCATATCCGTCAATTTTTAGTTTTCCACTGCGGAACATATATTCTCCAACTGCTTCTTTCTTTTTGATGTCGCCAACAACAAGATAGTCATATTCCTTCATTACTTTAATTTTCATCGGAAGACTAATAATATTTCCATTATCTGCTTCTAAAGCAAATTCACGAACCATGTTTATATGTTTTCTTTCAATATCTTGCTTAGAAAATTTTGCAAAAACCTTTTTTAAAATTCTGTTGACAATGGCAACATCTTGATACATATATGACAAAGGAATTTTTACAATCTCTTTTGTTTCAATCAATCCACCAAGATTGATTTGGCTGTTGATATAATCGTCGTCTTTTTTGCAAATTGAAGCAAAATTTACAATATTTTTATCTACGCCTTTAAAGTGTTTTCTTAAAGCTGGCAAAACAATATTGCGTATATAGTTCCTTGAATATGTATTATCGTGATTTGTTTCATCTTCCACATACTCAAGGCCATTTTCGTCTAAGTATGCCATAATTTCTTCCCTTTGTGTTGTAAGCATTGGACGAATATATATTTCATCACGGATTGGTTCCATACCCTTTGCACCAGCAAGTCCTGCACCACGAACAATGTTAAGCAAAACTGTTTCAGCCTGATCGTTTAAGTGATGAGCAAGAGCAATTTTATCCACCAAACCTTTTTTTATTACAGTTTCAAAAACGCCATATCTAACTTTTCTTGCAGCTTGTTCTACTGTCAATTTTTCTTCCTTTGCAACTTTTAAAGCTTCTCCTTTAAACTTGTAAGCCCTAATTTTGTTGTCCTTGCAAAATTGCATAACAAATTCTGTGTCCAATGCACTTGTTGCCCTTATACCGTGATCCACATTGATAGCAACAACTTCACAGTCAAGGTCTGATTTTATAGAATTTAAATAATGCAACAAGCTGATACTATCCCTACCGCCTGAACAAGCCACACCGATAATATCGCCTGATTTAATCATTTTGTTTTCTTTAATAAAGTTTAAAACGCGTTCCATAAATTCTCCTAATTGGTTATATTATACAATATAAATAAGAGAATTGCAATACCAAAACTAAATTTAATATCAATTTTTTAAATATGTTCTTGCAACCAACACGGTCATATCATCTTTTGCACTCATTTCGTTTAATTGCAATGCTTCGTTTAGTATAGTTTCTGCCAAAGTTTGCGGATTGTTGCTTGCCAGTGCAGATACAAAATCAACAAAGTTTTCTTGCGTTTCAAATGCATCCATTATGCCATCAGTTGCAAGTATAATGATATCTTTTGTTGATACTGTTGTCTTTTTTATAGCAGGAGAAATGTTGTCAAGTGCGCCAATAGGCAAGGCTCCGCCGTCAACTATCTCTATATTAGATTCTCGTTTTATTACTCCAAAAGGCGAACCCACTTTAATAAAATCTGCAATTTCTTTATTTAAATCTAGCAAACAAACATCCAAAGTTGAATAATTTTCTTGATTGTTGATAGCAAGCAATTTATTTACACTTTCCAAAATTGTGTCGTTATCAAATCCTACCTTATAAAAATTTTCTATCAATCCCAGCGTCATCGCGCTCATTTTATGTGCTGATTTACCTGCACCCATGCCATCACAAAGTGCAAGCAAAAATTTGTCTGCACCAAGTCTGATAATACTATGACAATCTCCGCACTCTATATTGCCAGATTTGTTGCAACTTGCAAGACCAAACATGCAATCAAATTTGCTTTTTTTACGCAATGTAATAGACCTAAAATTGCTGTCAGCCACTGGCAAAGAGTTTACAACCTGCATAGGTACTTTAAGAGTTTCTGTTATCACTTTTTCTATTAAAGGATAATGTTCTTCTTGAGACTTAACCACTATTACAGCCGATATGTCGTCGGTTTTTTCTGTGTATAACAAAACTTCTTTGCACTCTATGTTCATATTAAGCAATCTAGCAATTATTTTGTTTTCTCTAGCGATGTCAAAGGTTACATTTGTATCAATTTCAGTGCCTATATTTAATAATAGTTTTGAAACAGCACCCATTTGGTCTGCAAGCAAAATTTTTACATTGTTTATATCTTGCAACATGCTTTTATATTGTCTATATTCGTCACATACTCTATTGATTAGGGATATTAGATTGTTTACTTTTGCACACCTATTGCTAAGACCATTTGGAATATCTAACAAAGTTACTTTGCCTTTGGTAACTGCAATGTTAATCAAAGTTTCCAAGTTTGATTTGTTGTCTGTCCCTAACGACCTTGTACACCTATTCTTATCCAAACAATCTTTGCAACAAGTGGATGTAACTTCTCTTGTCAGCATGGCTATTAATTCTTCTTTATTTAACTCTTTTTTTACCATGTTTAAATGCAGTTGTTTCATATCCATAAAAACATTACTTAATTCTGCCATACGCTTGCGAATATTTTTTCGTGTTGTGTTTATTAAGTTTCTTGAAGATATTTCACTTTTTTTTACATAAACAAAATCCGTTAGGTTGTTTAAAACTTTTTTGGGCAAAAGTAAAAATAAAATGCTTGCAAAAATAATAGGCAAAACTTCATAAAACATTGCTATATCTTGATGCATAAAAAAGTATTGTATAAAAATATCAGAAATAAGCGTTACAAAAACAATTTTACCTTTGTTTGGCACTGCAAAAATGCCTGATAGCAATGCAAGGATTGCAAATTCTGCCACCACGGCTAAAGATATGTCATACAAAGCCAAACCTAAACAAAAAGAAATTGTTATTGCAAAGGTTAAAGTTGTACTACCGACTGACAAAAATATAAAAACAATCATCATTGCAACAAATCTGGCGACAGAAAAATTTGCAATATTTACATTTGTAAGACCAACACCAATTAGTGCTATGCAAAACAAAAAACAAATACTTTCGTCCAATGTCAGTTTAAAACAATTTTTTTTAAGCCACAAAGATTGCAAAACAACAATCATCACATACAATGATATTAAACCTAACAAAACATAAAATAGTATACTTAAAAAATTTGTGTAGTTATAATATATGTAAGTTGCATTTGATGCAAAGTATGCAATAAAATGTGTTGCTATGTTAATGCTTCTCTTTAACGCTTTATGGATATAAAAAACAATCAATACCACAGCAACATATGTTATGGCAACAAGCAAGGTTTCTAACTTGGGCGAAAAGAGTATTGCGCTAGTCAAAATAAATAGACTTGCAATTTTTTCGTCGACACCCACAAAAACCAACGCAAACAAAAAAGCATACAAAAAAGGTGACAAACCATTTATTTGAGCATTGGCAAATGTAAAACATACAAACAATAAAACTAAGTATTTTAAAATAGGTTGAGTTTTTAATTTTTTAATTTTCATAATTTTCCTTTAAATATTTAAAATTAATAATAACACATTAAAATTAATTTAAATTTAAAGAAAAATGTCAAAAAATTAATTATTTTTGTATTTTTTTAATAATTTTTTATTATTTTTTACAATTTTTATAAAATATTTTATTTTTTACAAACATTTAGATACGGTTGTTGGTTCAAAACCATTGTTTACTGCGTACGCTAAAATTTGTGTTAAGGCTTGTACTGATTTTTCGGTTGGATGCATCAATATCAAATCACCATTAGACAAATCTTTTGTTGCGCGCTTGAAAATCAAATCTGAGTTTTGATCTCTCCAATCAATAGTATCATGTGTCCACATTATTGTTTTGTAATTTAAACTTGTTGCAGCATCAACGGTTGAAATATTATATGCTCCGCTTGGCGGTGCAAAAAGTGTCATCTCAATCCCAAGATTTTTACTAATTAGATCATGACACATTTTTATCTCTTGCATATTATCTTCAAAACTCAATTTATCTTGGTCTTTATGATAAAATCCATGATTGCCAATTTCGTGTCCTCTTGTATAAATCTCTTTAACTAAATCTATGTTTTTTACAACCCAACTACCACCAACAAAAAAAGTTGTTTTAACTTGATAAACATCTAAAACATCTAGCATAGATTCAATATATTCGTTGCCTTGATAGACATTTATCATCAAGCATATATTGTTTTTGCTTGTGTCTCCAGAATATATAACTCTGCTGTCTGCTTGTACACTTAAACTCTTTGCGTTGCTGAAAGTTATTGTAACCAATACAACCAACATAGCAACTATTAAAATGTTTGCTTTAAAAATTGTTTTTTTCATAAAACAATATATTTGATAATATTGTAAAATATGATAAATATACAAGTTGACAAATGTCTCTTGTTATGTTATTTATCACACAAAAAGGGGCTAATATGTCAGAAAACTTAAAATATACTTTCATTAGTAATAATATTATTGAATCCATTATTCAATGGAAAAATGTTAAACAAAATTTTAAAGATGACTCACAAGATTACAACGATTTATCAAGAGAGTTTGCTTTCCATATTAAAAGTCTACTTAAAAATCTAAAAGACACAGAGTTAAAAATTGTACAAGGAAATATGGGTCAAGAAAATTGGGAAACTGCTTGTTATATTCTAAATGAATTTTCTAGTATTTCTGAAAATTGCACAAATATTTAATATTTAGTTATTTTATAAAAAAACCGAAAATTATTTCGGTTTTTTGTTTTTTAATTATTTTTTATATTTTTTCAAAATATTATTAAATAATTTTTTAAAATTAATTACAATTTTTTAATTAATTTCATATCAACTCTGCCACGATCGTCAATCTTGATTGTTTTAACCAAAACTCTGTCTCCAACTTTTACAACATCTTCAACTTTTTCTACATGATCTTTGCTGAGTTTAGAAATGTGAACCATACCATCTTTACCTGGCGCAACTTCTACAAATGCACCAAATTGAGTTGTGCGAACAACTGTTCCTTCATATTCACAATTTAAGTCTAGGTCAGACACGATTGTCATAATGATAGTTTTTGCTTTTTCCATCATGTCTTTGTCGATTGCAGATACAAATACATCACCTTCATCCTTGATGTCAATTTTAACACCAGTTTCCGCAATGATTTGGTTGATAACTTTGCCGCCTGTACCAATAACATCACGGATTTTTTCTGGATCAATCTTAAATGATAAAATCTTAGGTGCATATTTGCTGAGTTCTTTTCTTGGTGCTTTGATTGTTTTTAACATATGTTTTAAAATTTCAAGACGACCAAGTCTTGCTTGTTCTAATGCAGTTGTTAAAATATTTCTATCAATACCATGAATTTTAATATCCATTTGTATTGCAGTGATACCATGTTCAGTACCAGTAACTTTAAAGTCCATATCTCCTAAGAAATCTTCAAGACCTTGAATGTCTGTCAAAACTGCAACTTTGTCGCTATCTTTATCTTTCATCAAGCCCATTGCAACACCAGCAACTGGAGCTTTGATAGGAACACCAGCATCCATAAGTGCCAATGTACTACCACAAGTAGAAGCCATTGATGTTGAACCATTTGAAGACAAGATATCACTTACCATACGGATAGCATATGGGAATTCTTCTTCACTTGGAAGAACAGGAATCAATGCTCTTTCTGCCAACGCACCGTGACCAATTTCGCGTCTACCTGGAGAACGCAAAGGTTTTGCTTCGCCTGTAGTGTAACCTGGCATGTTATATTGGTGCATATAGCGTTTATATTCTTCTGTTTCTAAGCCGTCTAATTCTTGCGCTTCGCTTATCATACCTAAAGTACATGTTGTTAAGGCTTGAGTTTGTCCACGAGTGAACACGCCTGAACCATGAACGCGTGGAAGCAAACCAACTTCGCACCAAATAGGACGGATTTCGTTTGTTTTTCTGCCGTCTGGACGGATGTTTTTATATAAGATTTTATGACGAACAAGTTCCTTTTTCATATTGTAAAGCACTTGTCCAACTGCCTTCATGTCGTCTGGATAGATTTCTAAGAAATGTTCTTGTACTTCAGCGTCCAATTCGTCTTCTAAATCTTGACGAATTTGTCTATCGTAACATTCAAAAACTTTTTCTACCTTTTCAGTTGCATATTCACGAACTGCATTGTTGATTTCTTCCGGAATTTCATCAAATTCTACATTAGAACTAATTTGTTTTCCATCTTTACCGAAAATATCTTTCATAATCTTTTCGATGAAAGCAACTTGCTTTTTGATTTCTTCGTGTGCAAACATAATAGCATCCAACATAAGTTCTTCGCTAACTTCTTTTGCACCAGCTTCTACCATCAAGATGGCTTCTTTTGTGCCACTTACTGTCAAATCGATTGTGCTTGCATCTAATTCTGCAACTGTAGGGTTGACAATAAATTTACCATCAACGCAAGCAACTTTTACTGATCCTGTAGGGCCAGCAAATGGGATATCACTTACGCTTAAAGCAACAGAACTGCCAAACATTGCCAAAGTTTCTGGTGCAATATCTGGATCTACGCTTAGTGTTGTAGCAATAATAGTAACATCATTATAAAAACCTTTTGGGAACAATGGACGCAAAGGCCTGTCAATCAAACGACTTTTTAAAATTGCATTATCGCCTGGGCGACCTTCTCTTTTTTTCCAACCACCTGGGATTTTACCCACGCTATACATTTTTTCTTCATAGTCTACGCTCAAAGGGAAGAAATCCATACCTGGACGCGGAGCTTTTGACATTGTAGCGTTTACCATTACTACAGTGTCGCCACAACGAACGATACAGTGACCGCTTGCTTGCTCACAATACTTACCTAATTGAACTTCGACACTTTTTCCACCGATTTCGGTTTTGTAAATTGTCTCTTTCATAATTCTCCTTCTAATTAACCGAGTATATTATAACACATAATTAAAAAAAAATAAATAGATTTAACTAACAAAAAATAAAAAAGGCGCTTGTTTTGCGCCTTTAAATTAACCACGTATGCCAAGTTTTGCTTTTAATGCACGTGCTTTTTCGATATCAGTTTCTGTTAAATAGTTCAACAATTTTTTACGAGTTGAAACCATTTTGTTAAGACCACGAGTTGAGTGTTTGTCTTGCTTGTTGTTTTTCAAGTGAGCAGTTAAGTTTTTGATTCTTTCTGTCAACAATGCAATTTGAACTTCTACACTACCAGTGTCTTTTTCGTCTTTACCAAATTCTTTGATAATTTCAGCTTTGTTCAATTTCATACTTTTCTCCTTTTACATATTCGCCTGTAACAACGTTAGCGTTGGAGTTTTCGCACAACTGTTGTCAAGGTACCTTGATATATTATACTAAATTCAAGTTTTTGTCAATAGTTTTTCCACATAAAATCTACATTTGCACACACACTAAATGTGGAGAAAATCATGAAAAAGCTATTTTTTATTTCACTTTCCTTAATTTTTGTAATGTTGGGTACGGCATTTTTATTGCCTAATATCAAAAAAGCAAATGCTTTGCCAGACGAGATGATTGTGACATATAGCGACATTGAGAACGCAAACAAAACGGATGAATATTCATCTTTTATAAGTTTGGAATTGCCAGAAAATATTAATGTTGCAAGCAATGGCGAATTGACCAACACTGTCATGAGCGTAAAACTTTTTAATTTGTTTACTATAAAAAAAGTTAATGTACGCTTACTTACGGACACAGATGTTTATGTCGGTGGTGAAACTGTTGGTTTTAACTTGTTTAGCGAAGGCGTGATTTGTGTTGGTAGCAATGCAGTTGTAACAAAAGATGGCACAAAAGAACCTATCGTGACAAGTGGTATACAGGACGGCGACGCAATTTTGAAAATTGAAGATATTGAAATTGAGAATATTCAAGATATTGACAGAATTATAAATCTACCTTCACTTGCGGGTAAAGAATTGAAATTGACTGCAAAACGAAATAATGAAGAATTTGAAACAACCATAACACCAGTATACGACCTATTTAGTCAAAAATACAAACTTGGCTTGTGGGTACGCAACAGTGCAAGTGGTGTTGGCACACTAACCTATGTAAAGCAATCTGATTTTAGATTTGGTGCAGTTGGTCATCCAATTGTTGATAGTTCACTTGGTGGCAATTTTAATGTGGATAGCGGCAACATTTACAAATGTCAACTTATAGGTATCAAAAAGGGAGAGAAAAACAACCCTGGAGAAATACGCTCTTCAATAAATCTTAGTGATGATGCGATTGGTTTAGCCGACACCAATTGTAAATATGGCGTGTATGGCAATATATTAAACAAAACTATGATAAACCCAAAGCGTACTGCCACTTTGGGCGGAAGATTAAGTGTCCAATTAGGCGATGCAAAAATATATTGCAATCTTGATAACGAAGGAGTAAAAGCATACGATATAAAAATCATAAAAGCAAACAAGCAAAACACAGCCGACGACAAAAGTATGATAATAAAAGTCACCGACAAAGAGTTGTTAGAAAAAACTGGCGGTATTATACAAGGCATGAGCGGTAGCCCAATTGTGCAAAATGGTAAAATTGTTGGTGCCGTTACGCATGTTTTCTTAAATGACCCAACCAGGGGTTACGGAGTTTACATCGACTGGATGGTGGACAATTAACATCTTAAAAAACACCAGTATAAACTGGTGCTTTTTTATAAACCTAATTCTTCTGTTGTGGTTTGTTTAAGTTGGTTTCTTCAAACAATTTTGCGTTTCTTTTTATTCTTTGAATATTTTTATTTTGCTCTACTGTTGAAGTTTTTTCTTCTTGTTTTGTTAGCACAAATACTGGATGGTTTTCTGCAGTTTTTGCCAATATTGACATGGTTTGTTTTTTTGTTCCATATTTGTCTCCTATCAATTTTATTATATCATATCAAAAAGTCAATTTCAATAGGTTAAGCAAAAGTAAAACACAAAAATTGCAAGTGATTATTCTTCACCAAAAATTGCGTTATATTCATCCATTGTTATAAGCACTGTGCGCGGTTTACTGCCTTCTTGCGGACCAATAAATCCAGCGCGTTCCATTTGGTCCATAATTCTGCCGGCACGATTAAATCCTACAGAATAGCGTCTAGAAATCATGCTTCCACTTGCCTGTTTGGTTTGAATAAACATCCTAAGTGCTTCTTTAAGAACTGGGTCAAACTCCATATCACGAGCACCAACTCCAGCACTTGCTTGTTTTTCAGCATGCGGGTTTTTGATTGCTCTGCCTGCGTCGTCATCATACACAGGTTTGTTGTTATTTTTAATAAACTCAACCACTGCAGCAATTTCTGCATTAGAAACATATGCACCTTGCACACGTCTTGGCTCTGGTTTGTCTTGAGGTTTAAACAACATATCGCCTTTGCCAAGCAATTTTTCTGCACCGCCACCATCAAGTACGGTTTTGCTGTCCATATAGTTTGTAAGTGCAAACGCAACACGAGACGGTAAGTTTGCTTTAACAGTACCTGTGATTACATCTACTGACGGACGTTGAGTTGCAAGTACTAAATGAATACCTGCAGCACGTGCTTTTGCAGCAAGTTTTGCAATGCGGTCTTCTATCTCGCGTTTTGCTTCTAACATTAGGTCTGCCAACTCGTCAACAACAATAACAATAAACGGCAATTTTTCTTCTTGTTTTGTTCTTACCAAATCGCTTTTGTTAAATTCATTGATATTTACCACATGATTTTTAGCAAACAAGGCATATCTGCGTTCCATTTCTTTAATTGCCCAATCAAGTGCATTTATTGTTAAGTCTTTTCCTATGATAACTTCTGGTATCAACAAATGTGGTAATCCATTATATGTTGTAAATTCAACCATTTTAGGGTCTACCAAAATCAAGCGCAAGTCTTGCGGACCCGCTTTGTAACACATGCTCAACAACATAGTATTTAAACAAACAGATTTACCACTGCCTGTGCTACCAGCAACCAACAAGTGTGGCATTTTGTCTAGGTTGCAGAAAATAATGTCACCATTAATATCCTTACCTAACACAAATGAAAGTGGATTGCCGCGTTGTCTAAATTCTTCACTGTCCACAAGTTCTCGCAAACTTACAGGGCTAACTTGTGCATTAGGCACTTCAATACCAACCGAATTTTTGCCTGGTATTGGTGCTTCTACACGAATAGAACCATTTGATGCAAGCGTCATGGCAATATCATCTGCCATTTGAGCAATTTTGTTTACTGATATACCCCTTGGCATTGTAAGTTCGTATCTTGTAACTGCTGGTCCTACTTGCACATTGTTTACTTTTGCTGGCACTTTAAAGTCTTCCAGCACTTGTTCAAGTCTGTCTATATTGTCCTGCAATTCTTCGTCACTGATGCGTGCAGGATTTTCCATATAATTTAACAAATCTACTGGCGGAGTAACATAAGGTGGAATTTCCAATTTTTGTTTTGGTACTTCTGGCTTAATTTCTTCTTCGCCAACTGGTTTTTTGATTTGATTTGGCAAATTAAATTTTGTGATATCCACACTAGGACGCACAACCTCTGTTTCTACACTAGAGCCTAAATCTGATTGATCTTTGTTGTATGCATATTCATCCACATAATCTTGCTTGTCAAGATCTGGTGTAATTTCTATTTCTTCGTAATTTTCAGTTTCTTCTGCGTCTTCGTTTAAATCTTCAAGATCAATTTCAATTTCTTCGCCTTCAGTTTCGTCTTGGTCAGTATCTGTCATTTCTTTTTCAAAAGCAGGTTCGTATCCTTCCAAAGACTCGTCTTCTTCAACAATCAAATCGTCATATTCATCTTCATTGCTCAACAAATCGTCTATTGAAGGTTCAAACTTGTTTTCTTGCGCCGGTTCGGTGTAATGTTGAACTTGTTCAACCGGTTTGATTTCTTCTTTATTAAATGTATTTTGTTGTGGAGCATTTTGCCTGCCAAATGATTGGAAATTGTTTGTTTGTGTCTCTTTTCTAACACTTGATGCAGTATTGTTGAAAATATCATTAGTGTCTTCTGGTGGAATAACCGGTTCTAATGGCGTTAAAATATATTCTCGTTTGCTGATTGGACGAGTTGTTTGCATCTTGTTTTCAATATAAAAAGTAGGCATACTGCTGGATATTACAGTGGTTTCGCCTTTTTCTAACCCAAGTTTGCGCCTTGCAAGGCGTTTTGCATGTTCTTCTTTTGAAACTGGCTCTTGTTTTTGTTCTTCAAAATTAAATTCTTCTATATTTTTAAAATCGAATTTGCTTTTCTTTTCTGCCGTGCCCATTGTACGCTCTACATTTATGTAGTCTATAATTAAACCAACAAAAATCGCCAATGTTATTGCACTGAAAATGTACGCGCCAACAGTTGTAAGCAATTTTACAATTGGATAACTTAGCAAACTGAAAATAATGCCACCTGCTGTGGTTTTTGCTTTGTATGTACCTTTAATGTAAGCACCAAAACTGTTCAATGGCACTTTTGAAGTAAGTATTAAATGGAAAATAAACCAAATGATAAACAAAGCACAACTTAAAAATATTATATATCTTTTTTTGATGTTATATTTTTTGTGACGCATAATCATTGTTGATAAAAACGCACCAACAACAGTTACAGGATATATTAACAATCCAAAAATGCCTAGCAAAAAGTTCTTTAAAAAGTTAGATGGCAAAATACACACCAAAAACAATACAGAAAAAACAATCAAAGTTATAAGTGGAACATTAACTTTCTTTTTTACTTTGGTTTTTTGTTCTTTTACTTTGATTTCCTTTTCAGGCTTTTCTTTTTTCTCTTTCTTCTCCGGCTTTTTGTTAAATGATGATTTATATATTGCCATAATAGTTCCTTTAATATGATTATACAAAAAAAATTAAAAAACTCAAATAAATTTTAACCTTAAAATAATATATAAAAACATATAAAGTCGTTGTTTGTCGTAGCACACAAAGTTAAAAGCAATTAAATATATATTTATATGAATATAAACTTAACAGACAGCCATACAGATTTAGTAACTGCATTGTCAGCAAAATTACAAAAAAAATTTATCCACAATTTATCTACAAATGTGCAAGCTATCAACTGCGCAGTTTTTACAACGGACAATAGTTTATGCGTTAAAGACATCAAAAAACACAAACAACAAATACAAAAATTGCAAAAACTAACCAAAACAAAACTTCTTTTTTCGGTTGAAGATATAGGTTCTATATCTGCTAAAGAAATTGATAAACTAATAAAACTTAAACCATTTTGTGTGTCTTTAACATGGAATTTTAAAAATCAATATGCAGGTGGAGCAAAATCAAAAGGCAAGATTACTAAACTAGGTAAAACAACAATTAAAAAACTTGAAAGCAACAATGTTATAATCGACACTGCACATTTAAATAAAAAGTCATTTTGGAAATTTGTTAAGATTACAAACAAACCAATACTTAACACGCATAGCAATATTAATGCATTACACAAAAATGCCCGCAATTTAACAGACAAGCAAATTAAAACAATTTGCGATAGCAACGGTTTTTTAGGCATAACTATCTTTGATGAGTTTGTTAAAGGCGGACCTATAAACACATATGACATTGCACTCCAGTTAGATTACTTAATAAAAAAATTTGGCCACCAAAATTTTGGTTTTGGTACCGACTTATTTGGCATACATCGCTTGCCCACAGATTTAAAAACCTACGACGATTTTTACAAAATTGCAAACCACTTGCAAAATATGGGGCACTCTTACGAAACAATAAATTGCATTTTTAATAAAAACTTTAAAAACTTTCTAAACCGCTTATATTATGAATAATCCAATCGAATTCAAAAGCTTATTATCTTGCAATTTATTAAAAAAAGGTTAAAAAAACTGGGCAACCCCAGTTTGTATTAAAACATGCCTTGTGTTAATACATCTGCAACAGCCAATCTTGTTTGCAAATCAATCCATTCTTCAGACAAATCTATATTTATATCTCTTTCTTCATGTTTTATGATAAATTTATCTTCTGTAATAACAAAATCAAACATTGTCCTTATAGATTGGCACATCAAATCTAACTTGTTGTTAGGATTTTTAATAATATCTTTCAAACTGTTTGGCTTTACAAGATTTAATTCTGGCGTACAAACATACCCAGACCAATCAATGTAATTCCTTTTTAAAAACATCACAATGATATCAGTTGAAATATTTTTCATTTTAAACTCCTTTTAATCTTTAAGCATTATATCAACTTTTAATTATACTAATATACATGTTTTATTTTTGTTCGCTTTTTAGTTTTTCTATATATTCAGCTTCAAATGTCATGCGTCCAAGTTCGTTACATCTATCACACAACTTTTTGCAAATTTCTTCTTTAGTTTCTCCATTTTTGGATAGTTCAGAATACATTACAGGTTTGTCCACAATAAACAACATGTCTTTTTTTCTAAAATAAGAAACATAAATAGGTAAATCTATGCCACGGCGTTTGCAAACTTCTGCAAGAGCCACAAATCCTGGATGAAAACCTTCTAATTGTTCAAGATATCCCTTGTCTGACACTTCAGGATAAATAACAATGTTGTCACCATCACGCAATGCGTCTATACTTTCCTTGATGGTTTTTGTAAATCTAGTATCATGATATGTGGAAATCAAATTCAACCCTTTATAAAACAAATTTGTTAAAGGACTGGCAATCAAACAAAACAATCTTGCCAAATGCAAGTTCCAATGCTTTTTTTCGTGATAATATACGCGCGTTTGATATTTGTACATCTTGATAAGTCCAGAGTTCATCTCACTTGCGCCCCACATCCTAATTGGTTTGTTACAATGAATTTCTAAACTCATCGGACCATCAGTTCCTTCGTGATTGCTTAAAATAACTGCGCCATTTTCAAATTCTTCACCAAGATAGATAAATGTTGGTTTTTTATATCTTCCGCGCATCAACCTTTTAAGACACCTAAACCACCATTTTCTCTTTTTTTGTTTTTGTATCGGTTTTTGTTCTAATTCTTCTTTTGTTTGTTCCATAAAAGCATGATATCACTTTTCGACAAAATTTTCAAACAAATTTTTATCAAATATAAAAATCCAACAAACTTATTCCAGTCTGTTGGATTAAAATTTAACAGGTCAAATCATCTGTAGTAAATTTACCTTGCTCCAATTCCGCAATTTCTTTTTCGTATTCTTCGCGCAACTCTGCAATCTTGATGTCTATAATTTTGTTTGCCTTCCTTTTATATGAGGCTTTTTTATCTTGTGGAATTAAAGACAAAACATAATTACGCCACTCTTTTGACAAATTATCTTGGCACAAACCTTCCACATAACACTCGTAATCACTAAAAACAATCTTGTATTTAGGTCTGTCTTTTTCATTTAAAATTGTCAACTTGGCTTCGTCTTCGTTTGTCCTGTCATAAAGTATTGTGTTATCTTTTGTTAAAGACATGCCAAAAAAAGTGTTTTCCTTTAAAAAATTTACTAGTTGTTGATTTAAAATTTTCTTTATATACATATTTTCTCCTTGTCGGAATTATAACATATATCAAAATTTTGTCAACAAGAAAACAAAATTTTCCCTACCAATTTTTTTAAATCTAACAACATTTTTTAATATAACATATCCGAAGTAAAGTTTGATATATTATAAGCATGGCAAATATTTCAATATAACCGCATGTATTTTGAAAAACAAAAAATCACCTATAAAATAGGTGCTTTTCAATGGTGCAACGATTGATAACGAATCCGAACCGAAAAGTGTTTATCGGATATGGTTATTTCGTTGTTCGAGTTAAATCAATCTTAATTCAAATAAATAATATTCGTGTCCATATCTTTCAACTTTCCCACAATTAACAAACCCAAATTTTGAATATAACTTTATTGCATTTGTATTTTGGGTTCCTACCAAAATTCTTACACCATCAAAACCTTGAGATTTTAATTCTTTTAAAACAAAATCTACTAAATATGTTGCGATGCCTTGATTTTGATATTTAGGTGATACTCCAATTCTTGTAAAAGTTCCACGCTTTTTAAATGTGTCTTGCCATGTAAAATTTTCTTCACCATCTTCACATCGTTCACCCATAAAAGTTATAGCAATCAATGTTTGTTCATCAAAAACTCCCCAAAGACCTTTTCTTTCAATATCCCACAATATAAGCTCTTCACTTGGGTAGTTTTCGTCCCAAAGTGTATATGTATTATTTTTAATATCTGAATAAAGTTCTTTAATTTCGTTTATATTCTCATTTGTTAATAATCTAATTTCCATATTTTTATTATAACACACCTTTTTTATTTTTGTTATCAAATTTTATAAAAAAGAGAGAAGATGTTAGATTTCTTCTCTCTTATGGTTAGTTGTTGCTTGTTAAATCTTTGTTTTTAGCGTCTAGCAAAGCGTAAACACTTTTGACCGATAAAAAAGAACTAAGGTTCAACTTAGTTCTCATTTGGTGCGGATAACAGGACTTGAACCTGCAAGAATGTTACTTCACAAGATCCTTAGTCTTGCGCGTCTGCCAATTCCGCCATATCCGCTTGTATGACTTACTTTTGTTAGGATATTAACTAAAAGCTTTTATATATTACCAAATAATATTTTGTTTGTCAACTGCGTTGCAGATATTTTTATTGGTTGTTTATTATTGATTTTTCCAATTGTACTCTTTCTATAATATTTTTAATTGATTTTTTATCTTCTGGATTTTTTGCGTCTTTAATGATTGTCTTAAGATTAAGTACTATGTTATATAAACTATCAGTATCTTTGTGTTTTATAGCTAAGTCGTAGATACCTCTAAAATACCATATAAAATCTATCAATTAGTCATTACCATAAATCTTGTATGTAAAATAGTCATCAGCATCCAAATCATTTACAACTTGTGATACAAGGTTTGTGATTATAAATTTTAATTCTAACAGTTTAACAACCTTGCTCATATCAGCACAAGCAAAGGCCAACTTTGATAACTCTTCAGATATGTCTTTAAGCAGATTTAAATCTACGTCTTGTTTGTTTTTGTAATGTAAAATTTCGCAGTCAAATCTTCCTCTTAAAAACCAAATTTTTTCGTATAAATGTAATTGATTATACCTAACATCATTTCTAAAATCCATATCTTTACCCTATTGGCAATATATCACAAAAAAAGTGAAATTTCAATACATATATAAAAAAGTTATTGCAAATATTTTAAGTTTGTGTTAAAATGCAAGCAACTAAAGGAGATTGTATGAAAGAATTATCTTATGTAATGGTTAAACCAGATTATGCTAACAACAAAGAGCTTATTCATATGGTTAGAAATCGCATCTTAAAAAGTGGAAAAAATTTTAAAATTGTTGTTGAAGGTCACATTAACTATACTGTTGATGCTGCACGCTTACACTATTCAGAGCATGTAGAAAAACCTTTTTACCCAGAGCTTGAACGTTATATCACAAGCGACAAAGCTTATGGCATGGTTGTTGAAGGCGACGGTTGTATTGATTTTATACACGACGCAAGCTTTATGGGAAAAACAAAAAATCCAGCTGAAGGCACAATACGCCATACTGGTCTTAAAATGATGGGATACTTAGATCGCGATCCTAACATTAATGGTACACAAAATGTGGCGCACTCATCAGATTCAGTCGAGGCAGCAGAAAAGGAAATTTCAATTTTTATTAAATTGTTGGAAAAAGAATTAAAAAAAAATGATGATTTAAGTTTATAAACAAAATATAGCCAAATAAAATTGGCTATTTTTTATTTCAATGTTCTTGTATGATACTTTAATTTTCGCCTAAACAATCTTTATAATAACCTAAAACATTAATTTTACAAATAAATAAAAAAAATTTGTCAAAAACCTTGACATTAACATTTTTTTCATATATACTATACTTGTAATCTTGGCGGTGTGGCTCAGCGGTTAAAGCAATCGGTTCATACCCGATAGATCGGTAGTTCGATTCTACCCACCGCCACCAAATTTTCATTATTATCCATTCAACACAAAAGGGGTAGCAATGAAAGGGAAAGGCTGTTTCCCTTTATATTAGCGTCGCTTTTTCGGCGTTAATGAAATTTATGCTTAAAGTATAAATGATAATCAGCCAAAAAATCTACATGGTCCCATGGTCAAGAGGTTAAGACATCGCCCTTTCACGGCGGAATCAGGGGTTCGATTCCCCTTGGGACTACCAAT
>JAFXKG010000012.1 GCA_017531805.1 Clostridia bacterium | reverse complement strand
GCTTTAATTCATCAATCATTTGTTTTGGCAAAGTTGTTTGTTCAAAGTCTTTAGATTGAATTATGGCATCAAAAACTTGTTTGGCACGAAAAGCTGGATAATTTGCCAAACTTGATTTTAGTTCATCAAAAGAATAATCGCTAAGAATTTTCAATTATATCTCCAAGTGTAAATTTGTTTGAATTCATCAATGCCAATGCAAACATTTTTTGCTTGCCTTCTGGCTGTATGGTAACCACTTCAATCGACCTATCCTTTGTTGCAATAATGAACCCTGTTTTGCCATTGCAAGAAAGTATTTCGCCTGCTTGACCTGTTTTATCGTTAGGCACTGCAAAAAGGACTTTGTATCTAACACCCTTATAGATAAAGTAGCAACTTTCCAACGCTCTAATCTTGTTGCATAAATCAAAAGCACAAGTATTAAAGTCTATAAGCAAATCATCTTTTTTTATCATTGGATAATAACTAGATTTGCTTTCATCTTGTTTGGTGTGGTTGTTAATATAGTAATCAAACTTATCAAAAAATTGGTTTATGCAGTCTACACCTAGTGTTGCCAATTTGTTAAATACACTAGTAGATGTATCTTCTGCCTCTATACTAATTTCCTTCTGGAAAAAGATATCGCCAGTATCTACACCAAGTTCTGTTTGCATAATTGTTATGCCTGTCTTTTTTTCTCCATTGATTATTGCCCATTGGATAGGTGCTGGCCCACGATATTTAGGTAACAGACTTGCATGCACATTAACTGTGCCATGTTTAGGAATATCTAAAATGTTTTGTTTGATAATTTGTCCGTAACTTGCAGTTACAAATATATCTGGATTAAGTTCTTTTAAGACTTGCTCACCATCTCTATTAAGTTTTTCAAATTGATAAATATTTATATTGTTTTCTAAACAATATTTTTTGATATCAGAAAAAATCACTTTGTTGTTTCTACCATTAATTTTGTCTGGTTGTGTTACTACTGCCACTATATCTCTTCCTGCATCAACCAAACCTTTTAAAATTGTTGTAGAAAAAGCATCTGTACCGAAGAACACTATCTTCATTATTCTTCGTCCTCCTCTAAAAATTCTGCAGGTGGTGTAACAATTTTATCTATATATAAAACACCATCCAAGTGGTCGTTTTCGTGACATACACAAACCGCTGTCCAATCTTCACAAACAAGAGTAAATTGATTGCCATATCTATCAAATGCACGCACAGTAACCTGTTGCGGGCGTTTAACATAGCCAAATGGCATGCCAACGCTTAAGCAACCTTCTTTTTTGTATTGTTCGCCTTTTGTATCAATGATTTGCGGATTGACAAACTCTATATACATATTGTTTATGTTAAGCACAAAAACACGCTTTAAAACACCAACTTGAACTGCTGCAAGGCCAGAACCGTATTTTGCGTCAACAGTTTCCTTCATATCGTCAAGCAGTTCCCATAACTTTTCGTCAAAAACCTTAACAGTTTTACTGCGTTTTCTGATAAAACTATCTGTATGTGGAACAATTTCTCTTATTGCCATAATTTCTCCTTTTTAATCTAGTTTAAAATCGTTTGAAACATATGAAATGTTGTTTACAATTAAATTGCTTGCAATAATTCTTATCTCAAATTGTTTGGATTGATTTCAACAAAAATTGAAACATCTTTCTCTATTATATCGCTTAGTTCAAAAAATTCACTAGTTATTTTATCATTTGGAACATATCTAGTCAAGATCTGATAGCGATATTTTGTTTGAATTCTTTTAACTGGCGAAGGCATCGCTTGTAAAAAGATGATTTCTCTTTTATATTTTGCCTTAATTTCTATTGCTTTGTCATACAATTTTTTTGTAACATCCTTTGCCCTATTGTCACTTTCGCTAGAAACTAATATACGCAAAATAGTGCTATATGGCGGAAATCCAGTAGTTTGTCGTAAATTGATTTCTTTATCATAGAAACTGCGGTAGTCATATGCAGTTGCAAATCTATATACATAGTGTTTAGGTGCATATGTTTGCAACACAACATAACCATCGTTGGTTTTTCTGCCCGCTCTACCAGCAACCTGAGTTACCAACTGAAAGGTGCGCTCATTTGATTTGTAATCGCTATTGTACAAGCTTACATCGGCATCTAAAATGCCAACAAATGCAACATTTGGATAATCATGACCTTTTGCTATCATCTGCGTGCCGACTAAAATACTTGGTGTGGTTTTAGAAAACTGTTCTAAGATGTTTTTATGACCATTTTTACCGCGTGTGGTATCGTTATCCATCCTAAAAATAGGCACACCTGGGAACATTTCTTTTAAATCTTCACAAACGCGTTCTGTACCTAAAGCACCATATTTTATATTTTGACTGTTACAATTTGGACAATTTGTCAATGCGCGGTATCTCTTGCCACAAAAGTGACACTTAAGTTGATTATCTTCTTTATGATATACAAGGCTAACTTCACAATCATCACATTTTGCCCTGTATCCGCACTCTCTGCACACCATGAAAGATGCAAAACCGCGTCTGTTGATGAACAATATAGACTGCTTTTTGTTTTTGATTGCTTGGTCCAGTTTTGCAATAAGTTTTTTGCTGTAAGGTGAAGTATTGCCATCCATAACTTCTGTAAGCATATCTACAATTTCTATTTTAGGCATTTCTAGTCCGTTGATACGCTCTGGCAATTCTACCAAATGATATGTGCCATTTTTTGCTTTGTTAAAACTATCGATACTAGGTGTTGCACTACCTAAAACAAGTGGACATTTGTTGTATCTTGCTCTAAATTCTGCCACATCATGTGTAAAAAATCTTGGATTTGTTTCACTAACATAAGAACCATCGTGTTCTTCATCAATAATGATTGCACCTAAGTTTTCAAGTGGCGCAAATATTGCACTGCGTGCCCCTAAAACAACCTTGGCTTGTCCTGTAAAAATCCTATCCCACTCATCATAGCGTTCGCCTTCGCTAAGTCCACTGTGTAGCACTGCAACAAGATTTGGAAAGCGAGAGTTAAATCTGTTCATCATCTGCGGAGTAAGAGAAATTTCTGGCACCAACATTATGGCTGTTTTGTTTTCGCTTAGTGCTTTTTCGATTATATTCATGTAAACTTCTGTTTTTCCGCTGCCTGTCACACCTTGAAGTAAAAATGTTTCATCATGAGCAGAAATTGTGTCAATCGCGCTCTGTTGACTTTTTGTTAAAATGTTACGAGCAATTTTTTCGTTGGAACTAATTGGTGCACGCATGCGCCTTTCTGCAATTTTTGAAACCATGCCTTTTTCAACTAACGCATTTATAGCAGACCTACCAAAAAGTTCTACAAGCTTGCTAAATTCACACTCGCCTTGTTCACACAAAAAAGCATAGGCAGAAAGTTGACTTTTTGCCCTATTACCAATCATGTTTATGGCTGTATCTATATCATAAATTGGAGAAAGAACAAAGAAATTTTGTTCCTTTTGGCTATCTAGTCTTACACAAGATGGCAAAACAAGTTTTATAGCATCACTTAAGCGCAAAAAAAAGTGTCCAGCCAAAAAATCACAAAGCGATAAAATTTCGGGCTTGAGTTTTGGGACACTTTCCAAATTTGAAATTATAGATTTAAGTTTGCTATTGTCAACTGTTGTTTTGTCTTTAAGACCTATCACATACCCTAGCACTGACCTGTTTGCAAAAGGCACTTTAACACGCATGCCAACTTGTGTGTCTGGCAATGCAATATAATCAAAAATGCGGTCAACCGCATCATTTGAAATATCAACAACAACTTGTGCAAACATTGTTACTTAGATTGAACTCCTATAACTTCACCTTTAAACACTTCTTGAGCGGCGTGATTGATAGCCAAATTTGCACTGCCATTTAAAAGTGTTGGAATTTTATTTTCCAAATCTTTTGCCCTTGCACCGACGATAACCGCCACTGCATAACGACATCCTGTAATACGAACTAACTCATCAATAGGTGGTTCAAATAACATAATTTCTCCTTATTTAATTAAATTAATTTTAACATATTAAAATAATTATGTCAAATGTATTTATATACTATAAATAAGTATTTTTTAATAATTTTTAATTATTTTTTATTAGTTTTAATTTTAAAAAATTTTTCTATATTTACCAAAGTGCCATATTCTCCACTAACGCCTATAGCCACACCCGAAACATTTATTTCTTTAGGAATTTGTAGGTTTTTTATTAAATTATTTCTATTTTGTAAACATTTTGATTTTGCAATTGTTATGTGTGTCTTTCTTCGTTCTGACATATCAAAGCAAGATGTAAGATTTTGCCTTAAATTGACTATAAAATTTTCCAAATCGTTAGTTTTTGCTACATTTATAAACAACCACTCTCCATCATCAGAATACTCTAACGTTGTTGTCTCTAAAATTGGTGTAGTTAGTAAATATATTGAATTTTGTATTACATTATTTACTGTTTCAATGTCATGCTTCAAATAACCACTCGCCAAAGTTATGTGCGGTATGCAAGTTGAATTAAATATAATATCAGGATTTATACCTTGATTTATTTGTTTGTTTAAATCAATTATTTTTTGTTTGTCAGAATTGTCAAAAAGCAAAACTATACGATATTTCATTTTTTTGCTCCAAAATTATTGAAGTTTATTTTCATCAATAATTGTTTTAATTTCTTTATATGTTTCGTATGGATTAGTGATATGCATAAAAGAAAATTTAGCACCAGCTTGATTTGTCATTGGACTTGCCATACTACCAAACGAAATTGTACCAGTATTTTTCTTTATCAATTTATCAACCCAACTTACATTTACAGTTAATGCTCCAAGCATGGTAAAATCTAAACTTTTATAGTCTACACCAATGTATCCTGTTCTGATAAGAATTCTTTTATTTGTAACTGCATATACTGTTTTTTTGTACCATAAAGAGACAAAAGGTATGCATATTAACATTAAAGGAATAATTATAACTAATACTGCAATCAATGTTTCTAGTCCAGTGTCGTTTAAAAATCCCACAATAATTAAAGGTATAAAACACAACAATATTACGACAGCAAGAGCAATGATTGTGAACCAAGTTCTAAGTTTGTGTGGTTTATAAACTTTTATAATTTTTTCGTCTTTATCAAGAACTAAATCAAAAATATTTTCCATTTGCTACTCCTTTATTTTTTTTAATGCCAAATGTGCACCATTTTGTTCCGCTTCACGCTTTGTAGAGCCTTGACCGTATGAAACAAATTCACCATTAATAAATACATTTGCACGGAAATTTTCTTGTCCGCCTTTGGTTGTATATGTCTCACTTTTGTATTGTAGTTTTAATTTTTTGCTTTGAGTATATTCTTGCAATTCTGATTTATAATCTTTTGACTTCATACCTGCCTTTAGCATTTCTTTAACTTTTAATGCATCTAGCACAGCAGTAGAAATTGAGTGCAACCCAAAAGATAGATACATGACACCAATCATACTTTCTATCGTATCAGCAAGGATTGCATCACTAACCTGTCCTTTAAAACTTTTACCAAATTTAATGCGTTTTTCAACACCTAAGGTTTTGGCAAGTTCACTTAAATTTTCTGTACAAACAAAACTTGCCCTGATTTTGCTCATCTTGCCTTCTGTTTGATGTTGATTTTTGTATAAATAGTCACTAACTATTGTAGAAAGCACACTATCGCCTAAAAATTCTATCCTTTCATTGCTTGGCACTTTTTTTTCGTGTGCAAAAGAAGAATGAGTAAACGCCAAATCTTTTAACTCATCACTACACTTTTCAAATAAATCTATAAAATTATTTTTCTTCCTTGTCAACTGCTTGTTTCACCTTTTCTATTAAATTGTTTTTACCAAGAGTGTACGCTTGATTAATTGTTGTAGCAATAGCATCTGCTTTGCTGTTTCCGTGACACTTTAAGACAATTTTGCTTACACCAAGAAGCGGTGCACCACCAACTTTACGATAATCATATTTAGATTTTATACCACGCAAGTTGTTTTTAAGCATAAGAGCGCCAATTTTTGCTTTAAAAGATGATTTTGTAATATCTTTTAACTCTCCAAACAAAATTTCTGCAGTACCTTCAATAGTTTTTAAACAAACATTACCAGAAAAACCGTCTGCCACTACAACATCAACTGTGCCTTTTAGGACATCACGCGCTTCGATATTGCCAACAAAATTAAGTTTTGATGCTTTAAGCAATGCGTGAGCTTGCTTAATCATCTCGCTACCCTTTTCTTCTTCTGTACCGATGTTTAATAGTGCAATGCGTGGTTTTTTTACACCAATCGCTTTCATATATTCATCGCCCATGATAGCAAAATCCATCAAATTTTCTGCTTTACAATCTGCATTTGCACCGCAATCAAGCAACATAACGCCACGATCATTTACTGTTGGCAAAATCGGAGCAAGAGCTGGACGAGAAATATGCGGAATTCTGCCAAGTTTTAATACTGCACCTGTCAAAGTTGCACCTGTAGAGCCAGCGCTAACTAAAGCAACTGCATCATCATTGTTTTTAAGATAGTCGTATGCAACAACAATGCTTGAGTTCTTTTTTGTCCTGATAGCAACTGTTGGCACATCATCCATTGTAACAATATCTGGTGCATGTACAATTTCCAACCTATCTGATACAAAAACTAAATTTTGTAATATTTCTGTAATTTTATCTTTATCTCCAACCAAAACGATTTGTAAATCTTGATTAGCTTGCAAAGCATTTACTGCACCTGCAACAATTTCTTGTGGAGCATAATCTCCACCAAAAGCATCAACTACTATTTTCATTATATACTCCCTAATATTTATTCATTATATAATATTATCAATTATTTGTAAAATAAATTTAATCCTTTTGTAATTCGTAAAGTTTTTGACTAAATTTGTATTTTTCAACTAGATTTGTTACTCTATCTAAAGATTTCTTTTTACTGTTGAGTTTGGCTCTGATCATCAAATTTTTAGGAGAATGTGCAAAATCTACAAACTCTATTATATCAACAGAATATCCTTTTGCGCGTAACACTTCTGCCCTAATTGAATCAGTAAGCAAGGCAGAAAATCTTTCTTTGATAAGCCCATCTTCTAGCAATATGTCAAAGTCACCGCCTTTTTTTATAGACAAATTGATTTCATGCTGACAGCACGGCACAGAGAAAATTAAAGGAACTTTGTTTTTTATAGCAAAATCAAGTGCAAAATCTGTTGCTGTATCGCAAGCATGAAGGGTTACTATCATATCAATTTTACCTTGATATAATTCGTCTTTTTTTACATCGCTTAATACAAATTTTAAACCATCATATCCATATTTTTGTGCAATTTTATTGCAATTTGATACAACATCTTTTTTTATATCATAACCTATAATATTTGCTTTAATATCTTTAATTTTAGTAAAGTAATGATATAATAAAAAAGTTAAATAAGACTTGCCACAACCAAAGTCTAAAATTGTAATTTCTTTTTGTATTATCGTCTTGTATGCATCATCAATTATTTCTATAAACTTGTTGATTTGCTTAAATTTGTCGTTCATGCCTTTGATTATTTTGCCTTCTTTATTAAAAATGCCAAGTTCAACAAGAGCTGGTATATACTCACCCTCTTTGATGATATAATTTTTAATTTTGTCATGTGCTTTTATGTCTAATTTGATATTGTTATTTACGGTTTTTTCACTATAAGATTGTTTCTTTTTAGAAAAAATAGTAGTTGAGCCTTCCTTTTCTATTGTTATTTGTTTAAAAGAATCAAAAGGTAAATTCAATATTTCTTGATATTCAACATTGGCATGAAAAACTTGTGCACCTATAAACTTTTCTATCTGCCATTTGATGTTGCTTTTTATTATAATTGGTCTTACAACAATCTTTTTTATGTCGATATTGCTATCACTTAATATAATTTTAACAATCTTATTTTGATTGCTATTTAAATTATCTAAAATGTTTTTCATGTTGTTATTATAAATAAAAAACTTTAAATTGGCAACAAAAAAGACGTCTAAAAGACGCCCTTTAAATTATTTTGTTTCTTTCTTATCCATATTAACAACTTGTTCACCATCGTAGTAACCACAATTTTTACAAACTCTGTGAGCCACTTTACTTTCGTGGCAATGAGGACATTCTACTAATGTTGGAACAGCTGCTTTCCAGTTTGCACGACGTTTGTCACGTCTAGCTTTAGAAACCTTTCCCTTAGGAACAGCCATGATTTACCTCCATATAAATTTGTGCTTTATAATTTTAGCACTCGACAAAATATGGTCATATTATATCAAACTAATCTATCAATGTCAACTGGTTTTGAAAATAATCTTAAAAATTTTGTTGTTGACATTATTATAACCTTTGTGCTATTATATTAATGGGAGGGAAAATATTTTATGGAACGCGCACTTGAAATATTTTTAGATAATTTTTTAACCTGGCGTAGAGTTGTAGTTGCATCGACAAGTAAAGCAAAAAAAGAGTTTGAGATCATTAAAGAAAAAATAGAATCAGATGGACCAACTAAAGAACTTATGTTTAAGTTGTTTTCAATCAGACATGATTTGTTCCAAAGCAATTATTTGTTTATGGAAAGCAAACTTAGTTTACACAACATCTATCATGCTTACCCTGACAACTTGAAAGCACAAATAGATACATACGAAGATATCTATAACAAAGCAAACAAGGTGATTGGCATTATGTATGACTATGAAAAATCATTAAAAAATGAAAACGAAAAAACTTGTTAAAAAAAGGACTACATAGTCCTTTTTTAATAATTTTTAATATAATTTTTTAGTTCAACTCTCAACGGCTCACAAGCATAACCCAATTCATCGCAAATAAGTTTTGCTTCTTCAGCATATTCCCTAGATTTTTCTTCTGACCAAAAAGGGATTCTTATATGCATATTAAAAAGTCTATCTGACATTTTAACAATAGCAACTTCTTTAGGTTGCTTTTTTATTCTATCAATAGAATCCTTTATTCTATTATTATGCGGAATATCATTGTTTTTTGTTAATGACAAAACAGCATCAGCCACATCTTTGCTAAATTCTGATAAGATTTCTTCATATGTAGTTTCTGTATCTTCTATTGTATCATGTAGTAAAGCAGAGCAAACTAATAAATCCCAATTAATATCTTCTTTTAATTCTGAAGCATACTTTATTGCATTTGTTAAAACAGCACATAAATGTGCACTATATGGCACATCTTTTGGATGTTTTAGTTGCTGGTTTTTATGTTTTTTAGTTGCAAAACATAATGCTTTATATAGTTTTTTATTGTCCCACTTCATTATTCTCTCCATTTACCGATTGTGCATTATATAAATAAATATGTTCTTGGTTTTGTAACCTTTCTTGTAATTTGGTAATAGAAAAATCATCTTTACTACTTAATTTTTCAAAGAAAAGCTTTATAATTTCTTTTGGTTCACAATCTAAGCAACTTTTTCCCTTTGCGTATTTTACAATTTCTTTAACAATTTGAGTTCTTTGATTATAAAAATGTTTAATATTTCTTAATAAAAACTCTTTATTTTTTATTTGTTTATGAAGCTTTTCGTCATACTCTAGTAAAACTTCTTTAATTAATTTAAATATTTTTTCGAAATTGTTATTAATTGAAATTTTATCAGTTGTCTTATAAGACTTAAAACATCTTTTAACAAAATTCATCAATTCTATTTGGACACTAGACGCAATTTTACTAACTTCTTCTGCAATTAGTAATAATTTCTCTTCATCAACACTTAAATCAGAATTTAATGGTATTGATTTTGATAATATTTTTTTATTTTTCTTTTCATTTTCTGTATCATTTTTAGTAAAGACATCAGATGACAATGATAACGTAAACAAAACCGCTTCCAACTCTATTTCCATTTCTGTAAAATCACAATTAGAATATAATTCTTCAAATGCATCACGCTCTAACTTTAATTCCTTTTTATATAATGCGTTTTTATCTTTATACTCTTCTCTTAATTTTTTTAATAAAACTAACTTTTGAGTTAATAAAATTTCAAGATCTTTTGAAGGATTTTCTTGATATCGTTTTAAAGTATCGTCATAATCTGCTTTTGCTTCTATTAATAATTCTAACTCTTTCGACACATCACGATCTCGCCATTTAATATAAAATTTTTCTGCAGCTGTTTTATATAACCATGCGTTAAAAGTACTTAATTGTATTTCAGCACAAACACCTTCAATATCAAAATTTAAATGAATACCTTTATAACCTGTATCATTTCGAGAAATATCTCCTCTCAAAGATGTTGTTTCTTGACTTAAAAAATGTAAAAATTGTGAAATCTCTGCAAAATTATGAAATAATACTGCGCACCTTGCTAAATCTTTAATATCTACAAATTTGTATTGAGTAATTCCTGCTATATCAACCTTTCTTTTAATTTTACTTACTATACTAGCAACAGACTTTTCATTGTGATTTTGTATAATTTCATGTGTTGGATTGTTTTTTCTTAATCCAAAATATTCATATAAAGCATCTAATTTTGGTGTTTTAGTGTCTTTCATTTAAATACCCTAGATTTGTCCATTTAATAAATTATCTACAAAATCCAATATTTTATGAACGCTTTTGCCATTAGTAAGTTTATCTGCTTCTGTTTCTGTAATATAAATCACATCTTCATCATGTATCAAAACAGAATATACATATTTAGAAATCGACCATTGACCTTCATCAAATTTATATGTTATACCAGAATTTTCATCAAAGCAAAAAAGAACTTTATTATTATCCTTTCCGAATTTAAAATAGATCATATATTCTCCTATAATCTATTATTCAGCAAGTTCTGCAGTGTCTAAAGCAATCATTAATTCTTCATCTGTTGGAATGCGAAGAACTTTAACTTTGCTTGTTGGTTTTGTTATTTCAAGGATTTCACCAAATGGTTTGTTTTGTGCCACATTTTTTTCTTTATCTAATTCTACACCTAAATATTCTAGTTCTGAACATACTGCTTCACGGAAGATTTCATCCTTTTCACCAATACCAGCAGTAAAAGTTATATAGTCTACACCGTTCATAGCTGCAGCATATGCTCCGATATATTTTTTGATAGAATAAACAAGCATATCAAATGCAAGTTTTACTTTTGGTTTATCAAGGTTAGCATCGATGTCTCTCATATCACTCAAACCACCAGTCAAACCTGTCAAACCACTCTTTTTGTTAAGGAGTGTAATAGTTTCGTTTGCATCAATGCCCTTTGCTTCCATAATTGCAGGGATAATTGATGGGTCAACATCACCAGAACGAGTACCCATAACCACACCAGCAAGCGGAGTGTAACCCATTGAAGTATCAATACATTTGCCATCTTTGATAGCACAAATACTACTACCACTACCAATGTGGCAAGAAATAATCTTTTTGCCAGTTAAATCACCAACAAGTTCCTTTACTTGTCTTGCTATAAAGCGGTGGCTTGTACCATGCGCACCATAACGACGGATTTTGTTTTCTTCATACAATTCGTATGGGATTGCGTACATATATGCTTTTTCTGGCATGGTTGAGTGGAATGCTGTATCGAATACTGCCACATTTTTTTTGCTTGGCATCAATTCCATACAAGCACTCATGCCAGACATTGCACCTGGATTGTGCAAAGGTGCAAAGTGTATATAGTTTTTCATATCTTCAAACACTTCTTTAGTTACAACAATAGATTTGTTATATTTTTCACCCATGTTAACTACTCTGTGACCAATAGCTTTGATTTCATCAAGGCTTGAAATAACACCAGTTTCTTTACTCATTAAATAACTTAAGAATAATTGGAATGCTTCCTTATGATTTGCCATTTCTTGATTTAAAACTGTTTTTTGGCCATCCTTTTTATATGTCATAAATGATCCATCAATACCAACTCTCTCACAATAAGCATTGGCAAAAACTTCACCAGTAGTTGTTTCCATTAATTGAGCTTTTAAACTACTACTGCCTGCGTTTACTACTAAAACCTTCATTTTTTTCTCCTTTAATTTTGTTTAATGATTGAATTATAACACATTAAAATTTTTTTGCAAATATTTTTAAGCATTTTATTAATTAAAAATGAGCATTTCTGCTCATTAATTTTTATGTAATAATTTTGCTATGCATACTGTGTTGATAACTTCTTCTTTTGTGCATCCCCTACTTAAATCTTCTACAGGTTGATTAAAATTGAGTATAATAGGACCAACTGCTTGGTAACCTGCAAGCTTTGAAACCAGTTTGTAACCTATATTGCCTGAATTTAAATCCGGAAACACAAGAACATTTGATTTACCTGCATTAGTGCTTGTAGCACCTTTAAATTTTGCTGTTTTTACATCTAATGCAACATCAACTTGAATTTCGCCTTGTATATCATAATTTGATTTCTTTTGTGCTAATATTGTCGCATTTTTTACAAGGTCAACCATTTCTCCTTTAGCACTACCGTAAGTTGAAAAACTGAGCATTGCAACCTTTGGATTTAATCCTAATACCTTATCCATAAATTCTGCAGATGAAATTGCAATTTCAGACAAATCTTCTGCACTTGGTTGTTGAATAAGCGCAATATCTGAAAAAACAAGCGGACGTTTGCCTTTTTTTAACATCAACATACTGGCAAAACATTTGTTTTTGCCCTTTTTTGTTTTTATAATTTGTAGTGCTGGTTTTAATGTCTCAGCTGAAGACCATACCGCGCCTGCCACTACAGCATTTACCTTTTTATCTTTTAAAAGCATCATGCTTAAATATTGTGGATTATCCAAAAGGCTTGTTGCTTGCTCTAGTGTCATACCCTTATGTTCACGCAATTTAAAAAGCTTTTTGGCATATTTGGTTTTGTTAATTGTTGTCGTATCAATAATTTGACACCATGTTTTGTCTTGAAAAATTTTGCCAAACTCATTAGGTTTGCCAAACACTGCAATTTTACTAAGTTTGTTTTTAAGCAAAAATTCACAAGCAGAATATACACGCTTGTCAATATTTGCTTCTGGCAAAAGCACTATGCTGTTAATTTGTTTTGCTTGTTTTCTTAGGTTTTTTATCAGTTTCATTTTTATCCCCTAGTAAAGATTTGAGTTGTTTAATATATTTTTTCATGTGATATTCGCCGCGTTTGATTGTTTTTTCTGCCGTTTGTTTGCTAAAGTCTAATTGACCTGCTTTCGGTTGAGAAATAACAATTCTTAAATCTGCAATGTTTGGATGATTTTTTATTACATTGGTTGTCATAAGCGTTGCTGCATTTAAAAATGCGCCAAGTGTTTTCATCTTACAATGTTCGTATTGTTTTGCATAATCTCCTAGCACATCAACCGACACAATAACAGCATCTGGCAAAATTTCGTGCGCTACATCTTCTGCAAGATTGTTTACTATTCCACCATCGCAATATTCATTGGCACCAATCTTAACCAAAGGAAAAACGCCAGGGATTGCGATACTTGCAAGTATGCTTTGCTTTAAACTGCCTGTATGAAAACGCATTTCTTTACCTGTGTTAAGTTCTGCAGCGATTGCAACAAATTTTGTTTGACAATCTTCATGAGTTTTTTCGCCAAGTTCTTTATTAAGTATTTTTTTAATTTTAGAGTTATTAATTAGATTACCTTTAAACAAAGTTGAAATTAAATCAAACGAGCCAATGCTATTAAAATTTAATGCCAAGTTCTTCATATCTGCAACACTTTTGCCAGCAGCATACATACCACCAACTAATGCACCCATAGATGTCCCAACAATCAAACTTGGTTTTATGCCATTATCTTCCAAAACCTTTAAAATACCAATGTGTGCATATCCCTTTGCTGCACCACCGCCTAAAACAAGCGCTAACTGTCTCATAAAATCCCCTTAAATTTAATATAATTATACATGTTAAAGACTTTAAAAGCAAATAAATTGCTTTCATTTTCATTAATTATTGTGTGCTTATTTTTTATTCTTAAACCTGAAATTTGCTCTAAATCTTGCTTAAATGCACTAAGTGTGTGGTGTTTTAACATTTTACCAGTAATGTTTCCTTTTTTTATTTTGACAAGACTGCTTGTAAATATTGCAGAAATAAAATCAAACCCTTTGGACAAGTTTTTTTGCAAAACATATAGGACACCTAGTGGCAGTTTATATATTTTCTTTTTGTCGATTTTGTCTGGTTACCCTATGGGTGCAAAGCTTATTAGCGCTATGTACGAAAATGGTCAAATAGATTCTAATCAAGCAAAAAAAATGCTGTCGTTTTGTTCTGTTAGTGGTCCAATGTTTATTGTGGGGACAGTTGGTGTTGGAATTTTAAACTCTTATAAGGCAGGTATAATTATTTTAATTTGCAATATAATTGCAAGCTTACTAAACGGGTTAATTTATCGTGGTAAAATCTGCAATGATAAAAAACAAAACTATCAGCAAATTAAAAAAGACAACTTGTTAAGCGATAGTGTGTATGATTCTTTACAATCAATACTTATGGTTGGTGGATTTATAGTTTTAAGTTTTTTAGCGATTGATATTTTAAAAAATTTACAAATACTTCCAGTGATATCAAACACTATATCATGGGTATCTCACAATAAGTTAAGCGCAGATATGGTAGAAAGTGTGTTGTCAGGATTGATTGAAATGACGCGTGGCATAATAGATTTAAATTGCACATCTATTACCCTTGCAAGTAAGACAATAATAGCAAGCGCATTAATTGGTTTTGGTGGTGTTAGCATCATGATGCAATCTTTATCATTTTTAAACAAACTTAAAATACCTGCAAAGACAATGTTTTTGCAAAAACTTACACAAGGTTTTATTTGTATTTTGATTACATTTTTAGCAGTTAGTATTTTGTTGTAAAAATATCAAATTTCGTTTGACAATCATGTATTTAATTTATTAAAATATTTTTAGAGGTAGTTATGAATTTAAAGAAATTTGAATACATGAATAAAGATATCCCTTTTTTAAAAAAAGACATTAAATGCAGATTGGCTTTTTTAATTTTGTTTGCAAGTTTGATTGTTTGGCAATTTGTTCTTTTCCTTTTGCAAATTGATAGTTTGAACGTAATAATGATTACAATAGGCATTGTTGTTATGCTTTTATCGTTTGTTTTATGTGTTGTTATGCTTATGTACGCTTTTAAAGATATTAAAATATTAGAAATTGTCAAAAAAAGAGGTTCTGTAGTTTCATCTGTAAGTTTGCTACCAAGCATCAAAAAGCGTAGTTTTATTAAGTTGTACTCTTCTTTATCATGGTTGCTTGCAATTTCAATGATGCTCTTGTTAGTGTCTGCCCTAACTTATTCTGTGTTAGAGTTTGTATACTTCAATATTGTATCATTTTATCTACCGCTGATTATGTTTGTTACTCTTACAGCATTTAATACAGTTTATCATCTTAAAAATGAAATCAAAATTGTAGAAACAATTCGTGAATATCACGATGCATATTAAAATACACACTATTAAGTGCGTTTTTTCATAACAAAAAAAGAACATGTGTTCTTTTAATTGTCTATAATTTTGCTGTAGACATATTCATATACATTTGCAGCCAATTCTCGCCATTTTTTACAAGCAACTGTAGCATTGTGTCTTGTATCCGTTTTTATCGATAAAGAAAAGATTGCATCAGTTGTAAGTGGCTCTAAAATCTTTAAATCTACAGTATAACTGCCGTCTTCGTTTTTGTAGGATTTTGCAATATATTCTTGATTACGCTTAAATTGTAATTTGTTTTCTTGTGCAAATTGTGCAATATTGTCCCTTAAACTTGCAGGTATGCGTGTGTAAAATTGAGATAAGCACTCCCTACCAGCAACGGTTATATTATATCTGCTTTCATCACTGTCTGTGCTAGGCTTATATACAAATTTAGAAATAATAAGTTGCGACAACAAATCTTTACAGTCCATCCAGTTTACCCAGTTGTTTTGACTAGAACAAATTTCAAGGATAGAATTTTCTGTTAGCGGAATCTCCATTTTGTCAAGCACATATAATAAGATTAGTTTGTTTACGGTATTATCTGGTACAAAATCCATATCATATTCTCCTGTATAAGTATACAACTTTTTTCGACATAAGACAAGTCATTTTAAGTTGGTTTATGGTGTTTTAAGTACCATTTTTACTTTTATTTTTTTGTTGCATTATTAATAATCAATGTGTTATAATGATTTTAAGAGGTGAAATATGACAACAATTCAAGAACTTGTACCTTTTTGTTCTGCCTGTGACGAACTTGTTTGCGGTAAATATATCTTGATAGATATAAAATTAAATTCTATTTTAAAATTGATAGAAAATGACGAAAAACTTTCAAATATAATCAAATCTTGTTTAAGCAAAGCAGACTTTAATTCTGTCTTTAACAAAAGCCTATATCAATCTGGTGAAAAATTTGCAATAACTGTACCAACTGATGAAAATGAAGTTATTACTCTTGTTTACAACTTGTTATATAGGTTTAAATCAGGCGAAATTGATTTTACTCAGTTTTTGCACAAATTTTACTCTGAAGATAATGCTATTAATCTAGATAATTTTGGAAAAGACTTAATCTACCCTTTTAAAAATGCAATAACAAACATATACGCAAGGCGTCATATTTTAGTAAACTCTGATGATTATCAAGATAATTATTACAACAAAATTAAAACTGCAATTAGGCTTATTTTAAGCAATATTGATAATTTTAAATTAAAAGATAACGATAAAGAAGAATTTAAAATGCTTTTAAATGCGTTATATTTATCTAGCGACAAAAACGATAAAAAAATGGTTTACTCTATCATGATTGGCTTAGACTATTTTTCTAAATACCACAAAAAAACCAGAAATGCTTATCTGTCTTTAGAAGAATGTTTTGAATAAACTAATTTACTTTGCTACGCTCGTAAATCTAGTTTATTAGCACAATAAAAATATCTCACAAATGTGAGATATTTTTCATTTATTTAACAAGAAAACACTTCTTCTTGAATATTTTGTTTTGTTGTGTTTTTGCGTTCTAAACTGTATCCTTTTTGATATATAACTTCAGCAACTCGTTCAGCGCATGAAATACATTTTTGTTGTGTTTCACACTCTACCATAATTCTAATTAATGGTTCTGTTCCGCTTTTTCTAATCAAGATTCTGCCATATTTGCCTATCTCTTTTGTAATCTCAGAAACAACCTTTTTAACATCTTCATCATTTGCAACCTCATCTTTGTTTTTTACTTTGATGTTTTTAGTATACTGAGGCAATAATATAATCTCTTTTGTAAGTTGTGCAAGGGTTTGTTTTGTATCGCACATTTCTTCTGTAAGCATAATTGCAGTTAAAAGACCGTCACCTGTTGTTGCATATTTTTTTATAATAATATGACCAGAATGTTCTCCACCTAGAGAATAATCCTCTTGTTGCATGCACTCATATACAAATCTGTCTCCTACCGATGTTTGTACATTTTTAAGCCCTTTTTTCTCTAAACTTGAAACAATGCCACTGTTAGACATATATGTAGTTACTACAGTATCTTTGTTTAAATTACCTTTGCGTTTTAATCGATTGCCAAGCACAAATAATATTTTGTCACCATCAATAACATTGCCATATTCATCAACTGCATAACATCTATCTCCATCACCATCAAACGCAAAGCCAACATCAAGGTGTTTTTCTCTTACTAAAGCAGACAATTTTTCTATGTGAGTTGAACCGCAATCTTTATTGATATTTAGACCGTTAGGTTCTACTCCAATCACTTCTGTTTTTGCGCCTAAGGCACTAAACACAGCGTTTGCAATCATCCATGATGAACCATTTGCACAATCAAGGCCAATACGTAAATGTTTGTAGGAGTGAGATGCAAGAGAAATTAAATACGCTATATATCTATTGCGTCCTGATGAGTAATCAATAATACTACCAATCTTTTCTTTTGTAGCAAGAGGTAAATCGTGATCAGTGATGTCAAATACTGACATGTCTCCATCAAGATATGCTTCTATCAATGATGTTGTTTCATCATCAAGTTTTTCACCATAACGATTTATGATTTTGATACCATTGTCATAAAAAGGATTATGTGATGCAGTTATCATAATACCGCAATCAAAATCGTCCTGTCTTGCGACATATGAGACACTAGGTGTTGTCGTTACATGTAGCATGTATGCATCTGCACCTGACGCTGTTATGCCCGCAGCTATAGAATATTCAAGCATATAACTTGATCTTCTAGTGTCTTTACCTATAACCATTTTTGGTTTTACGCCGATTTTACCAACACCTGAAAAAGGTTGAGAATAGTACCAACCTAAAAAACGACCCACTTTATACGCTTGATAAGAAGTGAGATCTAAGTTCGCTTCTCCCCTAAAACCGTCTGTTCCAAAATATTTGTTTTTGATATTTTTATCACCAACATTAATGGCGATTTTGTCCCTTAATAATTCATCAGTTGAGATACCAAAAAGTTCACAAATTTGTAAAACTTTATCAATTTGTGGCATTGCTTGATCCATCTCCCACTTTGAAACTGATTGTCTAGAAACATCAATTTCTTCGGCAAGCTCTTCTTGTGACATGCCTTTTGACATACGCAACTTTGTTATTTTTTCACCAACAGTCATAATTCTTCCTTTTTATTGTATTATTTTGATTTTACTAAATCAAAATAAATTACACAACCAACTTTACATTGAAATTGCTGCAACCAATGGTTGCTTTAACTATGTGTAGTTTACAACAAGTCTATAAAAAAATCAAGCATTGAACAATATTTTGTAAACATTACTTTACAAATTTAATATTTTTTTATTTAAGTTATAAAAATAAAAAAGCCTAAATCGACTTTTGGTTCAATTTAGACTTGTTGTGGTGCCGGTGGTCGGGGTCGAACCGACACGTCCTGTTACGGACCCAGGATTTTAAGTCCTGTGCGTCTGCCATTTCGCCACACCGGCATATTGCCAATTTTATATTTGTTATTTTACCCTAACATAAGCGACATGTGTAGGCTTGTCTTATAATTATATCACCAACACATTAATGTGCTGGCAATACAATAATGGAGGCACCAACCAGATTCGAACTGGTGATGAGGGTTTTGCAGACCCGAGCCTTACCACTTGGCGATGGTGCCATTTGTTTCTATAAATAGGGATGACAATGGTCTTCTAATCCTAAAAGACTTTATTATTATATATGAAAATTTAAAAAAATGCAACACATTTTTATATTTTTTTAATAACTTTTAAAAAGTTTATCAAAAAAGCACCTTATAAAAGGTACTTTTTGTTATTTTAATCTTTTTTCAAAATATTTGATCATTACTTTTTTTGCAAAGTCAGTATGCACATACGCAAGCCATTTTAACTCTGCATTATATTTAATATTACCGTCTTCATCTTTTTCTACTACAATTTGGATTTGATCTCCTTGATAAATTGGTGTATAAGGCGGTGATTTTGTCCTTGAATTGTTGATGATTGCATATTTAAAACCAAGTCCAATATCTTTATGTATTTTAAAAGCGAAGTCAAGCACTGTGCTATGTTTAAGAATATATTTGATTTCTCCAGACCTTGTCTTTACTTTGATATGTTCTTCGTTTAGATTATCCAAGTTATCATCGTCAAGGAAGTCGTTATATCTTCCTTCCAATGTCCCATTTCTTTGCTTGATATATTCTGACAATGGTAAAACATACATATTGTATTTATTCTTATAACTATCTTCCAGCTGAAAATAGGGTTTGTTTGTAAAGTTGCCTATCTTAGCATCTATGATTTTAACATTATTTAATTTTGCATGTAACAAATTTAAAACCTTTCCAACTGTTTCAGCATAATTACCAGAGTTATAGATAAGATATATATTGTAATTAGTAACCTTTAAAATTTGACCTTGTGAAACTTTTGATATGTTAATGTTTTTTTGTAATTTTGTTAAATCTTCAAAAACTTTATATTCTCTTACATTTTTTATTTTAATTGTTTTTATAATTGTATTTGAAAATATTTCTTGTAGTTTGAATTGAAGTTTTTCTATATTATTTAGGTTGGATTTGTGATAACTGTCATAATGCTGTAAAAATAGTTCTCCATCAATTTTATGTTTGATTTTAAAGCATTCGTTCCTGATAGCCCTATAAAAATATTCAGCATTGAGTATTTTAGCAATAGGTAAAATCCATTTTTCTGTTTCCTTAACTTTTTCAAGTTGTTTGTTATAATCAAAGCTATTTATAGTTCTAAGATTATGCAATCTATCCGCAAATTTTACATAAAAACCAAACGGATTTTTTTTGCCCAAAGCAATAAGTTTTTTAAATGACAGCTCTTCTATTGATGCTTTTTCAAAATTTACATCTTCAAATATATCATTTTCATCAATTATAAACTCAGTTTTGTCTATGGCGCTAACGCAATCTACCATTTCTGCAACCGCTTTATTAAAACTTGTTTCAATCTGTTGCAATGTGTAGCCACAATCTTCCACTACATCATGCAATAATGCAGCACTAATTACATTTTCATCAAACCCTAATTTAGCCAAAATTTTTGCTACTTCTACCGGATGACCAATATACAATGTTCCATCTTTTCTTTTTTGATCTTTATGCAAACTTTTTGCTATATCATACGCTTTATCAATAAGGTCTGTTGAGTTATCGGTTTGTATAAATTGTTGTCTAATCAACTCGTATGTTTTATCGATTTTCTCCAACATCGATGCCCTCCTTGATTAGTTTATATATCATATCATCTTCTTTGTTTGATACTTTTGCAAACCTAAAAATATTTGCTTCTATAATTTCGTTAAAGTGATATTCTAATTTATTTTGAAGTATGGCAATTTTTTGATTTTCTGTCAAACTTTCTGCTATCTCATTTTTATCTGCATATAAGCGTTTGAACAAACCAACAATGTCTTTGACCGCATCATCAAGGTTTACATTTATATCATCAAATTTTAGGCACTCATAAATTTCACCATCAGGTTTATCTATCAATTTTTGCGACATTATAATAAATTGTATGCATGGATTATGTTCACGCCCACGCGCAACAGTGTTAACCGTGCCTACGCCACCTTGATAATTGGTTACAGACGGCGGATTATTGAAAATAAAATAACATTGATCTCCGTTGGTTTTGTTATATAAATCGATAAATATGCTTTGGTCAGTAGTTTTTAAATCACCCTTATAATAGTTATTTACTTTGTAAATATTAACAATATCTTCATTGGTTGTGGCAGAATTTAAATCTTTTAAAAGTTTGATTGCTTCTGATTTATCTTTTACAAAAGAACCATAAACAATCACATTTTTATCCAAATATTTTTCTTTGATTATACTTATAACGCCATAATTTAAAGTGTTTGATAAGTTATTATGAACTTCCCCCTTATAAGAGTTATTATTGTAATAATATACAATGTAATTGCCAACAAATCTATCGTAAGAAATTTCTTCATGCGTGTCAATTTCTGCAAACAAAAAGTCGTCCAAACAAATCCCAAATGCATTTTTAAGTGCAATCAGAAATTGAATAGACGGCTCGCTAGACTTTGTTAAATAATTATTTATACTAGATTGTGAAAAACCCGTGCAATCAGCAATATACTTTTGTGTATATTTATCTGCCAAAACTCTTAAATTTTTTTGAAAATTGCTCATAAATACTCTCCTATCTTTTGTTTAATTCACTAAATTAATATGTAGATATAAAAATATTAATCAATTTTTCTTTAAAAGTCAATGCTTTTTAATAAAATTCTAATATAATCAGCCATTAAAGTAAATTGTTTAATTTAGTTTAATGATTTTTGATTTAGTATTTTAAAAAAACCGCAAGTTTGCGGTTTTTAATCTTTTTTATCAGTTTGTTTTTAATCTTTGATTTTAAATGTTGTTCCTTCCTTAGTGTCTATCAACTCAACACCCTTTGAAGATAATTCATTTCTGATTTCATCAGCAGTTTTAAAATCTTTGTTTAATTTAGCAGTTTTCCTTTTTTCTATTAATTCCAAAATATATTTTTCAAATTCAGCATCAACTGATGTCTGTTTTGTTTCTTGTTCCCATGCCAACTCTAAATTAAGACCTAAAACTTTGTCAAAGTCTTTTATAAGCGCAATTTTAGTATCTTCATTTACTTCACTTTTTAGCACATCAAAAACTTGAGTAAGAGCCAATGATGTATTCAAATCTTTTTCTAAAGCAGATTTAAATTTGTTTTTAAAGTTTTCAAAAATAGACATATCGACTTCCTTACCTTCTGGTTTTAGGTTAGAAATCCTTTTAATCAATTTTTCGTAAGCCGATTTTGCAGAATCCAATCCTTCTTCAGAAAATACAAGTTGTTTTCTGTAATGTGATTGCAAGCAAAACAATCTATATACCATAGGAGAATATCCCATTTCTTCAAGTTTGCTTAATGTAAGGAAGCCACCCTTACTTTTACTCATTTTGCCTGTTGTTGTATTTAAGTGCTCACTATGGAACCAATGCCCACACCATTTATGACCAACAAAAGCCTCTGTTTGCGCAATTTCGTTTGTATGGTGCGGAAATTTATTATCCACTCCACCACAATGTATATCCAAATATTCGCCCAAATATTTATAAGAAATACCAGAGCACTCTATATGCCAACCTGGATATCCAACACCCCATGGACTATCCCATTTAAGCGCATGATTTTCAAATTTAGATTTTGTAAACCACAAAACAAAGTCGTTTTGATGTTTCTTACCTTTATCTTCTTCTACATCTTCTCTGGCGCCAACAACCATCTTGTTTTGTTTTTGATTGCCAAATCTAAAATAATTATCCAGTTTTGAAGAATCAAAATAGATATTGCCATTACTCTTATAGGCAAAACCTTTATCCAATAATTCAGAAATTATTTTAATATATTCATCAATACATGATGTTGCAGGTATAACCACTTTTGGCCAAGCAATGTTTAACTTTTGACAATCTTGCTTAAATGCATCTGTATATTGTGCAGCTATTTCCATAACAGATTTATTTTCACGCACTGCACCTGCAAGCATTTTATCTTCTCCAGTATCTCCATCGCTAGCCAAATGACCTACATCAGTTATATTCATTACGCGTTTAACATTATACCCAACATATTTAAGTGCTTTTTCCAAAACATCTTCCATAATGTAGGTACGCAAATTACCAATGTGTGCAAAATGATAAACTGTAGGTCCACAAGTATACATACTTACTTCATTTGGTTTAACGGTTTTAAATTCTTCGATATTTCTAGTTTCTGAATTATATAATCTCAAAATACTTGTCTCCTTTACATCGTTTAATTCTTCTTTTAAAATATATATTATTTATTATAGCATTTGTTGTGTAATGTGTCAATTTATTATTTGTTTATTATCACCTTTAAAATGTGTTTTTGTTTTTTTGATACGGTTTATCGTTTTAAAAATATATTGATAAATGTTTATTTTTTGAAAAAAATTAAATTTATAAAAATTTTAAAAAAGTTTTAAAAAATCGTTGACATAAGTTTTGTATTATGTTATATTTGTATTGTTGCAATCACATATGGGAGTTTAGCTCAGTTGGTAGAGTACCTGCCTTACAAGCAGAGGGTCATAGGTTCGAGTCCTATAACTCCCACCACGCTGATTGCATTTTATATGCGGGAGTGGCTCAGTGGTAGAGCGTTGCCTTGCCAAGGCAAATGTCGCGAGTTCGAATCTCGTCTTCCGCTCCATATACACCACATATTGTGGTGTTTTTTTATTAATATTTGATATTGACAATACCTTTAATGTATGATATTATAAAGTTGTTAGAGGTGGATACATGAAAGTGTTTAAAAAAGATATTTTTATTGCAACTATTTGTAAATGTGTTAAAATAGACTATTATTCTAGAGGCAGTAAAATTGTTGGCAACTGCATTTATGGTAACACTATTGATACTGATGTTTTATTTATTCACACTGGTAAAGGCAATTATCTAAAATTAAATGATTATTTATCAAAAACACCAAACATATTTATCAAGCACTACACTGATACAGCAACAAAAAAGGGACAGTTTTATCTTTCTCAATTAAGGAACTACTTTGAAAATGCTGATGAAAATGAAATGATTGATACTAAAGAGTTGTTGCAACTATATCAATCAGAAGATTTATGTTTATAAATGAGCCATCATGAATATTTTAAAGAAAAACATATATACCGCTACCATAGAAAAATGTACAAGTTTTCCAACAGTTGCATCAAACGCTTTGGTCGGTTATGGTTTTGACAGTAAAGTGCTAAAAACATATGTAATGATTATAAAAGTGAATAATGACAACTATATATTACTACATGATTTGATTTCGTCTAAATTGCCTAAAAGAATAGCAATCAAGACCATTTCACGCTATAAAACGGAAGCCAAAGAAAAAGGTGACTTATTTTTAAGCGATATAAGACCATACTTTAAAAATGTAGACGAATTTGAAAAAATAAACCTACATGAATTAAGTTATTTAGCAACTGAACCACAAGGTTTTACAATTTATTAAATTTGAATAAAATAAAAAAAGGAACTAACAATGTTCCTTTTTTTTGACATCTATGAGCAAGATTTTGTACTTGTTTTTGTGCATTTGCCACCACAAGATTTTGTGCTTGTTGATTTTGCAGAACATGATTTTGTGCTTCTGCTGCCACTAGTCATATCACTAGCTTTTGTTGATTGAACTTTTGAACTAACGCATCTACCACCACAATTTGATGTCTTTGCGCTGTCGCTTACAGCCTTTGTTGGATGAACAGCTTGTTTGCTAGTTTCTGCTTTTGCTTCTGCTTTCATTTTTCTTTTTTTACCAAACATTATTATCTCCTTTTTGTAGATTGTCTACATAAATATTATGCGCATTTCATGTCGAAAAATACACTTTTGTATTTAGATAATAAATATAAATTTTTTAACCAAAAACAAAAAAGTACCCAATATATTGAGTACTTTAATTAAAATTAACCCTATATCTATTCAATAGAAATAATGTAATAATATACAGGTTGTCCGCCAAATATGATAGAAACATCAATAGATGGATAGTTTTCTTCTAATTTTGCTAAAAGATTTTTTGTATCTTCTTCAGTAACACCTTCACCATAGAAAAGTGTTATATTGCTTGATTCTGGACATATAATCTTACTTACCAAATCAACAGTTGTCTTTGTGACATCCTTGCCTGTTGTTAAAACAGAGTGCTCGTCCAATCCCATGATATCGCCAACTTTGACATCAATACCATCAACATTTGTAGTTCTAACAGCGTATGTTACTGAACCAGATCTAACATTAGAGATTGATTCCATCATATTAGATTTATTTTCGTCAATAGAACTTGTTGCATCAAAAGCAAGTACAGCACTTACTCCTTCTGGTATACTACGAGTAGGTATAACGATTAAGTTTTTGTCAGTTATGTCATTTGCTTGTTCTGCTGACATAATGATATTTTTATTGTTAGGGAACACGAAAATATTTTTTGCGTTAACTTTTTCTGCTGCTTGTGCAATATCGTTTGCACTAGGATTCATTGTTTGTCCACCACTGATAACATAGTCTACATCAATATCTTTGAAGACTCCATTAAGACCATCACCAGCTGCTACTGCTATCATGCCAAACTCTTTCATTGGAACTTTTTCCATTTTCTTTCTAAGTTCACGGTTTTGTTCTAACATGTTTTCAATTTTAACGCCAGTAAGTTCACCTAGTTGTAAAGCGTATCCTAAAGCACGGTTAGGTTCGTTGGTATGTACATGCACTTTTACAAGTTGTAAGTCGCCAACACAAACCACACAGTCACCAATTTCCATCAAGCGAGAACGCAAAGTATTGATATCTGCATCCGTAGTCTTTTCGTAAATATTTGTAACAAAGAATTCTGTACAATAGCAAAACTTGATATCAGCCAAAGACTCGTAGTTTATGTGTAGTTCTTCACTAGTAACATCTTTTTCTACATTGTCTACAAATTCAATTTCTGTCATTTCACCAGTAAGTGCTTTGTAGAAACCGCTGAAAATAAACATAAGACCACGGCCACCAGCGTCAACAACGCCTGCTTTCTTTAATACAGGGAGCATATCTGGTGTCATTTGAAGAGTTGCTTCGCCATGAGCTATAACTTCTGTAAAGAAATCTTCAAAAGTTTTTGCTGAACCCTTAACTTGTTTTGCCTTTTCTGCCATTGCTCTGATGATTGTAAGGATTGTACCTTCTTTTGGAACAGTGACAGCTTTATATGCCATATCTGCACCATTTTGAACGGCCTTAGCGAAAGTTTTAACGTCAATTTCTGTTTCGCATGTCATCAAAACAGAACAAATACCTTTGATGATTTGAGAAGTGATAACACCACTATTTCCTCTTGCACCTTTAAGCGCACCACGATTGAACGCAACACAAACAGCCTCAATAGTGTTTGATTCACATGAGTTAATTTCTGTCACAGCACTTTTTAATGTCAAACTCATATTAGTACCTGTATCACCATCTGGCACAGGGAACACATTAAGTGCATCTATATTTTTCTTATTCTCTTCCACCAAAGAGAAAGCATTAGCAAACATTTTTCTTAACGCAGAACCGTTAATAGTCTTACCCATAATTATTAAAATCTCCTATATCCTAACATCTACGATATGAATTGTCACATCTTTAACGATCATACCAGCGAAACGCTCTACTGAATATTTTACGCTTTGTCTAATAGACTCTGACACAGCAGAAGCAGAAACACCGCAGTGACGCATGATAACATAGACATCTATCTTCATACTATCATTTTGAAGAGTTGTTACAACAACGCCCTTGTGTGCAGTTGTCAACACATTTCCTTTAAAAAAGCTACGTTGAGAAACCAAACCTACAACGCCAACGCATTCCAAAACAGAAACAGCAGCAACCTTGCTTATTGCACGTTTGCTGATGCTAATTTTACCAAATGAATTAAATGTGGTAAGTTTCATTTCACTCTCCGCAACTATTATATAATATTATTATAAAATAATCAATCAATTTTATCAATTTATTTAAAAATACTTGCAATTTTTATTTGCGTGTGCTAATATATACACGTTTTGAAACTAAAATATATCGGAGGTACTCAAATGAAGGTTTGTGAAATTTGTGGAAAAGGTCGCACTGCAGGCAACAACGTAAGCCACAGTATGCGTCATACTAAAAGAACTTTTGAAGCCAACATCCAAAAAGTTGATGTAGAAATAAATGGTAAAAAAGGTAAAAAGAACGTTTGTGCAAATTGTTTAAAAACTATGAAGAAAGAAACTAAGTAATTTTAGTTTCTTTTTTAATTTATAACTGCGGTTATTTATTACTACATAAGTAGATATTTTGTATACAAAGTGGAAAAAGATTTTAAAGAATTTGTAAAAAAGAAAGCAAATAGTTTATTGCTTTCTTTTTTTGATAAGCATTATTATTACATTCTGCTTGCACCACATTTAGGGCATGAAGTTGCTGTTTTATCATATTTACTGCCACAATATGAACATCTAACAAATTGTTCTTCTTGTTTTGTTGTTTCATCTAAAATGGTTGGTTCTGTATCTGTTGTCGATTGTGAGTCTGTTGTTTGTTCTGCTTTTGCTTTCTTTTTCTTTTTAACTTGATGTACGATGATAAGTACTCCAACACCAATACAAATTAGACCAACAACAATGAGTACAGCACCGACGCCAGAGCCACTAGGCTCTTTTTCTGTAATAATATTTGGATTGTCTTTTAAATAGAAAATTTCAACAGTTTTGCCTTCTGTTTCAGGGAACTCCCACCCTTCTTCACTGCGAGATTCATACTCCTTGCCGTTAACAGTGTATTCGTAAGTTGTATAATACCAACCTCCAATGTAATCATTATCAACGCATTCTGCATAAACCTTGCCATATTGATTTGAATCTGACGCCAAACTAACACCGAAAGTAAAACTCATTAAGCCAATCAAAAATAATATAACTATCCATGCAATAGGGTTTGCTTTACCACTATAATGACCGCCACTACCACCAATAATTACTGTTGTGTGATTGCTTGAGCCCCAACTTCTACTACTACCACGGCTGCTGCTCCAACTACTTCTGCTGCTGCCACGACTGCTTGAACTACTGCTTCCGCGACTACTAGAACTGCTACTACCCCTGCTCATAAAAACTCCTTTTATGTAATTTATTGTAATATCATTTATGTTTTATGTCAAATAAATTTACATTTAAAACAATCACTAATTTTTTTAAAAAAATATGATATTGGCATAAAAAAAGAAAACCGAAGTCTTCTTTTATAAAGTTTTTAGCACAATTATTAATGCTATGATACCAACTAATACTGCAACAAGTACTAAAATATTTAAAACCAATGCAATTATGCCAACTGGTTTATTGTTTAGTCTTTTTTGCTTTATTGCAAGGTTAAAAGATAAAATAAACATTCCTAATGCATAAACGGCCAAGTATACCGCCACAACAAAGCCAATTATAGCAACAAATATTAAAGTTGATACAAAATGAGTTACACTCCAATAAATTATACCGACTGCAAGTACACTTAATCCTAAAAACACAAAGAAATAAACTAAAGAGCGTTTGCCAAACATATCTGCAGTTTTTTTGGCTTCTTCATCATTTTTAACATTGTTATACGCAATTCTTGCATTTATTAATAGCTCTACAAATTTTAATAAATTTAATACATTATGTTTTTTCATTGCTTGCTCCTAAAAATCTACTTCTGTACTGCTAATGATAGATTTGTTTTTTCTGTTTCTATGTCTGTGTATTCTATCTAAAGCTCTGTTATGACGAATAAAATCATTTTGTTGTTCTTCAGGTAAGGTTTCAAACTGTTTGTTTGCTTTAACTCTTTGAGCCATAAGTAAACCAAAGATTGTACCTACGATAGCACAAACTATCAACATAACACCAACAACTAAAGCGATACCTGCAGGTTTAATATTTTCCCTTGTAAGCACTAAAATGGTGATACCTGTAATAAGAGTAACAACCATTATTGTACCAAGTGCGAATAACATACTTCCAACTTCGTAGCCTTTTGCCATTTCTTGCATGCTGATTTTAGACATATGAAACATGTTTATTGTTTCATATATTAAAAATGCATTAATACCAATAATCAAAGCAGCAACTGCTATTATAATTGTCCAAATAAAAATAGGAACAATCGAACTAAACATAGCAACCAAACCAAATATATCCCATGCCCTAACCTTAACCAAACTATTTAAACCTATTGCTTGAGCAATAAGTGGCAACAAGAAATATGTAACTATAATAACAGACAAAGCAAGTGACGCAATAAGTACAAGTAAATAAAGGACACCAAAAACCATAAACAATGGTCTTGGTTTTTCTTGCTTTTGAACAGGATGTTGCAAATATGGTACATCTATCGCCCAATATTTACCCTTTTCCCTTAACTTTTTAACTTTTTTGTAAGAATGCTCTGAATAACTTTGTTTTTCAATTTCGTCATTTTGAATTAAATCAGGATCTTCTTGAGTAAAATTTTCTTCAATCTTTTTGGTAGCTTTGTTAAAAATCCATTCATTAATACCCATAAACACCTCTATGTTTAAACATAATATCATAACAAATTTATAAACGCAACTTTTTTAGCAATCATTTTTTTTTAAGATTGCTAATTAAATTATAATATATAAACACAAAAAAACACAATATTTCATAAACAATAACATGAAGATTTATTGTTGGAAAGCTCCTAAAATATTGTGTCCTTTATTAAAATTGTTTTTTAAGAAAAATATTTTTTATGTAAAATAAAATTGATTATAAATCAGATAAAACATCTTCGTATGCAGTTTCGCTAAGAACTTTGTTGACTTCTTCTTTTTCAATAAAATCATATGCAAGTCTTGCGATTGTCCTACCTTGATTGTCCATTTGTGCAACTGCTTCTTTGTTTTGAAGAGCAAACAAAGTTGCTTTTTTAAGTTGTACAGGTTGCGCAGCTGCAATCATGCCTATGTTTTGACTTCTGCAATTTTGTTGCGTTGCAGCATCGGCATCTTTTAAGCAGTTGATAACAACTTTTTCTAATCCGTACTGAGCACAAATCATACCTAAATTGTAACCATCTTTATCTTGAATTGTAACCAATTCTGGATGTTCGTCAATTATGTTAATCAATTTTGATGAAATGTTTTTGATTAAACTTTTTTTAACAAGATTTGGTTGTTTGTTGTCGCCTAATTTGGGCAAACTTACGCTTAACCAAGTTTTGATTTTTTCTAAAGTTTCCACACTAACTTTTTTTGTTTCTGGAAAATCTCCTAATATCATATTTAAACCTCCGTCTCTAGTCAATAGTATATCATATATTGAAAATTTGTCAATATGATTAAAACAATATTTTTTATATAAAAAAGAAACTAATTTTCTAGCTTCTTTTTGTAATTATTTGTTTTTGGATATGCCTTTTCATTGATAGAATCTTTAAGTTCTTTTAAAATCTTTATAGTGTTTTTATCAACGTCTTTTGGCATTTCTCCTTTAAGGGTTACAATGATATCACCACTGCCAAAACCTTTTAAGTATTTTATACCTTTACCTTTAAGAGTATATTTGGTATTAGATTGTGTTAGCGGTGCAACATCAATAGTTGTTATACCTTTAAGAGTTGGAACTTCTACCTTGCCACCAAGCAATAAAGTTGTGATTGGTGCATATACATCAACAAACAAATCTAAACCATTGCGGACAAGCAAAGGATGACTTTGTACTTTGATAGCGATACGCAAATCACCCGCAACACCATCAGTTGATGCTGTTTGATGACCTTCTCCATTTAAACGAATAATTTGGTCGTTATCAATACCTGCAGGAATTTTAACTTTGATTTTGGTTGTAACAGTTTTAAGCCCCGCACCACGACAATTAGGGCATTTTTCTTTAACCACTTTACCCTTGCCATTACAATTACGACATATTCCGGTTGTTCTGGTCATGCCAAACAAGGTTTGTTGAGTGTGGGTTACACGACCTGCACCATTACACTCTGAACATGTCACATAATCGCTGTTAGATTTTGCACCTGTGCCACCACAATCTTTACAACGCTCTTTACGCGTAATGGTTATCTCCTTTTCTACACCAAAAGCGGCTTCTGTAAAGGTTATTGTTAGATTTGTGTTAATATCTTCGCCTTCTTCTTGTTGTGGTCTGCCACCACCGCGTCCACCAAAGTTAGAAAAAATGTTGAAAATATCTTCAAACCCGCCAAAACCGCCATTGCCACCAAAGCCTGAAAAACCTTGACCACCTCCAAAACCTTGTGGACCATCTGCTGAGCCAAATTGATCGTAATTAGCGCGTTTTTGTTTATCACTAAGCACGCTATATGCTTCGTTTATTTCTTTAAATTTTTCTGCCGCTTCTGGTGTTTTGTTTAAGTCTGGATGATACTTTTTTGCCATTTGGCGATACGCCGACTTGATTTCATCATCACTGGCATTTTTCCCTACACCAAGCGTAGAATAATAATCTTTATTTGCCATTTTTAACCTTTTTTATTCTGCTTTTCTTTCAAAGAAAAGACAGCAAAAGAAAATTATTGTTGTAAACCGTTGTTTTGTTCAATTTCTTCCTTGTCTGCAATCAAACTTCTTAATTCGCTATCTAAAGCTTTAAATTCCTTAAATTTTCCATTTTTAAAAATTAAACGAATTAAATATTGTGGAACCATATTTACAACTGATATTTCTGAAGATTCAATATCTTTTACATTTGTAAAATTAAAACATCTCGGTCCATGAATTTTAAAGTTAGGATTTTCTTTTCTTATTGCATTGCACAAATGTCGGAAATTATTTAAAATTTGTGCCGATTTATCTGATTCAAAATATAGTTTATCAATTTCATTATCTGTTTCGACATAAATAGCCCACTTGTCAATACACATACAACTTGGTGCAATATAAATCATATTAACCCTATCTATATGCCAAGTAAAATCTGCAACTTCCAAAATGTTGCCATTGATATTAAATTCTAGTTCTTTCTTTTTAAACATAAATTTTCTCCTAGTTGCATTATAACATTAATAGAAAGTTTGTCAATACAAGCAAAGTTGAACAAGGCGTTTTGCCTTGTTCTTCTTTTACTCTATTGTGTCATTCTGAGCGTAGTCGAAGAATCTTTAAGACCCATTCGACTCGCTAATGCTCGCTCAGGGTGACAATAAAATTACTCGACTACAACTTCTGGGTCGCCATCATTGTTTGGTGTACCACCATTATTGTTGTCGCCTTGTGGGTTTTGTTGCATGTTTTGATACATTTTTGTAAACACAGGGTTTGTAGCATTTGTTAAATCTTCATTTGCTTTTTTGAGTTCTTCAATATCTTCACTAGATAGGTGTTTCTTTGCTTCTTCACATGCGTTTGTTAAAGTTGTTTTATCTTCTTCGCTAAGTTTGTCTGCGTTTTCTTTACTTACCTTTTCTATGTTCATAATCATTGCATCTAAACCATTACGAGTGTCTACAACTTCTCGTTTTTTCTTGTCTTCTTCGGCAAATTGTTCTGCTTCTTTTACTGCTTTGTTGATTTCTTCTTCGCTAAGGTTTGTAGATGCTGTGATTGTGATTTTTTGTTCCTTGTTTGTGCCAAGGTCTTTAGCGCTAACATTTACAATACCATTTGCATCGATATCGAAAGTAACTTCAATTTGTGGGATACCACGTGGTGCTGGTGGGATACCAGTAAGTTGGAATCTACCTAAAGATTTATTTTGAGCAGCAAATTCACGTTCACCTTGAAGCACGTTAATTTCAACGCCTGGTTGGTTATCTTGTGCTGTGCTGAACACTTGAGACTTCTTTGTAGGGATTGTTGTGTTACGTTCAATTAAACGAGTGCAAACACCACCTAATGTTTCAATACCAAGTGACAATGGTGTAACGTCAAGCAATAACACATCTTTAACTTCTCCACCAAGTACACCAGCTTGAATTGCTGCACCGATTGCAACACATTCATCTGGGTTGATACCCTTAAATGGAGTTACAGGTATTTCTTTTGAAAGTGCTTCTACTACGCATGGGACACGAGTTGAACCACCAACCAAAACTACATTTGAAATATCTGATTTGCTAAGTCCAGCATCTTTCATTGCATTACGAGTGCAAACAAGAGTTGATTCTACTAAATCAGAAATCATATTTTCAAATTTAGCACGAGTTAAAGTGTATTCAAGGTGTTTAGGGCCTGTTGCATCTGCTGTGATAAATGGTAGGCTGATTGTTGTTTGTGTTAAAGTTGAAAGTTCTATTTTAGCCTTTTCAGCTGCTTCTTTTAAGCGTTGTTTTGCAAGTTTGTCTTGAGACAAATCTATGCCATTTTCTTTCTTAAATTCTTCAACCAATAAATCAATGATACGATTATCAAAGTCGTCACCGCCAAGACGAGTGTTACCATTTGTTGAAAGTACTTCAAACACTCCGTCGCCAATTTCAAGGATTGACACATCAAATGTTCCGCCACCAAGGTCGAACACTAAAATCTTTTGATTCTTTCTATCAGCTTTATCAAGACCATAAGCCAAAGCTGCTGCAGTTGGTTCGTTGATAATACGCAATACTTCAAGACCAGCAATTTTACCAGCATTTTTTGTTGCTTGACGTTGGCTATCGTTAAAGTAAGCAGGGACTGTGATAACTGCTTGAGTTACTTTTTGACCAAGGTACGCCTCTGCATCTGCTTTAAGTTTTGATAAAATCATAGCAGAAACTTCTTCTGGACTATATTGTTTATCATCAATTTTAACTTTGTAATCTGTACCCATTTCGCGTTTGATTGAAATTACAGTTTTGTCTGGATTTGCAACTGCTTGACGCTTTGCCACTTGACCAACAAGACGGTCTGTATCTTTAAAACCAACAACTGATGGGGTTGTTCTTCCACCCTCGCTGTTTGGGATTACTGTTGGTTGGTTGCCTTCCATAACTGCAACACAACTGTTTGTTGTACCTAAGTCGATACCTATAATTTTAGACATAATTTATTCTCCTTTAATTTATGAATTTTTGTTTTAAATTCTGTCATTCTGAGAGAAGCGAAGCGGACTCGAAGAATCTAGACCCATTCGACTCACTACGCTCGCTCAGGGTGACAAAATAAATTTAATCAACTTTGTCTTTAAGAAAAGTTGTAAAAGACTAAATTGTTTTTGTGTTTCTAAAATAGTTTATCCATTTTGGGATGTTTGTTTTTTGTTCTTCTTTTGTGCTTACTCTACCATGTCCGGTGTACATTTCGTTGAAGTCTAAATTTAAAATTCTATCTAAACTTGCCAACAATTGAATTGTATCACCTGTTGGCAAATCATCTCTGCCCATTGCTACTGAGAACACAGTGTCACCCGTAAATAATGTGTTTGTTTCTCCGTAAAGTAAATAGCACATGCTATCTTCACTATGCCCTGGTGTTTTAATACACTCTATTGTCCCAACACAACTTTCGATTTTATCGCCATCATCTAGCGGAACAAGATTGTTTACTTTGTATGTTTTACATCTTGATACATTTAAATTTGTATCTTTTAAAAACATTGGAGTTTCTTCGCTTACATATATTGGAACGCCAAGTTTATCATATTCTTCTATATATTCAACATGGTCGAAATGTCCGTGTGTTATAAACACTGCCTCAATTGGTAGTGGTGTTAAATTTTTAATATCTTGAATTGGACAGCCTGCATCTATTACCACACAAGTATTTTCACCAATAATAACATGAGTGTTTTGTTTTAAGTCTCCACCCCAATCTGTTTTAATTGTTTTAACTTCCATGCTCTACCTTGTTATCTTGAGTGCGAATTTTTGTGTAAAAATCTTTAAAACTCACCCTAGGTGTTTTAAAACCAGACACTGACGAAAATGATGAAAGTAATACCAAATTGTTATTTGTTATTTCTAATATAGTTATTTCTTTATTTTTACCTTTTGTCATATATGCAAAAGTATATAATCTATCTTCTTGAAAATCACTTAATTTAACACTTCTTCTTATCCCATCATCACCGCGTACTTCAAAATTAACCCAATCAAGATTATAATATTCTTTAATATATTCTCTAGCTTCTTTTAATGTATATTGCCTTTTTGCCATACTTTACCTACTTTTTAACAACCACTTGACTGTATCGAATTACTTTGCCTTTATATGTGAAACCTTTAAACATTTCTTTTACGATGTAACCAGTTTCAACATCTGCAGTATTGTCTGTATCTACTGCTTGATGCAATTCTGGGTTAAACTCGCCTGTTGCATCAACTTGTTCAACTCCCATCTTTGCTAAAGTATCAAGGATGCCTTTTTCAATAAACTTGATGCCCACAAGAGTGTTTTTGTCGGTTATCATGTCGGTTGCCATTTTAAAACTATCAAGTGCTGGTAAGAATTGTTCAATCGCATCCATAAATCCGTCTTGACGAGCATCGCCAAGTGCAGTTACCATGCGTTTGCGGTAATTGTCAAACTCTGCTTGTACGCGTTGCAAATCTGCCAAGTAGTTCTTTTCGTGACAATCGCAATCACTGCCACATTCACACTCTGCTTCGTTATCGTCACAATGACAATTTTCGCACTCGCATTTGTGTTCTTTGTTGCAATTACATTGATGTTCGCCACAAGTACATTCTTCTGAGCATTTATTGTCTTCAGTGCATTGGCAATCGTCACCACAATTACACTCGTCACAGCATCCGCAACTTTCTTCTTCTAAATCTTGTGTGTGCTTATCTTTCACTTACGCCTCCTTTATCGTTATCTATTTGATTGACTATAAACTTTAAGGCTGCAGCCACATTTGCATAGTCAATACGCTTTGGACCAACTAATGCAAGGCTTGCAATTGATACACCATTTATAACTATTGGTGCACTCATCATCATGCCACCTTTAAGTTTACTATCTTCGTCTTCCCCTATTTTAAAATTCAATTCGTTTGCGTCTTTATCTATAATATTAATTACATTATCCGCATCTTCTAAAAAATTGAACACATCTTTTGCTTCGTCGATTTCAGTTTGACTCATTCCGTCTAAAAGTTTTGTAGGATTTTCGTTTGATATGTCACATTTTGTTTTTATCACATCTATCAACGCATCTGCCACACTTTCTATCAAGTTTTTAAACTGAACAATTTGAGCACCAGCATTTAAGCAAACTTCTTTCATGTTGTCTATCATATATTCTATTGTTTTGCCTTTAAATTGTTTGGTAAGGTATTCCCCCGCTTCGATACATGCAGGACGCTCTATATTAGGGTCTAGCGAGATGTTATCGTCAATAATACCTACATTTGTTTCTACCAACAGCAATGCGTCCTTTTGAATAAGCGGTATAATTTGAATATTTTCGATAGTTAAATTTTGTAAGCCATGTTGCACTAGCACTGCCGGACAATTTGTTGCCCTGCTTAGTCTTTTGGCAAGTGTGCTTAGCATGCTTATTAGACTGACCGACCTATCTTGGTAATTGGATATAACCTTTTTGATAGAGTCGTAATCTAACTTGTCGCTACCAAGGATAGAATTTACATACTCCTTATACGCAAGTGCGGTTGGAACTCTGCCACCAGATGTGTGCAGTTGTTTAAAATACCCCATGCTTTCAAGCGCGTTCATCTCATTGCGGATAGTTGCAGAACTGATATCCTTAAAATGCAGATTTAACGAGCCACTTGTTATTGGTTGTGCAGTTTTAATATAATCATCAACCGCAACCAACACAATATCATGTTTCCTTTTGTTTTTGTCGTTAGACACTTTCTGCCTCCGTTTAGCACTCTTATTATATGATTGCTAACTCTATTTTATTCACATTGCCAACACTTGTCAACTAAAAATGTCACATTTTTTAAAATTTTTAGCAAAAAACTTGTTAGAGTGCTAAAAACAAAAAACTCACTTTATTTAAAGTGAGCATTAATGTAATCTTCTACTGATTTGCGGGTGATTTTATAAAAGTTTTTTGTTTCTGTTTCTTTAATTTTTATCCCACCTAAATGTGCAAAAGTTTTAAAAGACAATGGATTTTTTTTGTTTACTGAATAATAAAACTCATTATATGTCTTAAAGTGCTTATCATTTATAAGAAATTTGATAATCTCTATAATCAGCCTTGTTTGTTTAAATTGATTTGATAATTCCACTTCATGAATATGCATTAAATTATCAAATAAACCAACTTGGATATAGCCACATAAAAAATCTTGTTTATATATCAAATAACAATATTGATTGTCTTTAGATAGTGAATTTGTAAAATTTGTTTGCCAAATCTTTTTATTATCTTGGTTAATATCAAAACCTAACGACTGCATATTGTTGGACAAAATATTAAAAACAGCTTCCAATTCTGTTTCGGTTAAATATTTTTTCCTTATAAATATAAAGTTTGACATAACCTACCCTGTATTTTCAAATTAATATTGAAGGTTTTTAATATCTTCTAATGTTAAGTAATTGTTTCTTTTAACTATCTTATATGTATCTAAAAAATGATAAATTTCTTGAGCAAAGTTTAGCAATTCTTTGGTATTTTGGACAATACAACCATGTAGTGTTTTGATTGAATTTCTTGCTGAATAAGAATTTGTGCTATTTACTATAGATCTAAGTTCGCATCTTAATTCTGCATCAATATCTCGCAAATTAAATATAGTAAAATCATCTTCGTAAAATATTTGTAAAAAAGTATGATTTTTACCTGGTTTCATTGTGCGTTTAATTCTTTTAAACATTTGGTTGCGATGTTTTTGCTTTATTTTATCTAAAAATTTTAATTTGATACAAATAAGTTTATCTATTAGGGTGATGGCATTTGTTTGTCTAAATCAAGAAGATGCTCCATATGTGCATACAACCTTTGACACTCTGACAAATCGTAATTTAAAGTGTCTATAAATTTTTGTATTTTGGTTTTTAAGTTTGTTATAGCGGTTTCCATGTTATAAATAATTTAACATAATATTAAGTGATTGTCAATATACAAAAAACGGACAAAATGTCCGTTAAATTAAAGAAACAATGATTGAGTTTGAAACATAAAAATGTTTGTCTGTAACTTTTAGATATCCATCTTCTATCTTCAACATATTTTTGCTGATAAGCAAATCAATTTGATCTTTTCTAGAAACTAAAAGATTTTCGTTAAAATCTTGCTCGAATTGTTCTAAATCTAGACCACGAATTGTCCTTAAACTCAACATAATACGCTCTGTCCTGCGATTTGCTTTTGAAAGATATTCCTTGCTGTAAACCGCAGATTTGCCGTCGTTCATAGCATCAATATATGTATCTAAGCGTTTGGTATTGTAAAATCTATAGCCATCAACAAAACTATGAGATGGAACACCTAAACCTAAATAGTTTGTTTCGTCCCAATATTTAGAGTTGTGTTTGCTTTCAAATCCTGGTTTGGCAAAATTAGATATTTCGTATCTAATGTAGTCGTTTTTCTTTAAAAGTTTGTAAATTTTGTTGTACCAAGACACTGTCTTTTTGTCTGGGATAGACTTGAATTTGCCGCGACGTATTTTGTCAAATGTCATTGTGCCCTTTTCTACCTGTAAGCCATAGGTAGAAATGTGTTTAACCTTGTTTTTGATTAAAAATTTAACTGTTTTTAAAACCGAACTGCGTGTTTGACCAGGCAAACCTATCATCAAGTCTCCGTTTACATTTGGAAACTGACTATTGCGCAAGATATCAAACGTACCTTTAATATTTTCTAAACTTTGCAATCTGCCATGAAGTGCCAAAAGTTTGCTATCCAAACATTGAACACCAACACTGATACGGTTGATGCCTGCTTGAACATATTCAAAGAATTTTTCTTTTGTAAATGATGCTGGATTTATCTCGATTGTAAACTCTGTTTTTTCTGCAAAATGAAAAGACGAAAACAACTTCCTTGCCAAACCTGCAATAAAACCTTCATACACAATGCTAGGTGTACCGCCACCTATATAAATAGAATCAAATGTTTTGCCAATATATTGCCTTTTAACCAAGTCAATTTCTGAAAACAAAGCATCTAAATATTGTTGTTGCGCTTTTTTGTTCATAGAATATGATACAAAATCGCAATAATCACACTTTTTGCTACAAAACGGGATGTGCACATATAATCCCATTGGTTTGTTTTTTACCATATTTTTACCCCTAGTTTTGATTATTATAACCTATTTTTTACAAAATTCCTAACAATTTTACAAGTTTTTACATATAGATGTATTTTAGTCGTCAAGTTTTAATATGGTTACAAAAGCTTCGCTTGGAAGTTCTACACTGCCCAAACGACGCATGCGTTTTTTGCCTTCCTTTTGCTTTTCTAGTAATTTTCTTTTACGAGTTACATCGCCACCATAACATTTTGCAAGCACATCTTTACGCATTGCTGATATAGTTTCTCTGGCAATTACTTTGCCACCAATCACAGCTTGGATAGGAATCTCAAACAAATGACGCGGAATAACTGTTTTAAGTTTTTCGCACAAGGCTCTGCCCCTTGCATATGCTTTGTCCTTATGCACTATGATAGAAAGTGCGTCGCATATTTCTCCATTTAACAAGATATCCATTTTTACAAGGTCGCTTTCGTTATACCCGCTAAGTTCGTAATCCATGCTAGCATAACCTTTGCTGATTGATTTAATTTTGTCAAAGAAATCATAAACAATTTCATTTAAAGGCATGGTGTAAATAAGTTTTGTACGATTTGCATCTATATATTGCATATCAAGATAAACACCGCGTCTATCTGCACATAAATCCATAATACCACCAAGATAATCTTTTGGCGTAATTATTTCCATTTTTACAATAGGTTCTTCCATTTTTTGTATAGTTGGAAGTGGTGGCATTTCTGTTGGGTTTGTTACGTCATACTCTTTGCCTTTGTTGTCATACACTTTATATTCTACACTTGGTGATGTAGTGATTATATCTAAGTTAAATTCTCTCTCCAATCTTTCAGTAATAATTTCCATATGAAGAAGACCTAAAAAGCCACATCTAAAGCCGTGTCCTAGTGCTAAAGAAGTCTCTTTTGTAAAGTGTATACTTGCGTCGTTAAGTTTAAGTTTTTCTAAAGCGTCATTAAGTTCTTGATATTTGTCGCCATCAAGTGGGAATATGCCACAGAATACAACGCTTGTTGCTTCTTTATATCCGTCAAGAGCTTTGTCTATTGGATTGTTTTTTAGTGTAATTGTATCGCCAACTTTTGTGTCGCTAACCGTTTTGATTGATGCCGCAATATAGCCAACTTCACCTGCTTTTAGGCAATCTGTTTCAACTGCTTGTGGTTTATACACACCTACTTCTGTAACGACAAAAGATTTTTTGGTTTGCATAAACAGAATTTCGTCACCTACTTTGACTTGTCCGTCAAAGATACGCACCATACTAACTGCACCTTTATAACTGTCATAATAACTGTCAAAAATAAGGGCTTTTAGTGGTTTTGAACTATCCCCTTTGGGTGCTGGCACATATTTTACAACCGCATCTAAAACAGTGTTTATATTTAAACCGGTTTTTGCACTAATTTCACATGCTTCATCACAAGGGATACCGATAATATCTTCAATCTCTTTCTTTGTGCCTGGTATATCCGCACTTGGTAAATCAACTTTGTTTATGACAGGTATAATTTCCAAATTTGCATCCAAAGCAAGATACACATTTGCCAAGGTTTGTGCTTGCACACCTTGTGATGCGTCAACCACCAGAATTGCACCTTCGCACGCAGCCAATGACCTGCTGACTTCGTACGAAAAATCGACATGCCCTGGCGTGTCAATAAGGTTTAAAGTATATTCTTCACCATTACAAGTATATTTCATTGTGGCAGGTGTTAGTTTGATTGTGATTCCGCGTTCTCGCTCGATATCCATACTGTCTAGCAACTGCTCTTCCATATCACGTTTTGAAACTGTATTGGTATGTTCCATCAACCTGTCTGCCAAAGTGCTTTTACCATGGTCGATATGTGCTACAATACAAAAATTACGTATTTTATCTTGTCTACTCATATGCTTGATTATAACAAACAACAAGCATTTTGTCAAAGGTATTAAAATAGAAAAAAGACCTTAATATAAGGTCTTTTACAAATAGATTAAATTTTATAATTATAATTTTTGTTGTTGGTCTTCTTCAAGATAAAAACCAATACGTCGCTTACATTTTGGTGTTTGAATTATTTTCGGTTCTATAGTTGTTTGTTTTATAACATCGTTTTGTTTTTCTTCACATCTTTTGACAAGTTCTTGGTATTCAGCAGATGTATGTTTTAAAATTTCTTCTTGCAACTTTAAAAAACTATCCTTTGCTATCATTGTTACTTCATTTTCCCAAGCATTTGCAGGCAAAGCCTTTTTTGATTCGTACAATGTTGAATATAAAACTTCATAATATAAACTTGTCTTAGGCTTGTCAAGACTAATACTGATTTTTTCATTAACATCTAAAATTATTGAAATAAATTCTTTTGCTGTCATATTTACTCCCAAAAAAATAATAGCACATAATTTTTGTTTAGTCAATACCAAAAGAAAAACTCTCATAATGAGAGTTTTAAAAGTAAAATATTTCTTCAAATTTTTTATTTAAAGCAATACAAAGCAACAAAGTCAGTTTGGCAGTTGGACTAAAAGTCCCTTTTTCAGATTATAGTTTGTCTTGTAGTGCCTACCATTTTTGCTAGTTCTTCTTGAGATATTTATACAAACATCATTTGGCTATAATAATGTAAAATTTTTGATTTTTTTGTGTTCAGTGCGATAAATTTAAAAAAATATTTCAAATTTCGACATGGACAGACAAAATATCACTTTCTGCCACATATATTCCGTAAAAGCAAATAAGGAGTATAAAATGGTATTTGAGACTATTGGTGCATTTATGTCAAAGTTGTTGATGTTTCATGGATATATTAGTGAATTTAACGGTTTCCCTGACCCTTTAACAAAAGAACAAGAAGATGATTTTATTGATAAGATGCATGCAGGTGATAAAAATGCGCGCGAAAAACTAATAAATCATAATCTTAGGTTGGTTGCGCATGTTTGCAAAAAATACAATAGTTCTGCCGAGGCGGAAGACTTAATTTCTGTTGGCTCTATTGGACTTATTAAGGCGATTGATAGTTTTCAAAAAGATAAAGGCAGTCAGTTGTCCACTTATGCTAGCAGGTGTATTGAAAACGAAATACTAATGTTGCTACGCGCCAATAAAAAACATAAAGTTTGCGTCAGTATTGAAGAAACTATTGGCGTAGATAAAGACGGCAGTGAAATGACTTTTCGTGATATTATACCTCAAAAGCAAGAAGATGACCCAGATGTAATTGTAGAAAAACGCGTGCTAATGGAAGAAATAGTTAAAATCATGCAAAAAAGTCTTAGCGAGCGCGAGTATAAGATAATAAGTTTAAGATACGGTTTAAATGGCGGATATGAACACACTCAGCAAGAAGTCGCAGATATTTTAAATATTAGTCGTAGTTATATATCCCGCATTGAAACCAAAGCAATAGCAATTTTAAACGAAGAATTAATAAAAAACAAGTAATATGGTGTCCCCTTCATATACCTGCACTAACAACTTGCGGTTGTATAAAAATAATCCTTTTTTGGAAAAGAAGCCATGAAGGAAAAACTTGCTAAGGTGTTCCTTCATAGTAATGCGAATATACGACAGGAATTTATACCTTAAAAATAATCCTTTTAAGAGGAAGTAATGAAGGGGAAACTAGTGTCTCCTTCATAGAAATGCGAAAAGTATGCCATAAATTTAGTTTGCTTAAATCTTTAAGCAAACGCCTAAAAAGGCAGTACTTTTCGCAAAAAAAATGGAGAACGTTTACACATTCTCCACCATCCAAAAGGATGAAAGCATTTAGGTGGCAGTTTGGTCTATAAGCCGAGTTCTGTATTTGACGGTCATCTATCTAGTACGCAAATTGCTTTACGTCTCTAGCGGTGTTTATATCCTGGCGAGCAACCGTTGCGGATATTTTACCTTGCTTCAGGTGGGGTTTGCATGGACCAGTGTTGTCGCCAACACCGCGGTGAGCTCTTGCCTCGCCTTTTCATCCTTACTAAAAACCACTCAGGGGTATAGCGGTTATTTTCTGTTGCACTTTCCTTCTAGTTGCCTAGACTTGCCGTTAGCAAGCACCTTGCTCTGTGAAGCTCGGACTTTCCTCAAACTGAGTTCGCACCCAGCTTGCGACCATCTGACCAAGCTGACGCCTTAATTCTAACACGAAAATTTGATTTGTCAATACCCCTAGCCAAAAAAAATTGAAAAATTTTGTAAGATTATGTCAAATCATTGTTAAAATCTGATACTTTTTGACAAATAAAGACTATAAATCTGTAAGACCTAATAAATAATCAGTTGAAACATTGAAAAATATCGCAACTGCAATAATGTCATTTGCATTGGGCATTCTTTCACCTGATTCCCATCTTGAAATGCAAACTTGAGTGTAACCTAATTCCTTCCCAACCTGCGCTTGACTTAACTTCTTTTCTTCTCTTAATTCTTTAAATCTTATAGAAAATTTATTATTCACCTTAACCATGTAAGTATAATATGACAATTTGGTTTATTTTTATTGATATATACCTTTTCGGTATGATATGCTTTTAATATATGTTTTAAAATTAAATTTATTTACAAGTTAAAAAGAAAATTATTTTTTGATTATATGAAACAAAACAATTTGGATGTTTTAGAGTTTTGTAACCACTGCGCTATATCAATAAAAGAATTTTACAATATAATGAAAAGTAACCCAGATATTAATCCTGTTATTTTAGCAAAAATATGCGAACAGTATAATTGGAAATTATTAGATATTTTAGAATAAAAAAGCGAGAGAAATCTCGCATTTTTTATTTAATCTATATTTAATTTCTAGGAGCTTTAATGTTTGCTTGAGCTGCGGCTAAACGAGCGATTGGAACACGGAACGGTGAGCAAGATACATAATCTAAGCCAATTTTGTGGCAGAATTCGATACTTGAAGGGTCACCACCATGTTCACCACATATCCCTGCGTGAAGATTTGTGTTTGCTGGACGGCCTAATTTTATAGACATTTCCATAAGTTTACCAACACCGGTTGTATCTAGACGAGCAAATGGATCACTTTCGTAAATCTTGCTTGAATAGTATGAAGGCAAGAACTTACCAGCGTCGTCACGGCTGAAGCCAAATGTCATTTGAGTTAAATCGTTAGTACCAAAACAGAAGAAATCTGCTTCTTTTGCAATTTCGTCAGCTGTTAAGCATGCACGAGGTATTTCTATCATAGTACCAACTTGATATTTAAGACTTACACCTGCTTGTTTGATAAGAGCGTCTGCAGTATCTACAACCACTTTTTTAACAAAGCGGAATTCTTTGATTTCGCCAACAAGCGGAATCATGATTTCTGGAACAACATTCCAATCTGGATGTCTGCGTTGAACATTGATAGCAGCCTTGATGATTGCTTTTGTTTGCATTACAGCAATTTCTGGATAAGTTACTGACAAACGACAACCACGGTGTCCCATCATAGGGTTAAATTCGTGCAAATCGTTGATGATTTGTTTGATTTGAGCAACAGTTTTGCCTTGAGAATCAGCCAATGCTTTAATATCTTCTTCAGTTTGAGGAACAAATTCATGAAGAGGTGGATCTAAGAAACGGATAACAACTGGCATACCCTTCATTGCTTCCATCAATCCTTCAAAGTCTTCTTGTTGCATAGGTTCGATTTTAGACAATGCTTTTTCGCGTTCTGCTACTGTGTCTGAACAGATCATTTCACGGAAAGCACCAATTCTTGCTGGATCAAAGAACATATGTTCTGTACGGCAAAGACCAATACCTTGAGCACCAAGTTGTAATGCTCTTTCTGCGTCTGCAGGTGTGTCGGCATTAGTTCTTACATCCGTAGCTTTGTATTTGTCAGCAAGACGCATGATACGACCAAAATAACCGCTGTTTGGATCTGCTGGAACAGTTTTGATGATACCATCATAGATTGTACCAGTTGAACCGTCTAATGACAATTCGTCACCTTCGTGATAAGTTTTGCCAGCAAGAGTGAAGCATTTGTTTTCTTCATCCATTTTGATATCGCCACAACCAGACACACAGCAAGTACCCATACCACGAGCAACAACGGCTGCGTGTGATGTTTGACCGCCACGCACTGTCAATATTCCTTGTGCATATTTCATACCTTCAATATCTTCTGGGCTTGTCTCTAGACGAACAAGGATAACTTTTTTGCCAGCTTGACCAGCAACAACTGCATCTTCAGCTGTAAATACGATTGTACCAGCTGCTGCACCAGGAGATGCTGCAATACCCTTGCCTACGACATTGTATTTATCTGCATTTTTAAGTGCTTGTGCATCAAATGTAGGGTGCAATAACATATCAAGAGATTTTGCATCAATTTGCATTAATGCTTCTTGTTCTGTAATCATACCTTCATCAATCAAATCGCAAGCAATTTTTATTGCAGCAGCAGCTGTTCTTTTGCCATTACGAGTTTGAAGCATGTAAAGTTTTTTATCTTCGATAGTAAATTCCATATCTTGCATATCACGGTAGTGATTTTCAAGAGTAGAACAAATTTTTAAGAATTGTTCATAACATTCTGGCATAACTTCTGCCATTTTTGCAATAGGCATTGGAGTACGTACACCAGCTACAACGTCTTCGCCTTGTGCGTTCATCAAGAACTCACCCATCAAGCCCTTTTCGCCAGTTGCTGGGTTACGAGTAAACGCAACACCTGTACCAGATGTATCGCCCATATTACCAAAAGCCATCATTTGAACATTAACCGCTGTACCCCAAGAATATGGTATATCGTGGTCACGACGATAGATGTTTGCACGTGGGTTGTCCCAAGAACGGAACACTGCCTTGATTGCTTCAAACAATTGTTCCTTTGGATCTGATGGGAAATCTTTACCTAATTGCTTTTTATATTCTGCTTTAAATTCGTTAGCAAGTTGTTTTAAATCTTCTGCTGTTAAGTCTATATCTTGTTCTACGCCTTTGCGTTCTTTCATGTTGTCGATAAGTTTTTCAAAATACTTTTTGCCAACTTCCATAACAACATCACTAAACATTTGGATAAATCTTCTGTAGCAGTCCCAAGCCCAACGAGGATTGTTGCTTTTTCTTGATAAAGTTTCTACCACTTCTTCGTTAAGGCCAAGGTTTAAGATTGTATCCATCATACCAGGCATTGATGCACGCGCACCAGAACGAACTGATACCAACAATGGATTTTCTTTATCACCAAATTTTTTGCCGGTGATTTGTTCCATTTTGGCAATATTTTCCATGATTTCTGCCATGATAGATTGGTTGATTTGACGACCATCTTCATAGTATTGTGTGCAGGCTTCGGTTGAAATTGTGAAACCTTGTGGAACTGGCAAACCAATTTTTGTCATTTCTGCCAAATTGGCACCTTTACCACCAAGAAGTTCACGCATTGATGCGTTGCCTTCACTGAATAAATAAACGTATTTTTTACTCATGTTTTCTCCTTTAATATTTAAACTTTTATAGTCTACAAAATCGCATAAAAAAAAGCAACTAAATTAATGTAAAAATTAAAATTTGGTTACTTTTTATTATATAAATTGAAATGATTTGATATCTTCGTTAAATTTGGCGTAAATAACATTGTGTAAAAATCTTAATGCTTGTTTTTGTGTGGTTTGGTTGATTTGAACAATTTGACTTTGATTTATTGCTTTTAAAAGACCATATACCTTGTTGTCAATTTGTACACTGCCAATTTCTCTTGTAGTTGTAAAATTGCCAGATAACGCGCCAAAATATATATAATTAGTGTCAGCAAATTCCAACCCCATGCCTGAAAAAGATATAAACTTTAAAATGTAGTCAATTGTGGCATTAAACTCGTCAGTTTCTTCTATATTTTTTAAGGCAGAAATGGTTAAAGCAAAAAGTTCTGGTTCGGGTTTTTCTTTAGGCAATATAGAATAAACTATATCTAGTATTATATATCCACATATAGTTTTGTTGTAGTCTGACATTATCTTAGGGAAAGTATCAATTACATCTGCATTGGTGATTGTGTAATTGTTGCCTTTTTTGTTTAAGGTAAAATCTGCAAAAACAAATGGTTGTGCAATAGATTTATATTTTGCCTTGTCTCGTTTGACGCCAACAAATTTTGTAAAAATCATACCTTTTTCAAGCGAAAAAATGGAAGCAAGTTTGTCCGCTTCCTTATAATCTGTAAGTTTAATTACTATACCTTTTATTCTTTCGTCCATAATCTTTTGTTTTAAAATTATTGAAGAGACAACTCCTCTTCTGCTGTTCTATCATCAAGCAAAATTGGAGTTTGATTTTTTTCTGCGTATTTATATAAGTTAAAAAATTCTACTCTGCCTGTTTGATAAAACAAACTCATATAACTTTTCATCATAACTTTATAATCTTTCATATCTCACTCCTTTTTTATATTTTATGTGCAAATTTATAAATTATTCACTGGCGTTTAGACCAAAAGTTGCTATTGCTTTTTCGTCATTGCGCCAATTTGCCTTAACTTTTACATAAATTTGCAGATTTACATGACTGCCAGTAACATATTCTACCGACTTTCGTGCCATGGTTGAAATCTTTTTTATCATTTCGCCATTTTTGCCAAGTATGATTGCTTTATGACTTTCCTTTTCACAATACAAGTCTGCATAAATTTCAATTGGATTTTTATCTTCTAAATAACTTGTGACCACCACTTGTACACCATGAGGAATTTCGTCATCTAAGCATAGTAAGGCTTTTTCACGCACAATTTCCGCCACCATATGACGCAAGTTTTTGTCTGTGTAATCATCTTCTGGATAATACCGCATTTCGTAGTCAAAAGTTGGCAAGAATTTTTTAATCATATCAATCAAAACATCAATATTTTTTTGTTTTAGCGCTGAGATTGGCAAAATTTCATCCACTTTGGCAATTTTATTGAGTTCGTCAAGTTGCGGATAAAGACGCTCAAAACTGCTTTCGTCCACTTTGTTGATAAGCAATATTTTTTTTGCAGTTGCAGTCACTTTTTTTGATAATTTTTCATACTGAGAGACAAGTGGTTTGTTTGCAACAATAACCATAAGTACAATTTCGGTGTCTTGTTGTGCATTTTCGATATGCTTGTCCATTTCGTCATCTATTTTGGTGTTGCGTTTGTGATAACCAGGAGTATCTACAAACACTATTTGACAGTTTTTATCGTTATAAATGCCTTGGATATTTTCTCTTGTGGTTTGCGATTTTGGGCTGACTATTGCGACATGTTCACCAACCAAACTGTTGATAAGTGTGCTTTTGCCCGCATTGGTTTCGCCTACTATTGTTACAAAACCTGCTTTAAATTGTACATCCCTTGTTATGTTAAGAGCATCAAGGATTTTCTTTTGCATTGCTTCCATTACGGTTGCGTCTTCTGCTTGAATATGGTCATATCCGCAAATGTGTAACAAACCATGACAAAACAAAAAGCAAACTTCCCTTTTAAAAGAGTGTCCATATTCTTTAGCCTGCTCTTGCGCACGCTTTTCACAAATGTAGATATCCCCTATTGTAAGAAGACCGTCTGTTGGGTCAATATCTAAAGCATAGTCTTTTAATTTTAATTTTTGTCCCACTTGCAAATTTGTGTAAGGGTACGACAAAACATCTGTAACCTTATCTATGTTGCGAGTGTCTCGATTTAATGTGCGAATTTCTTGCTCGTCTGTTTTGATAAGGTTGACCTTAATTTTTTTAGGCAATGAAAGATTTTTGGACACTTCATTAAAAACGCGTTCCAAATCTTGTTTAAATTCATCAAAACCTAAAATCTCAACCATGTATAATCCCTTGCACTGTAAGTGTTGTACAAGCGAACATCGTATCCCCAACTATTTTTACTTGTGTATTTTCATCAAGCATTGTGTCGTATGTTAGCAAACTTTGATAAGCAAGTTTTTGACTTTTTTCTATAAGCGACTGCTTTTCTTTGTCAAAATCATGCTGAATTGTTGTTTGTTCTAGTTCGTGATACACAATCACCTCACGAGTTAGTGGAACAAGTCCGCTTATATTTTCATTATACACACTAGTTTCAAAAAGAGCAAACGAATTTTTGTTTTTGCCAGAAAATAAATTTTTATTAAAAATTTTATACTTATATTCCACACAAGTTTGACCAGTACGCATTAAAACGGTTTCTAACTTGTCCATTTGACAAGTGCCTAAGATATACATAGTGGCAGTAATTTCTGCAAGTGGCATAACGCTTATTTTTGTGCCATTTGAGTTTATGTTAAACGGAAGAACAAGGATATCCCCCTTATTTACATAATCGCCTACCTTTACATTTGTTGTGCCAGTGATTATGTTTATGTTTGTTATAATGCCATTGTGTGTGGCAGTGATTGGAGCGTATTCCGTTTGATTATACACAAGTTTTTCGCTTAGATTTATTATTATGGCAGTGCCTTGTCGTATAACTGACACTTGCGCAATCATATCGTAATTGTTTAGCAAAATGTTTTCGATATCTTTGCTTGTTTGAAGGTTGATTTTGCCCTTTTTTATACCGTTGTTTTCTAGTACTGAAATAATCTCTGACACTGACAAATCTTTTGTGCCAAAAACTTGTATTTGCCATGTAAAGTTTGACATAAACAAAAACGAAATTATACCAACAAAAACACCAATGATAATGCCCAAATTTGCAAGTATCAGATTTGGCAGTTTTTTAAAATTTGTTAAAGTTTCTTTTTTGTCAAAGTTTGCAATATATCTTCTAACTTTTTTTCTGTTTTTATCATCAGTTTCAAATTCTATGTGATTTTTATCTAAAAATTTAAGATTATAAATCTTAACTTTTTTAACATGCAGTGTTTTAAGCAAGTTGTCCACGCCATAGCCCTTTACATCAAACTTCATTGCGATACCACCGAAAATATGTCACCAACAATGGTGCAAGTTGTTTTGTCAAGATATTTAATTTTCATGTTGTTTCCAACTATTATCAGCATACATTTTTTTAGTTGAAACCTGATTTCATTATCACCAAGACAAATAATGCTTTTAATACCTTCTACATAAAGATTTTTGCCACCTAAGTTTACAACACGATAATTGATAGACGCTTCAGCATTTGTCATAAACTTTTCTATCTCTTTCATCATACTCATATATAAATATATGACTTACATTTTAATAAAATGTATACGCGTTTAAAGTTTACTAACTTATATCTTTTATTAATACAATAAATTAAAAAAAGCCCGAAATTACGGGCTTTTTCGAAGTTTACTACTCTGCAACTCTCCAATTGGACTAACTGTTAACTTAGTTCTCGAGTATCCTCACTTCGAAACTTATCGATAAGTCAAAAATAAAATATCAAACAAATTTGTAAAAGTCAATCAAATAGGTACCAATCGTGTAAAATTATTTTATTTTCCATAATATAGTCTAGCATTTTTATATGAATAACTTTTCCGAAAGATATAACGAATTAATAAAAGATTATAAGCAAGTTAACAATTGTGAAGATGCAGATATTGCAAAAAAATTAAATTTATCATCAACTGCCAACATATCTAGGTGGCAAAACAAAGTATTGCCATCTATAAAATATTTAATTGCTTTATCTAAACTTTTTGATTGCAGTTTAGATTATTTATGTGGGCGTACAGACGATTTTGGTAAATATAAAGAAATTAAACCTACCAAATTCTCTATTAGACTGCAAGAAATTATTGATAAATCACCTAATATTACAAAATATAAACTTTTTAAGGATTTAAAACTGACAAAAGGACATGAATATTCTTGGTTTAATCAACATAGAACACCATCAACTAATAACTATATTAGAATTGCCGACTATTTAGGTGTTAGTATTGACGAATTAGTTGGCAGAGTTTAAATTTAACTATTATAACAAAAAGAGCCGTATGGCTCTTTTTTATTTTTTAAATTGAGTTTCGCAATATGTTTCGTAGTCTGTTTCGTTATCATATTCAAGTGTAGAATTTATGCGTATAATACGATTTGCAACTGTTGATATGATTTCTTCGTCATGAGTTGAGAAAATCATGCAACCATCAAAGCGTTCCATACCTTTGTTTAGTGCTGTAATACTTTCCAAATCTAAGTGGTTGGTAGGTTCGTCTAAAAGCAAGAAGTTGCCACTTTGTAACATCATACGAGCCAACATACAACGCACTTTTTCGCCACCTGATAAAACTTTTGCTTTCTTTTCTGCTTCTTCACCGCTGAACAACATCCTGCCCAACCAACTACGCAAGAAAGTTGCATCGTTTTCTTTTGTGAATTGGCCAATCCACTCTACCAAAGACAAGTCACAATCTTCAAAGTAATCGTTGTTGTTTTGTGGAAGATATGTGTTTATGATTGTTTTACCCCACTTTACTTCTCCAGAATAGTCTGTATCTTTGCCTGCAAGGATATCAAATAGTGCTGTTACAACATTGCTGTTGTCACTCATAATTGCAATTTTGTTGTCTGGACGGACTGTAAACGAAACATTTTCAAACAAACCTTTTTTTGTTAGGTTTTTAACATACAATATGTCGTTACCTATGCGTTGTTCAAATTTGAAATCGATATACGGATATTTACGACTGCTTGGTTTGATATCTTCAATTGTAAGGCGCTCTAACTCTTTCTTTCTGCTTGTTGCTTGTTTAGATTTAGAAGCATTTGCCGCAAATCTAGCAATAAATTCTTGCAATTCCTTTGCGCGTTGCTCTGCTTTTTTGTTTTGGTCCTTTTGTTGTTTAAGTGCCAACTGACTGCTTTCGTACCAGAAATCGTAGTTACCTAAGAAAAGTTGAATTTTGCCATAGTCGATATCGCACACGTGAGTACAAACTTTATTTAAAAAGTGACGGTTGTGGCTGACAATAATGATTGTGTTTTCAAAATTTTGGATAAAGTTCTCCAACCAACGGATTGTTTTTACATCAAGGTTGTTTGTAGGTTCGTCCAAAATTAAGTTGTCTGGATTGGAGAAAAGTGCTTGAGCAAGCAAAACTTTAACTTTGATTTTGCTATCGACATTGCCCATAAGTTCGTGATGAAGTTCTTTAGGTATATCCAATGAGTTTAATAAACTTTCTGCATCGCTTTCTGCATCCCAACCGTTAAGTTCCATAAATTCTGCTTCTAACTCGCTAAGTTTTATGCCATCTTCTTCTGTAAAATCTGCCTTGTTGTAGTACACTTCTTTTTCGTCCATAATTTCTACAAGGCGCTTGTGTCCCATCAAAACTGTACGCAAAACGGTATAATCATTATATTTTTCTTGGTTTTGTTCTAAAACTGAAAGACGCTCTTTTGCTGGTATGATTACTTCACCTTTGTTTGGTTCTAACTCTCCAGACAAAACCTTCATAAAGGTAGATTTACCCGCACCATTTGCACCTATCACGCCATAGCAATTACCCTTAGAAAACTTTAAGTTAACTTCTTCAAAAAGTTTTCTGCTACCAAATTGCACTGCTACATTATTTACTGTTATCACTTTAAAATACTCCTTAAAAATTTATAATCTTATATAAGATATCATACTTAAAAAAATTTTGCAACCCTTATTTGGTTACAAAATATTTTTGTTCTATATAATTAATTTTTATCGTTCTTTTTACGAATATATGGTTTTTTTAGGTATATATAATCGTAAGTTAATGTAAAGATTAAGCAAACAACAAGCCCCATACAAAAACCTGCTATTATATCAGTAAAATAGTGTACGCCAAGATATACTCTAGAAATACCAATTGCTATAATAAACAAGCCAAGTGAACTAGAAAACAATATTTTAAGTGGTTTGTTTTTTACATATTTTAAAATCAAGAAAATTGCCAAACCATAAAACGCCATAGATATCATCGCATGTGCAGATAGGAAACTAAAACCAGTTTCTTCTATCAAGGCAACACCAATAGGACGCGGTCTGCGCACAGTAAACTTGATGTATACAGTTGCCAACGCAGCGACAACAAAATCTAACCCAAGTACAACACCAATTTTTTTATCTTTAACCATAATCAAAATTAATGCAGTTAAAAGTATAAAACTATAAACCGAACCAAACGATGTAATAAAAGCAAATATACCTGTCAAGCCTTTTGATTGGATTGCTTGCATTTTGTTAATCATAAATCTATCGATTGCAAAAGCCCCACTATGTGAAAAAAATGCCAACAAACTAACCGCAATTAAGCAAATTGCAATGATGGTTGAGTATGTAATTGTCTTAAGTAATTTTTTATTCATGTTGTTATTATACCAAAATATATCAAAATTTGCAATAAAAAACGAGCAAATTGCTCGCTAAATTATTCTATCTGTTGATAAAACGCCTTATGTCATCAAAATTTTCACACTCTGTGTGTTGAGTGTAGTATACAAGGCACGCCATTGCATCAAATTCAAGCAACACATCAAGCGCAACACGAACAATGTCTCGTGTAGAAATTTCTTGTTGTTGTAGTTCCAACAACTTTTTTTCTATTTTACATGCAAGTGTGGTTGATTGGTCTGCAATATTTGTGCAGTATGTAGCATATTTGATGCTTTCTGCCAATTTGTCCAACTTAAATGGTTCTCTCATGTTGTCTACATTTGTAACAACCATTGGATTTGTTTCTGCTGTTTCGTAAGTTGTAAAGCGTTTGCCACAACCTAAGCACTCTCTCCTTCTGCGGATGCTTGTGTCCTTTAAATAACGACTGTCTACAACCTTGCTTTCACTATTGCCACAAAAAATACATTTCATAACTTACTCCTTTTTTCGGCTTGTCCGAATTAAATCTATATATATTATGGCATATTTTGTAGGATTTTACAAATAAATTTACATATTTTGTGGTTTTATTTTTTAATATTTTCTTGCCTATGATGATTTTGTTCAATGCTTTGACAAGCGCAATGTTTAGGTTTGTTGTCTGGTTTGCAAGGTTTTTCGTCTACATAAAGTTCTACTAAAATGACATCAACACCTATTTTACACACGCAGTCAAATGGGATAAAAATGTCTTTGCCACTTTTAAACATACTCCAAAAACCATGAGACTGACCTGGCACCACAAAACCTAAAGCACATGCGGTTACAACGTCAAAAACAATGTCTGTGATATGTCCTAGACATTTACCGTCCACTGTATTTATCACCTGCTTGGCTTTAAGTTCCAAGAAAGACGCTTCCATAGTATAAAATATGCCACATTTCGCCAAAAGTTGCCAAAAGAATAAAAAAAGCCAAACTTGTGTTTGACTTTAATTTATTGTAAATTAAATTCTTTATCTTCTTTTACTTCTTTTTGAAACGATAAAGAGCAATTATCTATTAATTTTTGTTGTATACTTTTAAGTTTTAATTTTTCTTTTAAATATAAAGTCCTTCCTAATACCTTACATTCTTTTTTTATTTGTTTGATTAATCCATTAATAACACGATAGTAAAATTCTGCCTTATGCTCTCGCAGATCTTTGACTTGTTCATTCCAAACACAATTTAAAGACAACTCAATATTTTCAATATCTTTCATCAAACTTTCAAATTTTAATTTACTTTCAAATTGTTTTACGTCCATATATATCCCCAATATTATATTATCATGTACATAGATTGTTGTCAATATCAAAAAAGCCAAACTTGTGTTTGACTGTTATTTAATCAATTACCATTATATATCTTGACAATTTTAAGAAAACAGTGTACAATTATCACGTTTACTTTAGGAGGGTGACATGTATTTTATAAACCAATTAACTTATTCTGATTTTAAAGATCTTTTAATCTCTGTAAATGCAATTCAATATGATAATAGAAAACAATTTGAATATGTTGATATGCGAAATTATATTCATGTTCATATTTGGGATAATACACCTCATTTTAAAGATCGCGAAGCAGATCTATATTTTGACATTGATGACTATAATACAACCAAAGAAGGAGAATTATTAAACTACTATTTATTTATGTTAGATAAATTCGATACTTTTTGGTATAAACATGCAAAGAAATATTTAGAAAATCAACAAGATTATGATAGATTAGAAATATTAGAACAGGCAAAAAAGGCTTATGAACGAGAGATAGAAATAGAAGACGAAATTATGCAAGACATCAACAATGGATTATAATGAAATTTAAAAAAATAACCAGCATCAACTGGTTATTTTTATTTTAGTTAAGATACAAACCAATATCTTTAAGTGTTAGTTTTGTCTTTTTTACAAGTGGCTTGCAAGCGCTAGTGCGTTCTTGAATAGGAATTTCGTTTACATCTACGGCTTTGATACCTTCCTTTTTGTCTACTAGCACTACTTCACCTGTCACTATTGGAGAAATTATTGAATAAACTTCGTCCTTACCTGTAACGATTTTTAAACCTTTTCTGTTTCTTGCACCTACTGGAAGTTCGTTAAGACTAAACTTCTTTGCATTGCCTTCTGGTGTAACCACAAGCACTCTATCCAATGTGTTAACTTGACTTGCAAAGATAACTTTTGCCTTGTCGTTTAAGTTCATACCAATTACGCCACCGCTGTTGCGTTTTGTAACTGGCACTGTTTTATATTCCATATTAACAGCCATACCATCACTACTAACCATAAGCACAGATGGAAGATTGTCGTTGATTTGAACTGATATTACGCGGTCAAAATCTTTAAGTTTGATTGCAAGGCTACCATTTTTAAGGGTTGCAAATTCGCTTGTTTCACAACGCTTGATATATCCGTCTTGAGTGCAGAAGATTAATTCTTGTGTTTCGTTTAAATCTTGCTCGGTCATAATTGCAACAATCTTTTCGTTGGTCTCTGCATGTGCAATTTGACTGAACAATGTACCCTTTTGTATAAACTTGGCATTAGGTATATCTCTTACCGCAATACGGAAGAAATTGCCAAAGTTAGTGAATATACAAACCGAACTATTCATACTTGTGTTGACAATAAATTTATGCAAAGCATTTTCGTTTTCGTACTTGTTGTATGTAGGACTTGCTGTTTGCACTTGCTTTAAATCTAATGTCTTTAATTTTAAACAATCGTTTGTTACCGCCACCACACACTCTGTATCAAGCAATTTTTCTATTGGTGTTATATTATAGTTTTCAAACTCGTTGACAATTTCTGTTTTACGAGGTGTTGCATACTTATCCTTAATTGCAAGCATTTCCTTTTTGATGACTTTGTATTGTTTAGCTTGACTTGCAAGGATACTTTCAAGCTCTGCAATAAGTTTGCGTAGTTCTGCCAATTCTTGTTGAAGTTTTGTTGTTTCTAAGTTGGTTAAACGACTTAATCTCATATCTAAAATTGCTTGAGTTTGAATATCGCTTAACAAAAACTTTTGCATCAATTTTGCTTTTGCATCTGCAGTTGATTGCGAAGTTTTAATTACCCTAATAACTTCGTCAATATTAGCAATTGCAATACACAAGCCTTCCACTACATGAGCCCTTGCTTTTGCACGCTCTAAATCGAACTTTGTGCGTCTTACGATTACATCAAGTTGAAATTTGATGTAATAAGATAAATAATCTAACAAACCAAGTTGTTTAGGACTGCCATTTGCAATAGCAACTACATTGTAGTTGAAATTGATTTGCATATCTGTATGCTTTAGTAAAATTGCAATGATGTTGTTTACATCAGCATCTCTTTTAAGAGTGATTATTGCGCGCACGCCTTCCGAACTTGATTCGTCTGCAATTTCGGTGATATCGCTTAGTTCGTCCTTCATTTTTTCTTTAAGGTCACCAATTGACTTTAGCATATCCGCTTTGTTTACTTGATAAGGGATTTCTGTAATAACTATGTTTGTTTTGCCGTTCTTTTCGTCTTCTGTGTGGAATTTTGCTCTGATAGGAACTTTACCCCTACCTGTCAAATACGCCTCGCGCATGTCGTTTGTAGAACAAATTATACCACCAGTTGGAAAATCTGGACCTTTAACATACTTTAACATTTCGTCTAGGCTGATGTTAGGATTGTCAATATAAGCTATGCATCCATCTATCATTTCACCAAGATTGTGAGTTGGTATATTGGTTGCAAGACCAACCGCAATACCCATAGCACCATTGACAAATAGATTTGGGAAGCAACCAGGAAGATAATCTGGTTCTTTATATCTATCGTCAAAGTTAAGGCTGAAATTGACACAGTCTTTGTCAATGTCTTTCATAAGTTCCATTGCAAGAGGTGTCAACTTACACTCTGTGTAACGATATGCTGCGGGGCTGTCACCATCAATAGAACCAAAGTTACCGTGACCATCCACCAATCTTTCGCCCATAACAAAATCTTGTGCCATACGCGCAAGCGCACCATAAACTGAACTGTCACCATGTGGATGAAATTTACCTAAAACATCACCAACCACACCAGCACATTTTCTATATTCTTGATCTGGTGTTAAACCTTGGATTAACATATCGTAAAGTATTCTTCTTTGAACTGGTTTTAAACCATCTTCTACTCTTGGTAATGCTCTGTCTAAAATTACATATTCACTGTATGGTAGCATGGACGAAGATAGCACTTCTTCTACAGTTTTGTGAAGGAGTTGTCCAGTAGGAATAATATTTTTTATTTTGTCAATTTTATCGTTTTTTGCCATTATTCTTTTTCTCCTTCTTCAATTTCTTCTATTTGTTTTTGTTCGTACGCATCAACTCTGTTAAAGTTTGCATATCTGTTGATATAATCTTTCCTTGCGCCTATTTCATCGCCCATCCAAAGGCTGATTTCTTTGTCTGCAAGTACCGCATCTTCAACACCGACGCGGATAATTGTTCTTCTTGCTGGGTCAAGAGTAGTTTCTCTTAACTGGTCGTAATCCATTTCTCCAAGACCTTTGTATCTTTGGATAGTGTATTTCTTTAAATCTTTTGTTACTTTTGCCAATTCTTCATCACCGTAGCAGTAAATGATTTCACCTTTGGTTTTGACGCTATAAAGCGGAGGCATACCAATATAAACATTGCCGTTTGTGATAAGCGGACGCATATATCTAAAGAAGAAAGTAAGCAATATGCAACGTATGTGCATACCGTCTGGGTCGGCATCACTTAAAATGATTATTTTGTTGTATTTTAGATTTTCTAACTTAAAATCTTCACCTATACCTGTGCCAAGCGCACCAATGATTGTACGGATTTCTTCATTTGCAAGCACTTGGTCAATACGCTTCTTTTCACTATTTAGCGGTTTACCACGCAATGGTAGGACTGCTTGAAAATATCTGTCTCTACCTTGTTTTGCACTTCCGCCTGCAGATTTACCTTCTACAATAAACAATTCGTTAATATCTGCATTTCTACTTGTACAGTTTGCAAGTTGTCCAAGCAACATACTGCCTTCGATGGAATTTTTTGCCCTTGTTAAGTCCTTTGCGCGCTTTGCAGCAGCACGAACACGAGCAGCGCCTTTTGCTTTTTCGATAATGATATTGCCAATGTTTTCGTTCTTTTTGCTGTTAAAAAATTCTGTCAAACCTTGATTACAAACAGTTTCTACCCTTGCGCGTGCTTCCACATTGCCAAGTTTTGTTTTGGTTTGTCCTTCAAACTGAACATTTTTCATTTTGATGGATAAAACCGCCACCATACCTTCACGGAAGTCGTCACCAATAAAGGCGATGTCTTTATCTTTAACCAAACCATGTTTTTTTGCAAAATCGTTTAAGACCTTTGTTAAAGATGTTTTAAAACCAACTTCGTGCGTGCCACCTTCTGGAGTAGGTATGTTGTTTACATAACTAAAAATGCTTTCTGTATAATTGTCAACATATTGTATTGCCAAAGACACATATGTATCTTCAATTTCATTTTCAATGTAAATTGGTGGTACAAACAATGGTTTTTTGTCCATTGTCAGATATGTTACATAGTCCCTGATACCACCTTCAAAGCACAATGTTTCTTGCTTGTTTGTGCGTTCATCAACCAGTTCGATATGGACACCTTTGTTTAAAAAAGCAGTCTCTTGCAATCTTTCGCGTACTGTATCGTAATTAAATGTTATGTCTTTAAACACTCTATCATCCGGAAGGAACCTTACATAAGTACCTTTAAGTGTTGTATTGCCTACTTCCTTTAACTTTTCAACCGGCACACCACTGTGAATTTTGCCACCCTTTTCAACACTTTCAAAGCGTGCAAAATGTTTTTTACCGTCTTTGTATACTGTAACTTCCAAATAACGAGACAATGCGTTTGTAACAGACGCACCAACGCCGTGCAAACCACCTGAATATTTATAGTTGTTGTCACCAAATTTGCCACCTGCATGAAGTTGAGTAAATACTACTTCTACACCACTGATTTTCATCTTTGGGTGCGGACTAACTGGTATACCACGACCATTATCTAAAACTGACGCAGTGCCATCTTTGTGTAATGTAACCACCACTTTGTTACCAAAACCATTGGCAACTTCGTCCACTGCGTTGTCAATAATTTCCCACAACAAATGGTGCAAACCTTTAACACCAGTTGTACCTATATACATACCTGGACGCATTCTGACTGCGTCAAGGCCTTCTAATACTACTAAATCTTTTGAATCATAACTAGCCACAATCTTCTCCTATACTTTTAAATTTCGCTTAAGTACCATGATATTATACCAAAATTTATAAATTAAAGCAATTTATTTTAAGTATTGAAACGATTTTTTGGCTTTTTTTAAAAATTACATATTGACAAAGCACATATCACATGATAAAATTCAATTAATATAAGGAGTTTTACGTTGAAAACTATAGTTAATGAAATTAAAAACCCTACATCTAAATGGACTACATTAGAAACCTTAACATACCCTAAAGAAGTGTTAAGAGAAACTGGTTTTGTGCCAAACAGCACAAAGTCTTACAAAATAACTGATGGTATAAGTTTTATTGTTGTAGATAACACTGATACATTTGCAAATGTTATGCCTATCGAAAATGGTATTGGCGCGGTTGCCTTACAAAAGCGCATTAATAAAACTGTTAAAATTCAATGGTTTTTAGTAAACGAAAAAGGTTACATGATACACCGTTGTCCTAAAAAACCCATACGTTTGGAAGAAGATGGCAACAACATGTTTGTTGTATCTAAACCGAAAGGCGATGGATACTATTTGGTTGGAGAAAATGGCATTTTAAAAGAAACTAATACTTTTGTAGAAATATCAGACCACTTGGATGCCATTAGGTTTGAAGATACTGCTAATATAGGTTTATAAAAAGCACGAGTTTTACTCGTGTTTTTTTGTGCATATTGCTGTTTTTAAGTGGATTATTAAGATTAAATTGTAATTGCGTATTGACAAGCTTGTTACTATATGATAATTTGTATATTAGGAGATTAATTATGAGTGTGATGATAAACGACTTAAAATTGTATATTGTAAAAGACAAAATCAAGATAACTACCAAAAGTTTAATTGTCCGTGATGATGTTGTCCCTTTTGTTTGTCATCCTATGAGAGAGTTTATTGTTATTAATGGCATAGCGTGCAGGGCCTTCCCTACTTACGACCTTGTCTATATTATGAGCGCTGGTGCAAAAGAGTTTACAGACAAACAATCTGAATTGATAGAAGAATTACAAGCCAAATACGCAGGAGAAAACAATTCTGATATTGCAGAATCAATTACAGCAACTATTTCAACAAAAGATTTAAAAGAATTGTCACATAAACTTAATCAATACTCTACAAAAGAGCAAATAGAGACCGCAAAAAAATCATTTTATGACGAAGATTTTAAATCATACACACTTTAATAATACAAAGGAGAATTATGAAACCAATCAAATTTAACTTAAGTTCAATCAAATTATATCTTTATACAAAAGACCACAAGGTGTATTTTGTCACTGATTGCGGTGATGACACTGACTTTAAGCCTTTTATATGTTTCCCTGAAGTATCACCAAGCAGTAAAGAAGAAAAAATTGCAAGAAACTTATTCCCTACTAACAGTCTTTACTATATTTTAGCAAATGGCGGTCAACAATTAAAACCTGGTCAAAGAGAATTTTTTAATGTTTTGAGCGATAAATATATTAAAATTGATAAAGATGGAAATTTTTTAAATGAAGAAACTGCCACAATAACTTTAAAGCAAATTCAATATATTGAAAGAGAATTTAATCGCCTTGCCGATAGGCGCGAAGTGTATATTAACCCTCGCAACAAGTCAGAATTAACACGCTAAATTTTTTTATCTTTTAAGATTTCGGTATCAAAATAGGTATATTTGTTTGGTTTGCTTGCGTTTTCAACAAGTTTATCTACCAAAGTAATATAATCAATGCCGATTGGTTCATAAAGGTAAAAGGACATGCTACCAGGCACAGTATTTATCTCATTAAAGTATAGTTCGCGAGATTTTGTGTCGTAAATATAGTCAATACGCGCCACACCTTTAATATTTAATGCGGAATAAACGAGACTTGTATACTCGTTTATTTTTTGTTCTAATTTTTTGTTTATTTTGGCAGGAATAATTCTATCTTTGCCTTTTGCTTTGCTTTGACCTTTATATTTGTCATCAAATGACAAAATTTCTGATTTTGAAATCGGGTTTTCTATCGCACTTAAAACCAATTTGTCTTTATCTTTAAAGCATGCTTGGTTATATTCAGTAATATCAACAACGCGATCTTCCACCAAAGCATCATCATTAAGTTCAAAAATGGCTTCTACATGGTCTTTGTAGTTTGATTTGTCGCACGCCATAACTCCAATACTAGAACCCAAAGAATTTGGTTTTACAATCAAATCGTCAGACAATTCTGTATCTATAATTGCAAACATCTCGTCTTTGTTTGTCTTGGTAACACGATAACCTTTTATTGTTGGCACAATGTCACACACAAACTGCTTTGTCAAATCTTTATCCATTGTTATGTGTGCAGTTAAACTATCCGAACTTGTAAAAACGACATTGTTAACTGCAAAAAAACCAGCAAGGTCGCCATTTTCACCCACACCACCATGACAGCAATTTATCATACACTCGATGTCACAATATTTTTTCCAAAACAGTCCTTTTGTAAAAATAGCACCATTGGATATAACAATTTCTTTAAGATTAAGATTTTGCTTATCTTCAAACTTTGACAAGTCTTGTACTTCAGTTGCAAGATAAAACCTGTTATCTAAGCTTAAGTAAATTTTTTCTATTTTCTCTTTTGCTCCATAGTTTTTTGCCAGTTGCATACCAGTTATGATAGATATATCATGCTCACTACTGGACCCACCAAAAATTACACATATTTTTTTCATACTTGTATTTATGTTGCTATTTTAAATTTTGTTTGCATATAAGAAAATATGAAGTTTGTTTTTAAGGGCGAAACTATTGATTACGATTTTTGCAGTGGACACAAAAATACTATTTTGTTTTTGCATGGCTGGGGTTGTAATAAAAATTCATTTGCAAGCACAATAAACATTTTTAAACACAATTACAATATTTTAACCCTTACCATGCCTACAAATGTTGACACTACACTTATTTGGACAATGTCAGATTATGTTGATTTGGTTCATGGTTTATTAAAAATACACAACCTATCAAGTGTGATAGTTATATGTCACAGTTTTGGTTTTAGAGTTGCCAGTTTGATGAATAAAAATTTAATTAAAAAATTAGTTGTAACTGGAGGCGCTGGACCAAAAAATAATAATTTTATAAAACGCATAAAAACACAAAACAATATCATATTGCTTAAACAAAAAAGGTTTAGTTACCTTTACAAAAAAATAGCAAGCAATGATTATATTAGTCTATCAGAAAACAACAAGCAGACTTTTAAAAATATTGTAAATTTAAACACAAAAAACTTTGCAAAATTTGATTGCCCTGTTTTGCTTTTTTGGGGCAAAAACGATAAGGACACAAAAATTTGGATTGCAAAAAAAATTAAAAAAACAAACTCGGCAAAACTTGTTGTAACAAAAAGTGATCACTTTGCATATCTAACCATGAGTGCATTGTTTAATCATTGCATATTAGAGTTTTTAAAATGATAGTTGTTTATATTTTAAATGTAATAAATTTTGTTTTATGTTTATTTTATTTAGAAAAATTTTTACATATTTTCCAGTGTAAAGATTATAAAATTTTAAGATTTTTAAAATATTTTTCAAAAAAAGATGCATTTTTTATTGTTTTTTATGTATTTTTTTTAATTTTACAAATAATTTTTGATTATTTTATATTTTTAATATGTTCTCAAATTTTATTAATTTTTATTAATTCAATTTATATATCAACATTAATAACCACCAACAAGACACCCTTAAAGTTTACTGGCAAAGTTAAAAGACTTTATATCATTAGTGCAGTTTTGCTTGCCCCTTGGTGCGTGTTTAGTTTTGGTACAAGTGCAATGATGTTGTTATTATTTGCAATGCCAGCATTATCAAATTTTATCAACTTTTATGACAAAATTAAAAACAAAAAATACATAAAAAATGCCAGTCTTAAACTTGCAAATAGCAATGCAGTTAAAATAGCTATAACTGGTAGCAACGGCAAAACAAGTGTTAAAAATATTTTGTATCAAATATTAAGCAGTAAATACAATACTTTAAAAACTCCTGCAAGTTTTAACACTCCTCTTGGGATAAGTAAATTTATTAACGAAAACTTAACCGACAACTGTGAGTTCATAATATTAGAGTATGGCGCTAGGCACAAAAATGATATACAAAATCTTTGCAATATTTTTGGTGCAGATTATGGTATCATCACTACAGTTGCGCCACAACATTTGGAAAGTTTTAAATCTTTGCAAAATGTATGTATAGCCAAATCAAAATTATCCAGTTATCTAGACAATAATTATTGCATTTATAACATAGACAACTTATGTTGTAAGCGTATGTATAACAATAAAATAGGCAAAAAAGTATCAACTTCAATACACGAAAAAGCAGATGTATATGCTAGCGAAATTAATATAGAAAATTTTAAAACCTATTTTAAATTACATACAAACAATAAAACTTATAATGTTTCTACTTCTCTTTTAGGTAGACACAACATCTCTAACATTTTACAAGCCACAGCACTAGCGCTAAGTTTTGATGTAGACATAAAAGAAATCATACAAACAATAAAGGATTTAAAACCTACATCACATCGTCTTGAATATATCAAATCTCACATCAATATTTTAGACGACAGCTACAACTGTTCTATTATCAGTGCCAAAGAATCACTTTATGTTTTACAACAAACTAATTACAAAAAAATGGTTGTAACACCGGGAATTATCGAGGGCGGAAAAAAAGAATACGAACTAAATTTTAAACTTGGAAAAATGTGCGCTTTTTGTGATTATGTTGTAATCGTTGGCAACCACAACAAACAAGCAATTACTGAAGGTTTAAAATCTAAAAACTACGACATTAAAAAAATTTGTTACAGCCCCACACTTGAAGATGCAAAAAAATATTTTACTCTACTTTCAGACAACGACACATTGCTGTTGCTAAACGATTTGCCAGACGATTATAAATAAAGCACATTAAAAGTTGCGCCATAAACAAAAAAAACAATTTAAATCAAAATTGTTTTTTATTTTTTAGTTTTTGTATTAATTTTTAATTATTTTTATAAATTTTTTGACATTTCTAAACAATTTGTACCATCTGAATAATAATTTTTTCTAACTCTTCTTAGTTTAAAACCTAATTTTTGATACAACAAAAATGCAGCAATATTTTTTTCGCCAACTTCTAAACTTATGGTTGTAAAAGCATCCTTAAATTGCTCACATACAAAGCAAATAAGTTTTGTAGCAAGACCAAGGTTTCTAAATTGTTTATCAACTGCAATGTCTTCAATGCAAATCTCATCTGTCAACTGCAACAAAACAAAACCCGCAACTTGATTATTAAAAGTTACAACATATAATTTGTAGCAATCACTATCAACCGCTTTTAAAAAATCTTGTTTGCCTATTAGATTAAAGTTAAATGAACTTTGCTCAATATTGACAATGTTATCAATATCTTCACTGGTGGCAAGTCTTATATTGACATCGCCCTTTTTAAGTTTTTCTCGTTCCGCTTGTGACAATTGATAGTAAACGGGAACCAAAGTTTCGTCACTGCTTTCTTTAAAACAATCAACCAATACTTTTGCATCAAACTCAACAACCGCACAATTTACCAAATCATCTTTAGAAAACATGCCAACAATCTTACCTTCAGACACATTGTTTAACTCTTCAAGAGTAAGATTATGGTCGTATTTATACACCACCCCATTAATCAGCTTTGCCACAAAATAACTATCAAGACTTCCGCGTATTGCTACAATTTCTGCACCATATTGTTTGTTCGCTAATTTAAAAAGCAAATCTAAGTTGTTTATACCTTTTGCCTTGATATTTAAACTATCTCTAAATGCTTTAATGGTTGCCACACCAACGCGTATACCTGTAAAAGAGCCAGGACCAATTACCACCCCCAACTCCTCAATTTGATTTATAGTTAAGTCATGTTCGGTCAATATTTCGTCTATCAAAGGCATCATTGTTTCGTTATGATGCATACGCGCATTATTTAATTTATAAAAAACATTGTCCTTTGTTTCAAGGACAATCGAAAGTTGATCGTTTGCTGTATTTACTATTAATCTGTTCATAATTATTCCGTAATATCTATAACCCTAGTTGTATCATCTATTCTACTTATGTTTATAATAATAGTAGGCCTATTTATAAGCGGTTTTATGTTTTCGCTCCACTCGATAAATATAACGCTATCTTTATCTTCCAAAACCTCGTCAAAGCCAGCTTCTATTGCTTCTTCTACCGAAATCCTGTATGTATCAAAATGATGCAATACAAATTTGCCTTGATAAGATTTAAGTATGGCAAAAGTAGGGCTATTCACAACCTGTTTTACACCTAAAAAGGAAAAAACAAACTGCGTAAAGGTTGTTTTCCCCGCGCCTAAATCTCCATTGAGCAAAACGATATCGCCTTGCTTTAACTTTGAAGAGAATTTCTCTGCAACATCTTTAGTCTCTTGTAGAGATTTAACTGTATATTTCATTATTTAATAACCTTTTTTAAAACTTTTATTGGCTTGATTTTGTTTTGTGTAATACCAATACTTCCAGCAATAGCATTTTTATATTTTGTCAAATCTTCATCATTTTTATAATAGAACGACAAAATAACATCGCCTTCATTTACATAGTCGCCTATTTTAACCCTTAAAGCAACGCCGATATGGTTGTCATGACTATCTATGCAAAGCCTTCTAACTAATTCACCCAACAAAAGAGAATTAATATTGCCAACATAACCAGACCTGTCTGCCATAAAATTTATAGATTTATGTGGTATAAAAATTTTAGAATCTTCAATTTTTTTTACATCGCCACCTTGAGCGCGAACGATATCTAAAAACTTTTTATAAGCAGTGCCATTGTCTAAGTTAGTTGCAATCATATCATATATTGCAGCTTTTGGCAATTCTGGATTGATTAACGAAATCATTTCTGCCGCATATCTAGCAGAAACTCTCCTTAAAAAGCATTTCCTGCCTTGCAAAACTTTTAAGCCATCAACAACTTCAATGGCATTACCAATGCCTTCTCCTATTGTTTGCAATGTATTTGTAAGCATCATAACAGATTTTACATTACACTTTTTAAACACATATTTTAAAATCTTTGCAAGTTCTTTTGCTTGAGAATATGTTTTTACAACCGATGCTTTACCAAATTTAATATCAACCAATACAACATCTGCACCACTGGCAAGTTTTTTGCTTGCGATTGACGCTGCAAGAAGGTTTAAGTTGTTTTCCAACCCTGTCATCTCGATAATGTCAAACAGCACTCTATCTGCAGGACACACACTTGCTTTGTGCGATAAAACACATGCGTTTGTATTGTCTAGATTTTTGTAAATTTCTTTTTCAGTCAAGTTTACATTAAAATTTGGAATAGAACAAAATCTATCTGTGCTACCATTTGTATACATCAAAGATTTACCAGTAGTTTTAGCAACATTGTATCCAAGACTTGCCAACAAAGGTATAAGAACAATGCTTGTACTATCACCTATACCACCAGTTGAATGTTTTTCTAAAATTGGGGCTTCGTAATCAATTACTTGCCCACTATCCCTTAATGCCAAGGTTAGATTTAATACTTCTTTTTTGCTCATACCAAAAGAATTGAGCCCTACAAAAAACTTGATTGCAGATTTGTCTGCACCATGCTTTAAAATATAATCAACAATCTCTTTGTACTCAGCAATCGAAAGTTGTTCCGCTTTTGACTTTTTTACAATTAATTCACCTATCATACTTTTCACCCTTATTTATATTTTATAAATATTGTAGAAATTTGTCAAACGATAATTTACATTAATCTTCAATGTTTAAATTTATTTTTTTTTGAAAAAATCTAAGTATGACAAAATTTAAATTTATAAATTTGATAGACAAACTGTTTATAAGCGTATCATTGTTTTTGATAATCTACGCGTGGATAAATTTTTATTTGCGCGATTTGTGGACAACCTTTATACTTAGTTTAATTTTTACTTTTGCAAGTTTGTTTTTAATTTTTTATTTTTTTAATAAAAAAAGCAAAAGCAAGTCGCTTAAAAAGCAAGAACAAAACGATATCGAAAAATATTTTTTTGCGTTTAGATTGTATCCTAAACAAAAAAAACTAGAATTGTTAAAAAGCATACTTGACAATCAAGCAAATGCTGTTATAAATAATGGCGCGTTGCATTACAATGTTGACAATCTTAATCATGTATTGTTAATTGCAACATCTGCTGACAAAATTGACAACAACAATCTTGTTGACATTATTGAAAACTTTATAGACAACGATGTTGATATTATTGAAATTGTATGCAACAACGCAATAAATTTAGATACAGAAATATTAAACAACAAAGAGATAAAAATCATAAACAGAATTGATTTGTACAAAAATTTCTTTAAAAAGTATGATGTATATCCAGACACTTCTTTTGTCAATTTGCATGCAAAAAAATTTGACTTTAAAAAACTTATGTCAAATTTCTTTTTACCACAAAAAGCAAAATCTTATTTTGTGTGCGGTTTGGTTTTGATTTTTTCTAGCATCATTTTACCTTATCATTTTTATTATGTCGTTTTTGCAAGTATACTTCTTTTGTTTGCAATCATTTGCAAACTTAAGAATTTTGTTGATTGATTGTAACTAACGCGTTTACCAAAGCTTGTATATCTTTTTCAGTATTCATAAAATCTAAAGAAACCCTAACTGACCCAGTTTGCTGTGTGCCAAGTTTTTTATGAACTAGTGGTGCGCAATGCAAACCAGCCCTTACGCATATCTTAAAATTTTCATTTAACATGTTTGCTACAGTGGAAGAATTTATATTCTTTATATTAAAAGTGATTACATTCTTTGCATTTTCTTTTGAATAAATTTTTAAAAAATCTAATTTTTTTAATGCAAAATAGCAATATTTTGTCAATTTTTCTTCTTTTTTTTGAATTTTATCAAAATTTTTTATTAAAAAATCTAATCCTGCAGATAAACTTAAAATTGGTATTGTAGCTATTGTTCCACTTTCAAAACCTTCTGGATATTCAGTTGGTTGAACCAAATTTATACTATCTGTACCAGTTCCACCAAACATTATTGGCGACAACTTTATGTCATTTTTAACAAGCAACCCACCAACACCGGTGATTGAAAGCAAACCTTTGTGACCAGCAAAAGCATACATGTCAACGTCACATTTTTGTAAATCTATTTGCATATGACCACTTGATTGCGCACCATCAACCAAATAAGTAATTTTATGTTTTTTGCAAATTTGACCAACCGACTTTATATCACAACAATCTCCCGTCACATTAGATACACATGTTGTAATAATCAGTTTTGTATTGTGTTTAATCTCTTGTTCTATAAGTTGTGCAACTTTATCTAAATCACAATCAAGAATTGTAACTTCAACACCATTTGATTTTAAAAATTGTAAAGGTCGCAATACTGAGTTATGTTCATAACATGTAGTAATCACATGATCGCCTGGACGCAAAAAACCAAGGATAGCCATGTTTAATGCCTCAGTACAGTTTTTAGTAAAAATAACTTCATGCTCCTTAGCATTAAAAAATTGTTTTAATTTTTCACGCGTTTCAAAAACTTTTTCCGCTACCATATACGATAAATCATGCCCGCTTCTACCAGGATTTGCAGTGTATTTGTTTAAAGAATCTTTTACTGTATCTTGAACTATTTGTGGTTTATAAAAACTTGTTGCAGCATTGTCTAAATATATCATATAACACAATATGAAAATTTTAAATATAGTGTTATAAAGGAATAATTATGAGACATTTAATCATATCTTTCAAATCACGCAACAGCCTTTATTCTTTTATAAAAATCGCTAGGCAACAAGGCATATCTGTTTCAATCATCAATACACCAAGAAGTATCAGTATTAGTTGCGGATTAAGTGCAAAATCTGATTTTAGATTTTATAAAAACATTGTAAATATTATTCGCCAAACTCAACTTAACGGATTTTTAGGTATTTATTCTATAGAAAAACTTGCCACTCATGAGCAAGTCCAAAAGTTATATTAAAAAAGCCATAGACACACTATGGCAATATTTGCTTATTTTGTTACAGTTTGCTCTTTTTCTGCAACTTTTTGATTAAGCTTATTCAAGCTCAACTTAATCAATTTTTTTTGTTGCAATACTTGTTCTACATCGTCTTGATTTAACTCGTCATTTTTAGCATCTTTACTTGTACCTTTTTTAAATTGCGCAAGACATTTTTCCTTTATAATAGCAACCACTTCTGCAGTACAATACTCATCATTTAACAATAACAAATTTTCAGGATTTGTTACCATTATATCTGAAACCAACTGTATTTTACATTTGTCAAACTTATCAAAATTTGTTAAACCTTCAATTTTATCATCAATTGAAAAATCTTTGCTTCGATACAACTCTTTTACAGAATCTATATTTTTTACAATCCAATCACAAATCTCTGGATACAAACAATCTTTATCTAACAAAAAAATTTCATCGCTATCAAAATTAAGTTTTAAAAGTTGTATTATAAACCTTGTAACCTTTATATAATTTACGTTTTTTTGTTCTAAAAAATTTCTTACATAAGCATATGTATTGCCAGGTTCTACCATTTCATCGCCTCCACTTTTTATATGGTAGCATATTTTTTTTGCAATGTCAATACAAGTTTTTGGTCATCATAAAAAAACAATATATGTATAAATATTGACTATTTTGTAAATATTTGTTATTATAAGATAATGAAAAACATAGAGAACATTTTGTCATATCTTGATGAGTTGTATCCAGAGCCAAAATGTGCTCTTAACTTTTCTAGCCCATACGAGTTGTTGGTAGCAGTAATACTTTCTGCTCAATGTACAGACAAGCGCGTAAACATTGTTACAGAAAAGTTGTTTAAAATTGCAAACACCCCGCAAAAAATGCTTAATCTTGGGCAAGATAAACTTAAAGAGATAATTCATCCTTGCGGATTTTACAACAACAAGTCCAAAGCCATAATTGCTACAAGCCGTGATTTGATAAAACGTTTTGATGGCGTTGTACCAGACAATCTTAACGATTTAATCAGTTTAGAGGGTGTTGGTAGAAAAACGGCAAATGTTGTCATTGCAGTTGCTTTTGGTGAACAAACCATTGCTGTAGACACACATGTACATAGAATTTCTTCTCGTCTAGGTTTGTGCAAACAAAAATCTACACCTTTTGAGTGTGAAAAATCTTTACTTAAATTAGTACCAAACGACAGAAGATCTAAGTTCCATCATCAAATGATATGGTTTGGCAGAGAAAGATGCAAGGCAATCAAACCAAATTGCTTTGATTGTAAATTAAAAAATATTTGTAAATATAAAAAAGGAAAATAAATATGAACATTGATAAAGTTACTATTACCATCAAATCTGGTAATGGCGGAAGCGGTAAAGTAAGTTTCCATAGAGAAAAATATGTTGAAAAAGGCGGTCCCGACGGCGGAGATGGTGGTCAAGGCGGATCTGTGTTTTTTGTTGCAGACCAATCAAAGAATACTCTTATTGATTTCAAATATGTAAAAAAGTTTGAAGCAGAAAATGGCGAAGGTGGCAGTGGCAGACTTCAAAATGGTAAAAATGGCAAAGATGTTTACATCAAGGTACCATGTGGAACAGTTATCAAAGACGCAACAACAGGTCAAGTTATTGCTGATATGTATCAAGACGGACAAGAATTTTGCGCTTTGCGTGGCGGACGCGGTGGCAAGGGAAACAATTTCTTTAAAACACCTACACGCCAATCGCCAAGATTTAGTCAGTTGGGCGAAGTTACAAAAGCATATAAGGTTGTGTTAGAATTAAAGACAATCGCTGACGTTGCCCTTGTTGGTAAACCTAATGTTGGCAAATCTACCCTACTTAGTGTTATAACCAATGCAAAACCAAAAATTGCAGATTATGAATTTACTACTCTAACTCCAAACCTTGGTGTTGTAAAATTTTATGACGACAGTTTTGTTGTTGCTGATATCCCTGGTCTTATAAACGGAGCAAGCGAAGGCGCCGGACTTGGTCACGAATTTTTGGCTCATATTGAACGCACACGACTTGTTGTACACGTTATTGACGCATCAGGTTATTATGGCAATGATATCGTAGATGACTATAACACTATCAACAACGAGCTTAAGATGTACAACGAGCGCCTTTCTAAATTACCACAAATAGTTGTATTTACAAAACTTGACTTGATTGAAAATATAGAAGAAAAAATCAATTATTTTAGATCTAAAGTTAAAGACGATGTTGTTATTGTACCTATCAGTTCAATTACAAGAAAAAATGTTGACGACTTGGTAAAAAGAGTTTATGAAAAGTTAAAGACATTGCCAAAATCAGAACCTATACCAGTTGAACAAACTGAGTTGGCAGTTAAAGACACTACAAGTGTCAAGATTGACGAAATTGCACCACATGTGTTTGAAGTGTCTGGCGGTTATCTAGACCACTTGCAACGCGGTATTGTATTTAATGACACTCAATCACTTGGATACTTCCAAATGAGACTTCAAAAAGATGGCATCATGGACAAACTTAAAGAAGCGGGTTGTGTTGACGGTGATACTGTAGTGTTTGGAGCACTTCAATACGAAATATATTTTGAATAAGGAGACATTATGATTGATAAAAAAACAAGAATTAAATTAAGAAGTTTAGCATCAACAATCAAACCTATAGTATGGGTTGGTAAGGATGGTTTTTCTGAAAAAGTTTTAAAACAAATTGATGACGAATTGTTTAATCACGAACTTATCAAAATCAGCATGCAAGAAAATACTACTCCGCCAACTGAATTTGAACTAACAGAAATGGCAGTAAAACTTGGTGCAGAAGTTGTTACAACTATTGGTAGAAAAATTGTTTTATACAAGCACAGTGAAAAGAAAGGCATCAAGCATGTATTATAAAAAAAATTATAGTAGTAAAATTTACTACTTTTTTTTGAAATTTATGTCGATATATTTTGTTTTTTAATTAATTTTTTAATTTTTTTATTAAAAATTTAAAAATATTAATAAATTTTAAAAAAAATATTATAAAACCATTAATAAAAATAATTTTTTTAAAATATTT
>JAFXKG010000011.1 GCA_017531805.1 Clostridia bacterium | reverse complement strand
TTCACCCGCTCCAAATGGATCAATAGCTCAGCTGGATAGAGCATCGCCCTTCTAAGGCGGGGGTCGGGGGTTCGAATCCCTCTTGATCCACCAAATTACACCACATATAGTGGTGTTTTTTGTTTTAAAATAGTCAAAAGTTTAGTATTGACAATCATGTATGAGTATGTTAAAATATGGGTAATAAAGGAGAGAATTATGTTTATTGAAAGATTAACTGATGAAGAAATTAAAGAAATTGTTGAACCTTTAATTGAAAAATATAATATTAGAAAATATGACCCTGTGTTTGAAATTAAAAAGAAGGAAGGCTGTTACGAAATCGTAATTGCTCGTTTTACAGAGTATATAGAAGATACACTTGTAGCATATGAAAATATTTGTATAATGAGTGATTTTGCTATCTATGAAGACTTATATGAAGAAAAAGAAACAGGGTGTCAAAAAGATTATTTAAAATCAATGTATGATAAGTTTGGTGAAGAATATAAAAAAAGATTTAAAGTATATTTAAAAAGACAAAAAGAAGCTGTTTTGCAAGACAAAGCAGAAGAACTTGATGAAGATATTACTGATGTAATGGAAAGTTTAAGATAAACAAGTACAAACCGCTTTTGCGGTTTTTTTGTTATTTGTCAGAACATGTTTTATATATTATTCATAAAAACAAATAGTGTTTGACAGGAGATATAATGTATATAAACAATGATTATGAAAAAGACGAAAGAAAAAATCTAATCAACATACATAAAGAAGTATGCGCTAACAAATATTTCAGAAAAGAAATTTGGACAGGTGAATTTTTGCAAATAACAGTTATGTGTATTCCACCTAATGGTGAAATTGGTTTGGAAATGCATGATGACTTAGACCAATTTATTCGTATTGAAAGTGGTGTCGCAACTGTTTTTATGGGTAAAACAAAACAAGATGTAAGCTTTCTTGGTGAAGCAAACCCTAACTACGCAGTAATGATACCTGCAAATACTTGGCATAATATCATCAATCAACAAGATGTGCCATTAAAAGTTTATTCTATTTACGCACCACCTAACCATCCAATTGGAACAATACATAAAACTAAACAAGATTCGGACTTGGCAGAGTAAAGAGGTTTATATGGAAAATACTAATCAACCAAATTTTTCGTTTCTATTAAATTTAAAACCATATGCAGTGGCAAATGTTAAAGGTAGTGTAATGTATCCTGGCATAAAAGGAAATATATGGTTTTATGAAACTATTCAAGGCGTTTTAGTGGTGGCGGATATTGATGGTTTACCTGACAATATGGATAAGTGTAAAAGTCCAATATATGCGTTGCATATCCACGAAGGAAACTCTTGTAGTGGCAATATGCAAGATCCTTTTGCAAATGCCGGCACTCATTATAATCCTAACAACTGCCAGCATCCATATCACGCAGGTGATTTACCGCCATTGTTTAATGCAAACGGTAATGCCTTTTTGGTGGTTTTGACGGATAGATTTACAATAGATGAAGTAGTAGATAGAACTATTGTAATACATTCTAATCCAGATGATTTTACCAGCCAGCCAGCAGGGAATTCAGGTACAAAGATTGCATGCGGAAAAATAATTATGCTATAATTTATAAACACCTAATTAAAGGTGTTTTTTCTTACAAGAAAACATAGTTTTATTTTAATTTTTGTTTGACATTAAAAAATTCTTGCCATGGGTCATTTTGTTTAATATATTTAGTATAGTTTTTGATATTAACTTCGTTAGGCAAGATTTTGTCTAAATCTCGCCACGAAATTGGCATAGAGATTGTTGCGCCATCACGAGAGCGCAAAGAATATGGTGCGATACAGGTGGCACCTTTGCTGTTGCGTAGCCAATCAACAAATATTTTACCACCACGCTCTGATTTGCGTATGTTTGATGTAAAAACATTTGGATAATTGCTTTCTAAAAACGATGCCAGTTTTTTGGCAAAATTATTAAAACTATCCCAATTTTTAGAGTTAGAAAAGGGTACAACAATATGATATCCTTTGCCACCACTGGTTTTTAAAAATGACATTAAATCTAGTTTATCAAGAACATTTTTTAATAATTTTACGCCTTCTCTTAGTTTTTCAATAGGCAATTTTTCGTCTGGGTCAAGGTCAAATACCATAACATTTGGTTTTTCTATTTTTGGTATTTGACTTCCCCAAGTGTGAAACTCTATCGTACCCATTTGTGCTTGATAAACCAATTCTTTTTTGTTGGAAACATAAAAATATTCATCGTCTCCATCTAAAAAAGATTTTACATATTCATTTTCTGTGGTTGGGTGCTTTTTGTAAAAGCAAGCGTCTCCAATGCCTTGATGGCAACGTATTACACTAAGCAATCTTTTGTTTAGATAAGGTAGCATTAGTGGGGCAACTTTTTCGTAATATTTTGCCACATCAAGTTTAGTAATTTTATCTTTAGGGTATAGTATTTTTTCTGGACTAGAGATTTCAACGCCTGCAACACTATCACTCATTGCTTACCTCCAAATGAACATTTTTTGCATTTTTGTCTACACGCAAACCAATAAATGATGGTTGTCGGAGTAATCCGTCTTTAGTGATTTCGGCATATTGAATTTCTGCAACCAGAGTTGGTTTTAACCACTTAACATTTTTAATGTTTAAATCTTCTTTTAAAGGGGAGATTTTGCTTTCTATATATTTAAATTTTTGGTTTAAATTTTTTCTTTGCACGGCATCAAAGCCTGTACCAACTTTGCCTATAAATTTTAGTTTTTTATCATCATAATAGCCCAAAAGCAAAGCACTTAAAAGTTGGTTTTTTTCTGTAGTTGTATATCCAATTATAACAAATTCTTGTCGCAAATAGCATTTTATTTTAAGCCAATCATCAGTGCGTTTACCGACATATGTACTATCAATTTTTTTAGCCATAATTCCTTCAAGTTGTTTTTCTTTGGCAAGCGCAAAACTTTCTTTGCCTTTGCCAACAATATGAGTGCTATATACTAAATTGTCATCCGCTTTAGCTAAGATTTTTTCTAACTCTTTTTTACGTTCAATTAAGGGTAGAGTGCGTAAATCTTTGCCATTTAAAGCAATTAGGTCAAATATTACATAATGAAAATTGTTTTTTCCGTCTTTAATGTTTTGTTGAAGCAATCCAAAATTACTTTTTCCGGTTTCGTCAAACGAGACTATTTCGCCATCAACAACAAACGCATCTTGGTCTATTTTTTTTAGACTTTTAGCAATGCTATCAAACTTTTTTGTGTAATCCAACTTGTTGCGTGTAAACATTTTAACTTTGCCATTTTCTACAAAAGACAAAATCCTATAGCCATCATATTTTATTTCAAATATCCAGTTGTTCCCTGTAGGTATTGTTTTAGATAAAGTTGCAAGTTGTGCGTCGCATTGATCAAATGGATTTTTTATGGTTTTTTGCTTTGATTTTTTGTTTACTGCAAATTCGTCTTCACTTTTGATTATAAGCCAGTTCTTTTCATCTATTTTGACAAGTGACCACTCGCCTTTAAGTTTTTCACCGCTTAAAACAAATTTTAAATGTCCTTTTTTAAGCCCTTTTTCAATGTCAAAAGATGGCAAATAAAAACCTTTGTCATAAATTTCTACACTACCTGCACCATAATTACCTTTTGGTATAATACCTTCAAAATCAATATAATCAACAGGATGGTCTTCTACATGTACAGCAAGTCGGCGGTCTTTCGGGTTTAAAGATAATCCTTTTGGTACAGCCCAACTAAGCAAAACTCCATTATATTCTAAGCGAAAATCATAGTGTTTTGCGCGCGCTTGATGATATTGAATAACAAATCGTAATGCCTTATTTTTACTTGTGGTAGTTTTGCCTTTTGGTTCGTTTGTTTTTGTAAAATCTCGCTTTTTGTTATATTCTTTTAATGCCATTATTCAGCCTTCCTTTTGCTGGTAACCAAACTTTTTTGCAATGCCTCCATAAGATTAATAATTTTAACTGGTTCTTTTTCGTCTTTGCTTTCTATAATCTCATTGCCTGCAATTTTTTGTTTTATTGCCTTTTTAACTTTTAAGTGATATTCGTCTTTAAATTTTTCCGGTTTAAAGGGTTCGGTCATTTGCTCAATCAAATTCATTGCCAAGTCTAGTTCTTTTTTTGCAACGGTCACTTTTTTAATCGCTGGGGCAGATTGTACTTCGCTGTGGAAATATAAGGTGTTTACAAGCATAACACCATCACGCGCGCGAATCACAATCAAAACTTCTTTTGTGCCTAGTACGGTTTTTGCAATGCCTGCTTTTTTTTGTTTTTCAAGCGCTTGCAAAAGCACTTTATATGCCTTATCAGCACCAACAGGATTAACATAATACGCTTTATCAAAATACATTGGGTCAATTTCATCAAGGTTTACAAATTGTTCTATAGTAATATTTTTATCCTTTGGTGATTTTAGTTTGTCAAAATCTTTAGTGGTAAAAATTACGTACTTATCTTTTTCGTACTGATAACCTTTAACAATATCTTCGTTGTTTACAACTTTATCGTTGCAATCTACACATGTTTTTTTGTATTTAATACGGGACATTGTTTTTTTATCTAACATATTAAAACCAATGTCATTTTCCTTAATGCAAGCAGAAAGAGTGATAGGGATATACACCAAACCAAATGTAATTGCACCTTTATATGAATACGCCATAAAATCTCCTTGCAATTAGTATTAGCAAAAATAAAAAACTTATTTAAAATAAAAAAAGGAGTACATAAATACTCCTTTAATTATTGCCAAACTATGCAAGATTTATCTAGTATGGTTTCAAGTTCAAAGATTAGACTTTCGCGGATTGTAACCATTGCATTTGATTTAAATGCTTTGTTGGATGAAGTATCTTTAATGATAACTTCGTCAATGCCATTGTAGTTAGATAAAATTTTGTTGACCGCATCGTGAAGTATGCCATCTGTAAGATTATATTTTAAATACAACTTTTTAGGTTTTACAATTTCGACTTCTTCAATTTCTGTAAGGTTAGAAGTGTCATTATTGTTTGCATTTTTATCTAGCAGTTCAATGTTGTCTGCACTTATGCTTGGTTTTTCTCCGTCGCGGACAGAGAACCTACCTTTAATTGCCACAAGTGCATCTTGAGACAATATATCCTTAAACTTGTCGTAACTTTTTGGGAAGACAACCACATCAAACGTACCGTGCAAATCTTCTATGGTCAAAAATGCCATACGACCGCCAGTTTTTGTTTGTAATGCACGCATTTCAGCAATAACACCACCACAAGTAACCATGTCGCCATTTTTAAGGCCATTGTATTGTTCAACTTCTTTGTCCATAACGATTGAGTTAAATTCTGCTTCTTCAACCTCAATGTCTTCATCCATGTTGGTAGAAGGCAAGTAGCTAGAATTAAATGTAAAGTTTTTAATCTCGTCCATAAATGTATCTAGTGGGTGACCAGAAAGGTAAGTGCCTGCAATTTCTTTTTCGTATTGCAATTTAACTGTGTTGATATATTCGTTAAGTTTTGGTATTTCGTTATCTTCAATTAATTTTTCTTCTTCAATAAGCTCACCAAACAAATTCATTTGTCCATCCATGGCTTTTTTCTTGCGTTCAATGGCTCTATCTACAACGATAGGGAAAATTGCCATAAGTTGACTTCTGGTTAAACCAAAACTGTCAAAAGCACCTGTTTTTATAAGTGATTCGATACAACGTTTGTTAAGAGCTTGAGAGCTTGCACGGTTGACGAAGTCGCAAAAATCTTTAAATGGTCCGTTTTCGTTACGTTCTGCAATAATTTCTTCCATAACGCTAATGCCAACATTTTTAAGTGCGGACAAACCAAATAATATCTTTTTGCCGTCTGTTGTAAAGTATACTTCACTTTTGTTGATGTCTGGTGGCAAAACTTCTATTTTTTCTTGCTTTGCGTAGGCAATGTAGTGTGTGAGTTTATCAATATTTGTTATACGATTGTTTAAAGTTGCAGTTATAAACTCTGGCAAGTAATAGGTTTTTAAATATGCAGTTTGATAGGTTAGTAGAGAATATGCTGCAGCGTGAGATTTGTTAAACGCGTAAGATGCAAATGCTTCCATTTCGTTCCAAATTTTTGTTGCAATCTCTTCACTAACGCCATTGTTTACAGCGCCCTTAATTGCAGAGTTGTATTTGCCATGGTCGTCAGTGTATGCCTCTTTTCCGTAAAGGAAGGCGTCTTTCCACTTAAGCATTTCCGCCAACTTCTTTTTACCCATGGCACGCCTAATCATGTCTGCTTGTCCAAGAGTAAAACCTGCCATTTCTTGACAAATTTTCATTACTTGCTCTTGATATACAATACAGCCATAAGTAACCTTTAAAATAGGCTCTAAAATAGGGTGGTCGTAAGTAGTATCTTCTGGGTGATGTTTGTTGTGTACATATCTTGGGATGCTATCCATAGGGCCAGGACGATAAAGTGACACGGCAGCCACAATATCTTCTATGCAAGACGGTTGCAACTCCTTCATGAATTTTTGGAAACCGCCAGATTCTATTTGGAAAATACCTTCTGTGTTTCCAGTAGAAATCAACTTAAACACGTTAGGGTCGTCATATGTGCAGTTTTCAAAGTCTATGTCAACATTGTAATTCTTTTTAACAAGACGCTTTGTTTCTTCAATATCAGTTAAGTTCCTTAAACCCAAAAAGTCCATTTTTAAATGGCCCAAGTGTTCCATATCTGCGCCTTCAAATTGTGTGGTTATATCTTCGCCATTTCTTGCAAGTGGCACATGTTTATCCAAAACGTCTGCACCAATAATAACACCACATGCGTGAGTAGAACTTTGTCTAGGGAAGTCTTCAACCTTCATGGCAATGTCAATCATCTTTTTAACTTGTGGGTCGCTTTTGTACATTTCAACAAGTTCTGGCACAACATAAACTGTGCCAAAATCTTTATCTCCTTCCTTAGGGATATGGAAACCAAAAGCTTTAGGTATAATAGGGCTTTTGTACATTGGTATCATTTTTGTAATTTTATCACAAGTATTGTATGGCACGCGCATAACACGACCAACATCTTTAATTGCGTTTTTTGCTTTCATTGTACCAAAAGTGATGATACGCGCAATACGCTCTTCGCCATATTTGCGTTTAACATAATCAACAACTTCTTCTCGTCTGTTGTCTTGGAAGTCAATATCAAAGTCTGGGGCAGTTACACGCTCACTGTGAAGGAAACGCTCAAAAATAAGGTCAAATTTAAGTGGGTCGATGTTTGTAATGCCAATAGCATATGCAATAAGAGATCCTGCACCAGAACCACGACCAGGGCCAACAGAAATGCCCATTTTGCGCGCAGCATTTATGTAGTCCCACACAATAAGGAAATATTCAATAAAACCTTGTTTTTCAATAACCGCCATTTCGCTTGCAACACGAGCACGAATTTCGTCAGTATAACCGCCATATCTGCGTTCAACACCACGATCTATAAGGTTTACAAAATATTCTTTAGGGGTTAAACCAACTTCAGCATTGTAACCACCTTCAGGCACATATTTAGGGAACAAGTAATGACCATACTCAAAGCCATAATTACATTTTTCTGCAATTTCAAGGGTAGTGGCAAGCGCATCTTCATCATTAGGTAGGCCTGCCAACATTTGCTCGTAAGTTTTAAAATAAAACTCATCGGTAGAAAATTTCATCCTGTCGGGGTCGTCTAAAAATTTTTGCATAGATACGCACATCAAAACGTCTTGCATTTCGGCGTCTTCCTTCATAAGGTAGTGCACATCGTTTGTGGCAACTGTTTTAATGCCATGTTTTTTAGAATATTCGCGTAAATAACCATTAACTATTTCTTGGTCTAAAATGCCATTGTGTTGAATTTCTAAATAATAATCTTCGCCAAACAAGTTTTTAAACCATAAAATAAGTTCTTCTGCTTTGTCGTATTGTTCATCAAGTATTAATTTAGGTACATCGCCAGCAAGACAAGCAGAAAGGCAAACCAAACCTTCGTGGTATTTTTCTAGTGTTTTGTAGTCTATCCTAGGTTTGTAATAAAACCCATCGCGGAAAGCAATAGTGTTAAGCATGCTTAAGTTTTTGTAGCCTTGCTCATTTTTAGCAAGTAGCACAAGGTGAGAGAACTTTTGCTTGCCTTTTTTTACAGTTAAATCGTCGTCAACATAAAACTCTGTGCCAAAAATTGGTTTAATGCCTGCTTCTTTACATGCGTCAAAAAACCTAGTTGCGCCAAACATATTTCCATGGTCGGTGATTGCAACTGCTGGCATATTATATTCTTTGCAAAGTTTAACAAGTTTTTTAATTCTTGCCGCACCGTCAAGCAACGAAAACTCTGTATGAACATGCAAATGAACAAATGGTTTATGGATTGGTGTTGATGTAGTTTCTTCCATGTCTTTCTCCAAATTATTCCCCTTTAAGTTTTTTGTAAATATCAATTATTTTATCAAGGCGATATTTAATCCCTGCTCGGCTGATTGTGTTGTTCATAAGAATACGCAAATCACTTAGCGAAACATCTGGATTAGCAAGTCGCACCAGAGCAACCTCGCGCAAATTCTCTTCTAAATAATCTAGCGTATGATTGTTGATGATATAATTTATCGCTTCAAGTTGCAGGGCACTTGCGCTTAATGTTTTGTCAAGGTTAGAGTCAAAACAATTATTTTGCCTGTTTGCATTGTTGCGTATCTCACGCATTGCAAGACTGTTTTGTATTTCTAACGCAGTGTGAGTTGCACCAAGAGTTACAAGTAGGTCACATATGATATTACTGTTTTTGGTATAGACAACATAGTTGTTTCTGCGTTTTATAGATTTTAAGTCAAAGTTAAATGTATTAAGCAAGTCCACACATAGTTTTGCAACTGCATCTTCTCTAAACACAAATTCTAAAGAATATCCCTTAGAATTTTTAAAGTTGTCATCTGTGTAATATAACTTACCACAAGTCAAAAACAAACTTTTAAGACTTGTTAGATTATCATGTTTTGTTATGTCTGTTGTTGCTGTCAACGGTTCTGTTGTGTCAGCGGACAATAACAAAAAGTCATCCCAACTGTTAACTTGAACATTGGGATAAAATGTATTTAAAATTTTGATAATTTTATTTTTAACATCGTCTGATACATTTATTAACAGAGTATCATCAAAAGTTTGACTAGCAGTTAAAACAACAGCGTTAACCAAAGCACGACTGCAACTTTTGTTGTCTGGTATTGTAGCTAAAATTTGAGACTTGCAGTCAACCATGTTTAACTCCTTTTCTTGCGTTTGTCTTTTTTTAAAGTTGGTAAATCGTTATAGTTTACAATAGCACTGTCAGGTATCCTTAATCTTAATGCCGCTTTCAACCCTTTGTGACAGGCACCAACGCGTTTAGGGGAGTGCGCATCACTATTTATAACAAATTTACAACCGATTTCTAAACATTTTAAAATTTGTTTGTCACTCATGCCAAGACGCTTGCCATTTAATTCAATCAAAGTGTTGGTCTCTTTTGCAACACGCGCCACCTTTTCCACATCAACTTTGCAAACATGGTTTAGATGAGTGATGATATCAATATCGTATTTTCTCATGGCGTTTATGTATGCATTGGTGTTTTTTTCGCGTTGTTTTTTGCTTGTATGGTGAAAAATTTCACACATGATGTTTTTTAATACAAAGCGTAATTGTTCTCCCTTGCTGGTAGAACGCACAAGCCTGTGGAAACCGCATAGCAAAATATCAAGATTTTTATAATCATCTTCCACAAGGTCAATGTCACCATGGCTAGAAATAAGGTTTGCTTCCACACCAAAAAGTACGTCAATAGGGTACATTTCCTTTGCATTTTCAATGTCTTCTTTAACTTTTTCCACATCACTGCGTTTTAATCCGTATAATTTTTGGTTAAAACCATGGTCAGTGATGGCGATTTGCCTTAAACCTTTTTCGTAAGCCACTCTTACGTTTTCTTCAATAGTTCCTTTGCCGTGATTTTTACGCGAATATTTTGTATGTGTATGATAATCTGCAATAAGTGCCATAATTTCTCCTGAGTGTTATTATACCACGACTTAAAAAATAAATCAAACATTTATGTTTGTAATTAAGTGATAATTTCTATTTCCGTTTCAAGGGTTTTATGGTAGGCAGTGTATACTTGCTCTTTAATTATTTCAATCAGTGTCAAAACATCGCGTGCGGTGGCATTGTCAGTGTTGATGATAAAACCTGCGTGTTTTTTTGAGATTTCTGCACCGCCAATTTTAAGTCCTTTTAAACCAAGGCGGTCAATAATTTGTGCGGGTATAATGTCACTTCTTTTAAAAATGCTGCCAGCACTAGGGTGTTCAAGTGGTTGAGTGCTTTTTTTCTTTGTAAGGGCAGACATCATTTTTAATTTTGTTTCTTCTTTGTCGACTTGCAAAAACTTTAATTTTACTCTAGTTATAAGATAGTTTTGCTTTTTAAACAAACTTGTTCGATATCCAAAATTGCAATCTTTATGGTTGAGTGTAAACGCCTTGTTTTCAGCCAAATCAAAGCACTCTACAGTTTCCACAAAATCACTAAAATTGGTGTCAAAAGCACCTAAACTATTCACAACAGCACCACCAACGGTGGATGGTATGCCTGCAAGATTTTCAATACCTGACAAATTTTTTTGTAAGCATTTTTGTATAAGCGTTGTCACATGTGTACCACTATCAGCAACGGCAATATTTTTACAAAACTCAATATTTTTAGACCTGTTTACAATAATGGCACCATTATATCCAAAATCTGAAAACAACAGGTTTGCGCCAAGTCCGATAACCTTGTATTTTATATTAACACAAGCACATTTTTTGCAAACTTCAATCAATGCGTCGGTGGTGTGTACAATAAAAAGATATTTTGCACATCCGCCAATTTTAAATGTGCAAAAATCTTTTAAACTTGCATTTTCCAAAAACTCACAATTTTCTATTTTAATCATCAAAACAATTAGGGACACTCGCACTCATTATTGCGTTTTCCATATCGTTATATATTCCCGTAGCGTAAAGTTTGTTATATTTGCTGGAAAATAGAGCATAGTCGTAAAGCGATTGTTGGTTTGTATCATCTAAAACACAACTTAAAAAAGTTGTAGTGTAATTATCAACAGTACACAATCCAAAATATTGCACAAGGTCAGTGTATGTGTCAATAGGCGTAAAACTTGCATTTGTTCTGCCAATATTATTCAAGTTATTTACACGGAAAAGGTCTCGTCCTGTGCCAACCAAAGTAACATTTTTATTATAAACAAAATCTTTGTATGCTTCGTATTGACTTTCGCTTTCTACAGGGGTAACGCGAATATCTTCACACACAACACTAGGTTTAGTGTATCCTGTTATGCCACAATGCACATTTTGTGTCATTGCGCCATGAGTGATAAGGGTGTAACCACTCATAATGTAAGGCAAACAATATAGTCTGTTATTAAAACTTCCACTGGCAACAAGTTCATCACGCACATCATAAGTTTTGTCCAATTCTTTCAAATGCGGTAAAACATTTTTGCCAACACCAAAACCAAACGAAATCATATCTGGAGTGCTTGTTTTAAGCAAACTTTCCAATTTATCCGCTTCAATTTGTTTTATCATAAACAAAATACCATCGTTTTGTTTTTCTAAATTTCGAGCAATTTTATTTAAATATGTAATTCGTGCTTTTCCACCACCTTCAAAAGTCTCCACATGCCAAATGGTGTAAATTTTACTATCAATAGCAGGCTCTGTATAAATTTGATAATTTTTTGCTTTATCTAACGCAAAACAACAGACATAAACACCTAAAACCACTATCAAAGCAACATTTAATAACTTGTACCAATTATTTTTTAACCATTTCATATTCAATTCTATGAAAAAATTTTTAAAATTATTTTAATTAAGCAGTATTTTGTGCTATACTAATGTTATGGATATAATCTTAGATAAGGTTAAGCGCTTACCAAATGATGCAGGCGTATATATCATGAAGGATAAGGACGAAAATGTTATTTATGTTGGCAAGGCAAAAAATTTAAAAAAGCGTGTTAGCCAATACTTTTTGCGTAAACAAGAACATGTTAAAGTACGCAAAATGGTGGAAAAGGTGGCGGATTTTGATTTTTTTGTGGTCAATGACGAAGTGGACGCATTGGCGCTTGAAAACAACCTTATCAAAAAGTATAAACCTTATTACAATATATTGCTAAAAGATAGCAAAACCTACGCATATATCAAGGTTAATCTTAAGGAAGACTATCCGCGCTTTGAAATATCCCGAAGGCTTAATAAAAACGATAAATATTTTGGACCATACATGGCAGGCGTAACTGCGCGTGATATTTTGTCTATTATGGATTATGCTTTCCCGTTGCGCAAGTGTAAACTAGATTTAAAAGAAAACAAAAAACCGCAAAAACCATGCTTGTTTAAGGAAATGCACTTATGTTCGGCACCTTGTGCTAAACATATAAGCAAGCAAGAGTATATGGAAATTGTTAAAGATGCAATAAACTTCCTTAAAGGTGACACTAAAAAGGTGGAAGAAATATTAAAACAAAAAATGCAAATTGCGTCTGACAGTGAAAACTTTGAAACTGCACTTTTATTGCGCGACAGACTAAAGATGCTTGAAAAACTTAAATCTAAGGTCATAACAAGTTTAGGCAATCTTGTTGATTATGATGTATTTAACCTTAGCACGAGTGGAGAATATTCCGCAATGTGTGTGCTGGTTATTCGCGGTGGCAAACTCCAAGGTGTTCAGACTTACGACATTTTAAGTTATTTGGACGAAACAGAAGCATATACTCAATTTATTATGCAATATTACAACTCTCATCCGCTTATTGCAGAAGAAATTATTTTACCGCAAGTGGACACTAGCGAAATAGAAGTATATATAAACAATAAATCATATAAAAAAATTACTATTACAAAGCCAAAGATAGATAGTGTCAAATATAAATTGCTAGAAATGGCAGAAAGAAATGCACATGTGCACATAGATAAAAATTTGGATAGAACAATCAAGCACGAAAACGAAAGCATGGGCGCTGTCCGTCAACTTAAAAAGGACTTAGATTTGTCTCGAGAGCCAAAGCGCATTGAGTGCTACGACATCTCTCACACTTATGGTACTTATACAGTGGCAAGTATGGTTGTGCTTATTAATGGCGAAAAAGCAACAAACATGTACCGCAAATTTAAAATAGAAACAGTAGATTTTATTGACGACTTTGCGTCCATGAAGGAAGTTTTGACAAGGCGCATGGAAAAATTAACAAGTGACGATATTAGTTTTTCTTCGTTGCCAGATTTGATAATTATTGACGGTGGTAAAGGTCAATTAAGTTCAGCAGTGGAGATATTGGATGGTTTTGGTTATAAAAACGACCTTGTAAGTTTAGCAAAAAGGGAAGAAGAAGTCTTTAAACCGCACCAATCTCGTTCAATTATGCTTTCAAAAGGCAGTTTTTCACTACGCCTTATTCAACTTGCTCGTGACGAAGCACACCGCTTTGCAATCACTTTCAATAGGCAACTTAGAGCAAAAGGCATGTATAAAGGTGGGTTAGAAAGCATTAAAGGTGTTGGTCCAACCACAAGGCGCGCACTGCTTGGCAAATTCCGTACAATAGAAAACATAAAAAATGCAACTCTTGAAGAATTGGAAAACACAAAAGGTGTATCCAAACCAACTGCAAGCGAAATTTTTAAGCATTTTCAAAAGAATAAAAAATAAATTTTAGCAATCAAACAAAAAGATTGCTAATTTTTTTAAATTTTTTGGCAAAATTGCTTGACATTGGGTTATAATAAGAGTACAATAAAATCAAAGGTCAAAGAAAGTCAGTATAATACATAACGCTTAAAAAATCAAAAAGGAGATAAAATGAACAAAACAATAAGCGATACAATAGAAGAATTTATTATGGCCAGTCTGGACGATGATGATTTTATTGAATTGTCTCGTAATGATTTGGCAAAGTTCTTTTCTTGTGTGCCAAGTCAGATAAATTATGTGCTAAACACGCGCTTTACGGTCAATCGTGGTTTTGTAATAGAAAGTCAGCGTGGCGGTGGTGGATATATAAAAATAGTGCGTATGCAAGATAACAATAACAATTTTTTGACAAATGCACTAAACATGTGTACGCAACCTTTAAGTTTGACAGAAGGGGCTCAAATTATAAACCATATGGTAGAGCGCAGATTGATATCTGAAAGGGAAGCAGAACTTATTAAAAGCACAATTAGTGTAAAAGCACTAAATAATCCTATAAATATTGATAATAAACTGCGTTCAAATATACTTGCTCAGGTTATAATTAAATTAATGAAAGGAGATTTTAAATAATGAATTGTGATAAATGTGGCAAACCAAGTGTATATCATTCAACACTTATAGTAAATGGAATTAGTCAAAACACTCACCTATGCAGAGATTGTGCTGTTAAGGAAGGCGTTTTTTCAACCGAACCAAAAAGCATTTTTGACGATATGTTTTCTGCTTTTTCAGATTTTTTACCATTTGAAAAAGTACAAGACATAGTGTGTCCAGTTTGTAAAACAAGTTTAAGAGAGTTTAAAACAACTGGCAAATTAGGATGTCCAAACTGCTACGAAGCTTTTAGGGAAGAAATTGCAAATATTATTAAAAAAATAGCACCTTTAAGTAATCATAAGCAAGAAGCAATAAAACCAACCAAAACAGATAAAAAACAAGATAAAATTTTAAAATTGCGTGAAGATATGAAACTTGCCGTCAAAGAAGAAAGATATGAAGATGCTGCAAAGATAAAGAAACAAATTCAAAAATTGGAGAGTGAAAATGAATAATATAGTTTTTACAAAAGCAACTATTTATAGAAACATGAAAGATTATAAGTTTGTTGCAAAACTAGATACCGCAAAGCGACAAGAAATTCAAGAAAAAGTTGTATCAGCGATAAAGTCAAAACTAAGCGTAATTGATTTAACAACAGCGGACGAAAAAACTATACAGCATCTTAAATCTAACGGTTTGTTGACATCAAACGGGGTATCAACAATGCTAATTGACAAAGATAAATCTTTAAGTTTGTCATTGTTTGATGAAGAGCATATCACGATACAAAGCACTGCTTTTGGATTTGATAAATCTGCCATAAAAAATGCATTGTCTACAGCAAAATTTTTATCAGACAAACTTAATCTTGCTTATAATGACGAATATGGATACTTGATGAGTGATTTAACTCGTTTAGGTAGCGGATTAAAATTGCAATGTGATATAGATTTGACTGCAATAAAAGCAATCAACAAAATTGACCAAGTTAAGAAAAATGTAAAAAATTTAGGTTTTTCTTTAACAGAAAAAAGGGCAAATATTTACACTTTATCAACAAAATGTAACTTAGGTTACTCTGAAACCGAAATTTGTGAAGAATTTGAAAAAATGGCATCAAAACTACAAGATTTGGAAATTGAAAGTGCAAAAATGCTCATCAATACAAATCATGACGATATTTTAGATAAAATCATGAGAAGTTATGGCGTCTTAAGTTCTGCTTATCTTATGAGCTATGACGAACTAGAAAAAATCTTAGGTACAGTCAGACTTGGATGCAATTTAGGTTGTTTAGATGTAGATATAAGCAAGATTGATATGTTGCAGAAGTTGACTATAAATAGTTTGCAAGAAATAATATCTCAAACCGAACTAAAAACCTTAGCAGAAAAGGTTAAAAAAATCTTAAAAGGAGAAGATTATGTATAATTTAACAGACTTAGCAAACAAGTGTATACAAGTTTCGTCTCAATTTGCATCTCACTATACAAATCAAGTTGGAACAGAACACATTTTATATGGTCTAAGCAAGGTTGACAGCAAGGCAAGGCGTTTGTTAAATGCATACAAAGTTACCAGCGATGTTGTAAAGGATATACTAGAAAATATTGGTTCTAAAGGCATACCATCAAATGTTGTAGAGCTTACTCCACGCGTTAAAGAATTGTTGGCCATTTCAAACAGTGTTGCAAAAAAGACAAACAGTGCTTATATTTCTCCAGAGCATATGTTGGTTGCATTACTTAGTCAAGATGATAGTTTTGCAATCAAAATTTTGTCAGGTGCATTACGCTTAAATGTTTTAGATATGCGCAACAGAGCAATCGGACTTATCGCTAACGGAAATTCTAACCAAAATCAAGGTGGTTTTAATACTGATGGTTTTGTGCAAGTTGGCAATTTAAACAAAGATAAAAAACCGCAAAGACAAGAAAATTTTACAAGTGAACTTAGCCCAGAATTGTTGGAAATGGGTAGCGATTTAACTCTTAGAGCACGCAATGGTAAAATCGATCCAATTATCGGTAGAGATGAAGAGATTGAGCGCATGATAGAAATTCTTTGTAGGAAGACAAAAAACAATCCAGTTTTAATTGGTGAAGCAGGTGTAGGTAAAACCGCAGTTGTAGAAGGTTTGGCAAGACGCATTGTATCTGGTGATGTACCTCAATTTTTGAAAAACAAAACAATTTTCAGCCTTGATATTGGCGGATTGATGGCTGGTACCAAATATCGTGGATCTATGGAAGAAAAACTTAAAAATGCCATAGAAACAATCACAAGCAACAACAATATAATCGTATTTATTGACGAAATCCACACTCTTGCACAAGTTGGCAGTGAAAAAGGCGAGGCAAATCCTGCGGATATGTTGAAACCATACCTTGCACGCGGAGAAATGCAAACTATAGGTGCTACAACAACTGATGAATACAGAAAATATATCGAAAAAGACAAGGCATTGGAGCGTCGTTTTCAACCAATTTTGGTTGATCAACCAACAGTGGAGCAAACTATCGAAATCTTAAAAGGTTTAAGAGATAGTTACGAAGCTTTCCATAAAGTAAAAATTACGGACGAAGCAATAAAAGCTGCGGCAAACTTGTCTGATAGATATATCCAAGATAGAAGCTTGCCAGACAAAGCAATTGATTTGGTGGACGAAGCATCAAGCAGGGCAAAGGTAAAAACTAACTACGAGACAAGTGAAATCAAAGCTATGAAGCTAAAACTAGAAAAACTAGAAGCAGAAAAAGAAGACGCTGTCACTCAAGAAGATTTTGAAAAAGCAAGCAAATTGCGTGACCAAGTGGCACAAATTAAAGAAGAAATTGCTCGTCAAAGCACTTTGCCCGGCAATGCAAAAGATAATGTTGCAATAATTACAGAACACGAAATAGCAGAAGTGATAAGCAAATGGACAAATATTCCACTTACAAAATTGACAGAAGGTGAAGCAGAAAAACTTTTAGGTCTTGAAAAAACTTTGATAGAAAGAGTAAAAGGTCAAGACGAAGCGATTGAAAAAGTTTCAAAAGCAATCCGCAGAAGTCGTATTGGCATAAGAGACCCTAAGCGTCCAATCGGCAGTTTCTTGTTCCTTGGACCTACAGGTGTAGGTAAAACAGAATTAAGCAAAGCATTGGCAGAATCACTTTTTGATGACGAAGATAAAATTATCCGTCTTGACATGAGTGAGTTTATGGAAGCACATAGCGTCTCAAAATTAATTGGTAGTCCGCCAGGATATGTTGGATTTGATGACGGTGGACAACTTACCGAGCAAGTTAGACGCAAACCTTATAGTGTAGTTTTGTTTGACGAAATTGAAAAGGCGCATCCAGAAGTGTTCAATATGCTTTTGCAAATTCTTGACGATGGACGATTGACAGATAGTCATGGCAAAATTGTAAGTTTTAAAAACACTATCATTATATTAACATCCAACATTGGTAGCGAGAAATTATACAAAACCAAAGTTGGTTTAGGTTTTAACGATGGACATGTAGAAGATAAAGACGACAAATCTTCAATTATGTTGGACGAGTTGAAAAAATATTTTAAACCAGAACTTATCAACCGTATCGATAATATTGTTGTGTTCAACAAATTGTCTGCTCCTGTTTTAAAAGAAATTGCAAAGAAAATGCTTTTAGATTTAAACAAAAATTTAAAGCAAAGTGGAGTAGAATTGAAGTTTACAGCGGCCACATTAAACTACCTTGTAAAAAACGGAACAAATGATGACTTTGGTGCGCGCCCAATGCGTAGGTTGATTACAAGCAAGATAGAAGACGAATTGGCAGATAGGATGCTAAAAGGTGAAATCAAATCTGGCGATAGCGTAGTTGTAGATTGCAAAGAAAGCAAACTTGTATTTATGACAAAAAAAGAATAGGCAAAACCTATTCTTTTTTCTCGTCCTTACAAATGCTACCGTTATTTAATTTGATTGTTTTAAAATCTTTATAATTTTCAAATTCTGGTGTTTCTTCACCAAGTATTATAATGCTGTCTTTTTTTGCGTCACTGATAATTTTGTTGGCTAGGTCAAAATATTCTTTATCTAAATCTTTAAAAAAATTTTCTATCAAAATATATTTTGGTTTATGTATAATTGCTCTAATTAAAGTGATTATTTTCTTTTGAGAATAATTTAATTTTTTTATTTTATTTTCAAAATTATTTAAATTATAATTAGAAATTGCGTCATTTATTATATTTTTTGCAATTTTTTTATTAATTTTTCTAATTTTTAATGGATAATATAAATTTTTTTCTATTGTAGTATTAAAAAGATAAGGCTCTTTTGGTATATATGAAATTTGCAAATTTTTATCTTTTATTTGTTTGATATTTTGTCCATCAATCAAAATTTGACCATCAAAATTTTTTTCAATTTTAGATAAAATTCTAAACAAACAATCGATGCCAGAATTGTCGTCACCTAAAATAAAAGTGTTGGCATTAAATATTATATTAATATTATAAAGTGTGTAATATTCTTTTGCATATTGTTTATATAAATTTGTTATTTCAATCATGCAAGTATTATATCATAAACTTAAACAAAATTCAAATATCCAGCACCTTCAAAATCAATGTTACCTGTTATTTTTGTACAGTGTTCAAGCAAAAAATTTTTTATCTCAACATTTGTCATGTTTGGATATTTTGATTTTATATCTGCACAAATTCCTGCTACAATTGGTGTGGCTACACTTGTTCCGCTCATTGTCGTGTAAGGATTTGTTGTGTTGGAGCAGGAAACGATGTCAACGGCAGGTGCAAGCAAATCTGGTTTGTGTCCGTATATGGTTGGACCTCTACTGCTAAAATCTGCTATTGTCATGTTAGATACATCAAGTGCGCCAACCGTGATAATATTTGGATTGTTGCCAGGCGATTTTATTGTTTGTTTATTTGGTCCACTATTACCTGCAGCTGCTACTACAACAATACCACGCTTCCATAATGCCTCAGCACCCTTACTTAGTGGGTCTATATTTTCTTCGCTGTCAGCACCAAAACTCATGCATACAACACCGATATTATAAGCTTTGTGATTTTCATAAACCCATTGCATTGCATCTAGTATAGTGTTGCTGTTACTATCTCCGCTTTTGCTTAAAGCTTTTATAGAGATGATTTTGCTTTTTGGTGCAAAACCAATATTTGTTTTAGATAGTATGCCAGCGCCACACGCTATGCCTGATACAAATGTACCGTGACCATTGTCGTCGTATGGGTGTTTTTGTTTGTTTATCAAATCTATAAATTTAACAATCCTATTGGTAGGGAATATAAAATCAAAATGCGGTACAATGCCAGTGTCAATAAAGCAGATGGTTTGACCTTGACCAAGAAATTTGTTTTCGCTTAAACGGTTTAGATTTATGATTTGTTTTTCTTTGTTGGATAACATTACCTTGCTGTTAGGATAAATATATTCAATAAAATCTTGCTCCGAAAAGATAGATAAATCTTCACTGTCTGCATCAATTTCAAAACAACTTGCAAATCGATATGGAGTATAAAAATATTTGTTTTTATCAAAAAAATACTTTGTTTTATCAAAATTTGATGCAAAAACAATGGTTTTTTGCTTATTTTCCAAATTTTTTAATATATGTACATTGCATAAAAGTTTAGGGCTAACTTTATTTTTGTTCATTGATAGCCTTAACCAAATTACTTAACATGTCTTGTTGTTCGCTGTTTAAAAAAGGCGAAAGAGTAGATTTTAAAGTGTCTAGACTTTCACTATTTAGTTTGCCTTCTTTTTTTAATTTTGTGGCTTCAGAAAAAAGATTAGACATCAATTCGTTGTTGTCCATGTTTTTATATTTGTTTAAAATGTCTTGGTATTCATTTGCTTTTGTTTGATTGTCTTTAACAACTTTTTCATTTTCTTTTGCAAAACTTCTAAAATCTCTTGGCATATTTTACCTCTATGTCTTTTATGCTTTGATTTGATTTTTTGTGACAAAAAAAACAGTTATGCATAAATAATTATATGAACTTTGAAGATAGTAGAAATGCATTGTATCATGACCCAAATGCTTATATACAAAAAACTCAAAAAAAACCTGATAATAGTGTAATTAAAAAAGTTGTTTTTCAAGAGCCATATGAGTGCTTGCCAAACTTTCATTTAAACAACGATTTTAAAAAAAATTATTATGACTGTGTTCACAACCCAAAACAGAAAAATGATTGCGATTGCAAACAAGAAAAATGCAACACCAAAAACAATAATTCGTTCCCTTTTGATATTAAAAATTTTTTGCCCTTTTTAACTGCTTTTGGCGGTTCAAATACTGGGGGACTTAGTAATATAATTTCAATGCTTAGCAATTCAAACAACGATAAATCTAAAGGCGGATTTGACTTTTCTAACTTGGTTTCAACCTTAATGCAAAACAAAGGTGGATTAGGTGGTTTGTTAAATTTGTTTGGTGACAAATCAAAACAAAGCAAAAAAGAAATCAAATCAACAGATTTTCAAATAAAAGATTATACAAAAGTAGAATAATATAAAAAATAAAAATATTTTAAAATTA
>JAFXKG010000003.1 GCA_017531805.1 Clostridia bacterium | reverse complement strand
TTTTTAATAAACTTTAAAAATACTTATACATTTTTCAACATATTGTGATATAATTTAAAAAACTAGGAGAACAAAAGATGGAAGAAATTGAAAAACTAACCCAAGAAGAACGAGATGCACAAGAACTAGAAAACTTAAAAGTAGGATATCAACACTGCAAAGATGAATACAATATGCAAAATGATAGATTTAAGAGTGCAGACGCAAAGTTAAATATGTTACTTGTTTTTAATGTTGCTTTACTTGCTCTTTTAACAATAGCATTTCCTTTGGGTGAGAAAAGTAATGTTATAAATATTTTATTCTATATCTTTTTATCCTTATTTGCAGTTAGTATGCTAATAACCTTAATTTCAATCATAATGGGTTTATTCCCAAAAACAATAAATTATATTATGCCTGAAAATTTTATTGATGATAAATTTTATCATTGCACTAATTTACAATTTTATGGCAAAATGATAGGGTGCTATACTGAATACAATATTGAAATGAATAAAAAAATAGAAAGAAAGCATTTGTTAAATCGACTAGCAATGATTAGCTCAATTTTTAATATTGTGTTTATGTTTGTAATAATACTGATTACAGTGCTATAAAGGAGTAAATATGAATAAAAATAAAAAAAGTGAAAAGATGCAGACAAAAACAATAGAAATTGATTTAAGTAAAATTCAGAAAAAAAACAATCGAAAAAATAAACCTCTTGTTGTTAATAAGATTTTTACTACCAAAGGAGTTATAAAAGGACCGATACATGCAAGAAAAATAAAATAATAAAAGTAATAACTAGGGTTAAAATACCCTAGTTTTTTAATCTAAATCTATGCCATCAAGATCAGCAAAAAGTGGACTGTTAAAAAAATCCAATACTGTCATTTCTAACGATTGGATTATTAAAAACAATGTTTTAAGATTACAGGAATTATTTACATTATTTAATAATGCTTTCATAGTGCTATGACTTATGCACGAAATTTGTTCAAGTTTATAACTTGTCATTTGCCTTTTGCTTAAAATTTCTCTTATACGCAAAGATACACATTCATTAGTGGTCATAATGTTCCCCCTTAATAATTTTAGCAAGAATATAAGCTGTTTTCAGAGAGAACTTATATAGAATTTTTATTCTAACTCTAAATCTTCACTTTCAAAGATAGGGTCTGAAAAGAATTCGCCGACAGTCATACCAAAACTACGAATAATTAAAACAACGGTTGTTAAATTACAACTTTTATATTTATTGTTAAGAAATGCCTTCATAGTGCTATGATTAACACCAGAATTTTGTTCTAAACGGTATTGTGTCATATTCCTTTCTTTTAATATTGCTCTAACTTTTGTTGCAACTGCTTCACTTAATGTCATAAATATCTCCCATTGGGTATTTTAATATAGGTATATTATAACACCCATTAAAAGTAAATTTACGGTATAAAAATGCCCAAACAGTTGTTTTTTTGTAAATTTAGTGTTAAAATGGGTATATAAATACCCAAAAGGGGGCAAATACAGATGAAGTTAGGCAAAAAAGCAATATTTAATATTGTTAAAGAGTGTGAAGAAATTGATGAAATGTTAAAAAATATTACATTGTGTTTTACAGGACACAGAAGCCAAAAATTACCTTGGCGTTTTAATGAATGTGATGAAAGATGTGTTAATATGCGAAATAAAGCAAAGGAAAAGATAGAACAGGCAATTATAGATGGATATGTATATTTTATATCTGGTATGGCGTTAGGTTTTGATATGATTTGTGCAGAGATTGTTTTAGAACTTAAAAAGAAATACCCGCATATTAAATTGGTTTGTGCAATTCCTTGTAAAACTCAAGATGAGTTGTGGACTAATGAATATAAGAAAAGATATAAAAATCTATTAAAGCAAGCAGATACTATTAGATATATAGCAGAAGAATATACCAAAACTTGTATGCTAGAAAGAAACGATTATATGCTTAAAAACTCGTCAAGGGTTATAGCATTGTTTAATGGTCTTTCTGGTGGGACAAAGTCAACCATTTTAAAAGCTGAAAAAATGGGTTTAGTGGTTGACATTATAAAGCCATAACAAAGGAGTATTATGAAGATAGAAGAATTTGAAAGTTATTATTTCGCAACAGAGCCATTTAAGAAGATTAGAGATAAGCACTTCCCTAAAATTAAAGAGATTTTAGATAGTAACGAATTTTTTAATAATCAAAATTTAAGTGAAGATGAAGTTGATGCTAAAAGATTTCACATGGAAGAAAAGTTATATAAGTATATTTCTTCTTGTAAGAGAATTAGAAGGGATTTTTATAACGCTTATGGAGTAATTACAATAGATAGTTTATGTGAACTTGTTATGCAAAGTATTTTAGCAGATGAAGTTTTAAAGAAAGATTTGCATATTGATATTTATTTAGACGCACAAAGTGTTATTTGCACTTATGAAGATTGCCCTATGAATATATGGCATTATTATAACCAACAACATTCATTAGCAGAATATAGCAGAGTTTATAGTAGATGGTATGATAATTTTGAAGATTTAAGTGAAGATGATATTTTCGGTTTAGAGTTTGAAAAGGAAAAAAATAAATAAATTTTAAAAAAATTGATACAGATTTTATAAACTTGTGATATACTTATAATGAATAGCAAAATATTCACAAAATTTTGTAAAAAGGATTGACATAGTATGTTAGAGTTTGCGACAATGTTTACAAACAAACAAAGACTAATTACGCCTTTAATCTTTTTTACGCAACTGAATATGATATATTAAGAACACTAAAGATGGATATCGACTCCATTGGGATTTAGTGTTCTTTTTATATACAAAAATTTATAAAAGGAGAGTTGTTAAATGTCAAAAAACAAAAAAACTTCAAGAGAAGTAAAAAGCAAAGTACCTTTCAATGTATTTAGAAAAGGTGCTATGGCATTAGCTGTTGCTGGTGTTATGATAGCAACACCATTAATGTTAACAGGTTGTGCTGGTGAAAAAGGTGATGTTGGTCCACAAGGTCCAGCAGGAGCAACTTGGTATAGTGGAACACAATATTCCGCAGATCAAGGTAAAGTTGGAGATTTCTTCTATGATACTGATGATTCTAACATTTATCAAAAAACAACTTCTGGTTGGACTTTAATTTCTAATATTAAAGGTGATACAGGAGTTGCAAAGGAAATTGAAATTCAAGCAACAGCAGAGTATATCCAATGGAGATATGAGGGAGATGCTAATTGGCAAAATTTAGTTTCTTTGGCATCTTTAAAAGGTCTTAAAGGTGATACAGGCGTTGCACAAGAAGTTTTAATTCAGGCAACAGCAGATTACATCCAATGGAAGTATGAAGACGATACAACTTGGCAAAATCTTGTATCATTGGCAACTTTAAAGGGTGAAAAAGGTGATGCTGGTAATGAAGTTCTTTTAAATGTTACTGCAACACATATTCAATGGAAACATGAAGGTGATGCCGAATGGGAAGATTTAATATCATTAGAATCCTTAAAAGGCCTTAAAGGAGATATAGGTGAAACAGGTAAGAGTGCTTATGAAATTGCACAAGATGAAGGATTTGAAGGAACAGAAGCTGAATGGCTTGAAAGTTTAAAAGGTGATGCTGGAAAAGAAGTTACTTTCAATGTTTCAACTACTCATATTCAATGGAAATATGTTGGTGAAGAAACTTGGAATGATTTAATTTCATTAGAATCATTGAAAGGTCTTAAAGGTGATACTGGTGAAACAGGTAAGAGTGCTTATGAAATAGCCTTAGAGAACGATCCATCAATCGGTAGTGAAGTTGAATGGTTGGAAAGTCTGAAAGGTGAAAAAGGTGATACAGGTAACGGTATAACCAATATGGAAATAGTTTATGAATATGATGAAAATGGTCAATTATGGGCAGTATTCACAATTACATATTCAGAAGGAGAGCCACAAGTTATTAGAAGTGCAGTGCCAAAGAAATTAATGTATATCCAAGGCATAACATTAGGTGAAAATGGTGGAACTTTACAAAAATTTGCAAAAGTTACAACTGAAGAAGATGCTCCACAATTATATTTACGTGTTCAATTTGATGACGATACTTATGGTAATGTTCTATTGACTGACGATATGTTTACAGTTGATGAACATAATGGATTCCATATTCCTGACTTTACACAAGAGGGAAGTTATAGTTATAAAATCTCATATATGGGTAAACAAACACAAGGACTTATAGAGATTGTTAATTTGTCTAACTTTATAACACCTATTTCTAATGTTAACTTATTAAATTCTTCGGTTACAACAAATTCTAAATCATCTGATTTGATTGTTAACATTAACTATGAAAATGGTGAAAGTATATCAGCGTTATTATCAGATGTTGCTGAAAGTTATTTCTCTTATGAAACTAATGAATCATCATCTGAATTAGATTTAACAGTGGTTGGTAGTTATGAAATTACAATAAAATCTGAATTTGCATTTAAATATAATCCAGAAGATGAAGAATATGCAACATTAAATTTAAATGTTTATGATGAATCTTGCACAATTAGTTATATTTCAATAAACAATGCTGAACTAACACTTGGAGATGTAGATTTCGAAGACAAATTAAGAGCAATGGAGTTTGACGGTTGGTTGCATAAAGCAGACCAAAATGGACAATACAATATTCGTGGTACTGTTGCAGATTTAACTTATGACTTATCAGCATTTAATATAAATAGAGTTGGAATTCAACACATACCATTTACTTATCAACTAGAAGGCGAAACTGGTTATTATTCAAATTATATTACAGTTTCAGTTATTGCGGATTTAAGCGAAGCTCAAGCAGTTGGAACATACACAGTTGGTCAAGAAGACCAAAATATGATGATGTTTATGATGGCGCAAGGCGATAGTATCACATTATATGATAATGGCGTTGCAGTAATTACCAATAATATGAATGGTGGTGATACAATGCAAACATCTTATGATGTAGATTTGGCACAAAGTGGCATATTAAAAATGTTTGATTCATATATGAACGATTATTCTTATTTTACTTTAAATGATGAAACTGATATGATAGGTTTCTATTCAGTTGAGGGTGAAACAACCCCAACAGATTATACTTGTCCAATAGAAATAATGGGACAATTATTTGATGCTACAATTTCTATTTATGGAACAGAAGGAACTTGCAAAGCTAAAGTTTCAATCTTAATGCCAAAAGAACTTACAGGTGCTCCAGAAGATATGTTTATGCCTTATGCATTCGTAGATTGTGTTTGGGAAGATGAAGACACAGTTTCTTCAATCGGTAGAACATTTAATGTTACAGATGGAAATGTTTTAGTAGAAGTTGCTGAATAATATCTTAACTTAGCATTAAAAAAGCCAAGAGTTTTTACTCCTGGCTTATTTTTTTTATATTCTTTGTGTAACGTCTGGTATGTATATTTTGTCAGCAACTTTAATTGCTTTGTAAGTTATTCCATCTGTTGTTTGATTTATATTTTGAGGTCTGCCATCAGCAGTTGCTCTTGCAAATATATGTTCTTTATCAAATTCTGCCTTAATTATATTTATATCTAACATATTCATCTCTTTTGAGGTTTCAATAATTTCAAAACCTTTTTGTGTAAGATATTGGCCGAATTGCCATAATTGTTCAAACATACCATTGCTATCTAGTATAACGCTAAAATCGTTTTCTTTATTATAAGCTGTAATTCTAAAATAATTATTCATTTTTTTACTCCTTATGATATTTTCCTTATCTTTCTATTGGCGTAAGGTAGCCAAACATGATTTACGAATTGCATAACATCTTCATCTGGTCTAGAATTGTGAAAAGCATAGCATTGCAATATCTTTTTGCTACTAATTGAGTATTCTAGCGTAACAAATGGGGTATTAGGTGATAATCTATTCCGTATAAAGAATATTAAAGTTTCTTCTCTTGCAAATTTTTGATCGTAACCCATACGCCCTACACAATGTTGTAATTCTTGTCCTTCATGTATAAGTTGTTGTGGACTTTTTGCAATTAGACAAACATAATCATCTTTGACTAATAATCTTTCAAGTGATAAATATTTATCTGAAACATTTTTAAACTGCTCATAAAGTTTCTTTCGTTTTCTTTTATCAATTTCGGCTTGTTTTGAATTGTATTCATCAATTCTCACATCATGCCAATGTTTAAAATCATGTGGAAATACATTTTTATCTAAACTTAAATCTAATTCAAGCTCCTTACAAGCATTTATATAATCTTGATAAGAACTTAAAGTTGTGTTTTGTTCAAGTATATAATTTAACATTTGTAGTTTTTTATTTTTAGGAATTAAGTTTTTCAATTTTTCATAATTATCACTTCTTGATGAAAATGCTTTATCTAATTCATATATTTTTTGAGTTTTATCAATATCTTGATTTGTCTTATATGCTGTCAATATTGTTTGAACATAGTTGCGATGATATATCTTTTCTCTGTTATTATATATCCATTTTCTAAATGCTTTGTCTTTTGTTAATTTTTCTAATATCAATTTACTTGTTGCAAAACTGCTTAAACCTAATTTTACTAACATTTCTGCTATTGGGTATTTTTCATAATACTCTAAATATTTTAAATAATCCCATTCAGTGTATTGAGTGATTGCAGAATATTTATATTGTTTCAACTTTAATATGTATTCTTTATTGACAGGTGTGGGGTATAAGTTGAAATATTTTGCAGTTGCAAGTCCCCATTCATCATCTTCAAAATGTTTTTTGTGTTTTGATAATCCTTGATAATACCAACCAACAATATGTCCTGCAATTTGATAGAATATAATATCTTTTATAAAGCAATTTTTGCTTCCAACTGTATGAACTGCAACTTGTTTCATATAAACTTGATTGTGTTTAAATATTACAGCAACTGTGTATTGTATCAACCTGTTCTTATATTTTGAAAAGTAGGAATAGAAACTTGCCTTTTTCGCATATTTTCCATAACTATTTAAAAATTTCTTTTTAATTAACTTTTCTATGTATTTGGGAATTGGTTTAATGTTTTCTATCTTCATTATTTCACCTCAACTTTTCCGTCAAGCATTGTGTATAAGAATTTCACTAATTCTTTATTAAAGGTGTTTACTTCTTGCTTTTCGGTTAATATTTCACCTGTTTCATAATCTATAATTGGTTCTTCTTTTATTTCATCTGCAATAACTTCTAAATCAATATCTTCAGAAGATTGTTCAATTAAATCTTCGATTTCTTCATTTATATCTTCAGTTTCTTCAACAATTTCTTTTTCTTCTTGTTTAGTTTCAGTAGGATTATCAAAGAAATCGAATAAAGTTGCTTGTTTATTTTCTTCTTTTTCAACAACTTTAACTTGTGGTTTAGGTGTTTCAACTTTTGTGATTTTAGGTGTAGGCGCTTTATATTCACTGCCATCTTGATTAAACAATTTTCCAATAATACTATCTTCTTCAAAGTAATGAATTGCCCAACCAAATACAGTTGCATCTTCAACACAAGCATATCTAGCACCTTTTTCAGCTAGTTTTCTTGCTTCATCATTTGCATAATTCATAAATCCAGATAAATCTTTTTTGTTGATAAGTTGTTTGTTATCTTTTGTTGTGGTTATGCCATTGTTGATTTTATCTGCAAGAGTTTCGCTAACATTGTTTTCTAAATATTCTTTAATTCTTTTTTCTGCTTCGTTATTTGCAGTTAAATTTAGTTTTATCATTTATACTCCTTTTAAAATAAGAAAAAGCCCTTTCAAAACTGAAAGGGCAATTTCTTTATATTTCTTCATCTTCATCTGTTCCTTTACTTAATTCTATTTCTAACTCATTGAGTTCATCTTCTGTAATTCCAATGGTATCTTCAAACCATTTGTATTCATTGTCAACTTCATTAGTAAAGTAATCAGCACAATCTTGTTCAATCCAAATAATTGCATTGTATAACAATGTTTTTAGTCGTTCTTTATCCATTTTTTGACTCCTTATATTCAATAAATTTAGTTTCTTCTTTTAATAGTTGTTCAATTTCAGGCATTATGTCATCTTTTTTTCTGCCAACACAAGCAAGTGATAATAGATTTGCAGTGCCACCAAATATACGATTAAATGTATATTCACAGAGTAGAGTAATATCTTTATCTCTTTGTCCTGTAATGTTTAGACAATGTATTGCAGATAACAAAGCTTTTAATTCTTTTAAGTTTTTCATTATTTCACCTCATTATTTTTTTCATACAATGTTTTGCTATTATATGTTATTTTTTCTATGTTTTTAATGTAAAAGTCATTATTGCTACGACCATTAACTTCTTCGATTTTGTCTCTTGCTTGTTTGTTTGCATTATAAAAGCTAAAATGCAATGTGTCATTTATTCCATAAGGCATATAATTTAATCCAGAAGTTTCATATTTACATTCGCAAATTTCACCATTATTTAATTTATAAAAAAGATTGACGGTTTTTGCATTTTGGGGAATTGCTTCTCGTATTTTCTTCGCCAATCTTAAATAATGATATTCAGGTAAAGTTTCAATTTCATTAAAGAATTTACTTTCTAATCTTAATTTTAATTTTTGTTCTTTTATATGTTTGGTGAGTTTTTTATCATCTTGTTCTAATAACATAATATTAATTTTTACATATTCAGAAGGATTTTCCACAAAAGTCATTAATTCATTAATACTTCTTTCGTGTAGATTTATACTATATGTTCTAGGTAATTTTTTGCCATAATAGTAATCATCTTCTGCATGGCGTTTATTATAGTAAACAGCATCGTCTGGTAAATCATCAACAACATTTTCTGCAAATTCTTCATATGATTGAGTCAACATATCTATTAATTTATGAGTTAATGTTTTTGATGATATGTATTTAACATCTTTATAATATTCAGTTATGTTGTAAGTTGGAATATATAATTGATTATCAGTTGTATCAACAACTCCACAATAAAATGGAGTACCATATTCAGTTGGTTTATCGTTTCTAATGTTTTCTATACCATAAATATAATCAAATCTACCAAAATTAACTTTAAATAATCGTATGGGAGTATCAAAGCTTGTTGGTCTAACATCTTTTTTATTAAACCATAAATCTCTTATTTCATTATTTTCTAAAAATTCTTTAAACTTTTCTATAACATTCATATTAATTTTTCTCCTTTAATTCTTCTAGCAATCTTTTAGTTGAATAAATACCATTGCCTGTTAATTGTCTTTGCCAAGCACTATTTTTAGGCGACCATTTAAAGCCATAACTTTTTAATAAAGTTCTAGTTTCTTCATTTGGTATATTGTCAAAGATAATTCTTATTCTCATATCTGTCGCATCTTCAACTACTTGTAAGCCATCAACTTGTATATATTTATTTTCATTTTCAGTATTTGCACGTTCTTTTAGTTTCTTTAAACTTTCAACTCTTTCTTTTAATCTTCTAATATTAGCGTTATTATTAGTTAATTCAAAAGAAGGGAAGGGTTGTTGTAAATATGGATAATCTTCTAAATGCTGTAATAGTTTTCTTGCATTTTGTTCAGATATATCTTCACAACCATCTAATGATTTATGTTTTTTGTAATAAGCATTTACATTTTTCATTTTGTTTTGAAGTTCAGTTAATTTATCAATCTTTGCTTCAAGTTTTTCAATTGCCAATGCATCATCACTGAATATAACTTTATTTGTGATTATGTTCCTAATCTTATTTATATAATAATTGTCTTCGCTAAACAAATCTCCATATTGTTCCCAAAAACTATGTCTTGCGTTGTTTTGTTTTTCTTTTTTTCTAAAATTAAAGTTTCCAGCACCTGAAATCATAATGCTAGGCATTCTTGCTTCAATGCTGTTACTTTTATTAATTGCAAATGCTAATTTCTTTGCGTATTTGTCTTTGTAATATTCTATAAGTTCTAATGCTTCTTCATTGATATTATCTGGGTATCTTTTAATAAGTTCATCAACTTCTTGCTCAAAGCTATTCAAATAATTGTTATATCCATTTGTTGCAGAGTTAGTTTTATAGTCATCAAAACTATTCATTTCTTTTGCTTGTTTAGCAATATTTTCATTAATTTCATATCTATTCATTTTATTTTTTCTCCTTATAAACTTGGTTTCTATCTTTGTAAGCTAAAAACATATCTTCAAATAATTCAAGTGCATTAACATCTGTATATTCTTTTTCATCTGCATCATTTAAACAACAAGGACAGGTGTAAATGTTTTCAGCTGGATTGTAATAATAGTCGTCCCATTCAAATGTCTTTTCACATAAAGGACAACGATATATGTTTTTGCCAACATATTTTTCTAATTCTTCTTTAATGTTTTTAATTCTTGGTAATCTTTGTAATTCTTCAATAATCATTTGTTACTCCTTTAATTAATTTCTTCAAAATCATCAATTTCAATTTTGCTGTTTTCACAGCCAAATTCAATATATAAGTTGTTATCTTTATCTCTTTTCAAATCATATTCAATAACACTGATTTTTCCAAGATTGCTAACAGCAAGATTAATAATCATTTTGTCAGTGTTAATGTCAACGATGTTTAATGTGATATCATATTCACCGTTATAGAATTGAAATTCTTTAAGATACAACTTATCTATTGAATACTTTTCAACTTCTTTATTCATTTTAACCTCCTTATAGATTTGCCTTTTGGCAGTGGCCGAAGTAGCACTGTTGGGGTTTTAATAAATGGATTTGAAAATAAAAAAGTAGAAGTCAAGGATACAGAACTAAAAAAAATTGATGCAATAAAAAAAGCCAAGTATTTCTACCTGGCTTAAAATTTTTAATATTAAGATAAAAACAATTTTTTTTATTCCATTGACTTCTACGAGAACTGTGATACAACAGACACAACAAAAGCAAAGATATAAGGAGATTTTGTCGATTTTCAAATTATAAAAAAATAGGGTTTCAAATATGCCCTAATTTTGCGTTCTTTTATGCCTTAAATCAACGAAACGGGTTCGGTCGATAAAAGTATCAAAAAACTCAGTTGATGCCCTCTTTTGATAGGGTGGTTCAACTGAGTCCAACTTGGTTGCGGGAGTTGGATTTGAACCAACGACCTTCGGGTTATGAGCCCGACGAGCTGCCGTGCTGCTCCATCCCGCGATATAGTGTATTTGAATATACTTCTATATTATTAACATATTATTATCATTTTGTCAATAAAATTACTGAAAATTTTAAAAATTTATTTTTGTGCGCAAATTTGCGGTTTTATCACTTAAAAAAACATATAAGATATATTATATAACAATACAATATAACAATGCAGATATTTTTAATAATAACCTAATTAATTTTACTTTATATATTTTATTTAGATTATAAAAAAAGGAGATACATATCTCCTTAATTTTTAAAATAAATCATCATCGTCGTCTTCTTCATCTTTTGACATAAATTTGTTTCTTTCCTTAATGTCATAGAACACAGCTTGTTCGTCAAGAAGACCGCTTGGACGATAAACTCCTCTCATAGGTGTTAAATCGTAACCATTTGTTTTTGATGTATAGCAAGAAGTGATAACAGTTTTAAGTGCTGAGTTTGGTGTAAATGTTTTGATAACCAATTTGCCTTCGTCTCTAAATGTTGGCAATTGTTCTGGATAAGCAATAGGAATTGATAATATTTGTTCGCTTGTAGAAGTTGTTTCTTTGCCGTCTGGGCCTTTGCTTTTGTTTTCGTTGGTTTGAACAATTGTCTTTTTGCCCAAAAGTTCACTAAACTCTTTGTTTGTTGTGGTGTCTTCTGAAGCAACATAGATTTGAATAGGGCAGTTGTCTTTGATAATTTTGCCTTCATCTTGTCCGTATACTTGATATAATTGGCTGTATGATTGAACGCATAGTTCAAAGAAGATACCACGAGAACGACCAACTGTCATAATAGAGCCAAATTCTGGAAACCTTGGCATATTACCAAATTCGTCAAGAAGGAAATATACATTACGCTTTAATCTTTCACCAAGCGATTGAGCTTTTTCAACAAGTCGTTTATACAATTGAGTAACAAATAATATAGCAAGTGGATATCTTGTGCGCATTTCATCAGGAATAATAAGGAATATTGCTGTAGGTTTTTCGTCTAAATTAACAAAATCAATTTCGCTTCTTGATGTTAAATAGCTTATACCAGAGTCACTAAACAATGCAGTTTTGCTGGATACGAAACCCATATAGTTTTTACTTGTAGTCTCTGCGTTGTTTAAAGCGGTTGAAGCAAGGTCACCAACCTTAGAAAATTTATCACGATATTGGAACAAATATTTTTTAAGTGTTGCAAATGTCTCTCTGCCCGTATCTGTTGTGTTACAAATTTTATAAACATTGTATAAATTGTATTTTTCTCTTGTCATGCCAAGTTCTGGGATACGGCTGTCTTCTAGCATTGCAAGCATTACTGCATGTATCAATCTTTGAGCGGTGCGTTCCCAACTTGGGTCTTTGTCACTTTCGATTGGTGCCAAAGTTGTACAAATGTCGTTTAAGGCATTGTATGCTTGGTCTCTTAATTGAGTTGCAACAACTCGCATTGCTTTTTCTACAGAAGTTTTGTCGGCATATGCGTGTCCGTTAAATTCAAACCAGTTTTGTTCTGCATAATTAAAACTTTGAGCAATTATTACTTTGTGATTTTTTGGATTGTCTCCTGGTGGGTGTACTTTAACTTCCTTTTCCAAACTATAACATCTGTGATATAAATCATAAGGATAAGTTAAAGGGTTCCATTGAGCAGAAGAGAACGGGTCTCTTAGGTCCACAACTTTTACATCATAACCTTCCTTTATCAATTTGGAACCACACTTTTCGTATAATTCACCTTTAGGGTCTGTAATAACAAATGATGGTTTTGCTGCTGTCATACTCATTAATTGTATTGACGGGATGATAAATCTAGAAGTTTTACCAGATGATGTTGTACCAACACAAAGTGCGTGAATTGGTTGCACAAAGTTGATTTCCATGTTGTGACCTTTTTCTTCCGCACGGACCAATATACCATCTTTTTTGCTTGACCTAATGGTTGATAATGTGTGATAGTTAAAATCTTTGTTTGATTTTAATGTTTCTTCTGTAACAAAGTCTCTGTCAAAAAATTGTTGAGTTTCGTTACCTTTTGTGTCTTTAACAGTGTCTTTTGCTTTTTTGGTTTTTTTCTTGCCTTTGCCATCAAGTAATTTTAACAGGTCGTGTAACAACAAACCTGCCATACCAAAAAATAATACAATAAAAACCATATTGTTTTTTGCTTGTTCAAAAGAGAACGCGACTCTATCTTCTTTAAAATAAGTAAATGCTATAACCGCAACTACATATAAAATTGCAGCGAATATTATGTATTTTAAAACCTTTTTAAAAAAATCTTTCATTATTCCTTCCTTATTTACTTTTGTAATATTAACTAATTTAAAAAAAATAGTCAAGGATAAAAACATTATTTTTATTTAGTTTTAATGAATAAGAAAATAAAACAAGCAAAAAATAATATTGTATTTAATTGATCTACTAATTTTTAAAAAAATGTCAAAAATTTTAAAATATTGTCAAAATTTAGTTGATTTTAATTTTTTAAGTTGTTATTATTATGTCATAAATTGCGTAAAATTTAAATTTACGCTAAAAATTAAGGGGGAATTTTATGAGTACATTATTAGCTCCAGGTTGGGTAAATACTTTAACAAGCGCTATCGCCAATATTTTAAATCCAGTTTTGATTTTGGTGGCTGTTGCAGGTGTTTTCTATGCAATCTATGTAGGTTTTAAATTTGCAAAAGCAGAAGATAAATCTGCAAGAGACGAAGCTAAACAAAAATTGATTTCAGTTATTGTTGGTATTGTTGTAACAGGTTTGTTGATTGCGTTGTTCTACTGGTTAAAATGGATGCTTGAAAATGGCAAAATTAATTTTGACAACTGGTATGACAAAAATAGCGTAGTTTCTTTCTATGTAAATGGCGTTAAATCAATGTTTATTAAATAATTAATTTAAGCAACGGTTTTCCCGTTGTTTTTTTATTGTGCTAACAACAAACTACATTTACGATTGTAGCGAATTAAACTAGTTTATTATTATATATTTTTTTGCTAAATTGATTAAAAAATGATTGTTTAAACGATTAATTTGCGTTATAATATAAGCAAGAAAAAAACAAAAGGAGTGATCATGGCTAATTTTGAAGATTTGGTAAATGAATTTGACGACGAAGATGATGACGAAGGTCAAGACATAGATCTAGAAGATTTAGAACAAGAAATAGAAAATAGATCTAAACGAAGAAACAAGCCTGATCAATCAAGAAAAACATCAATGGGTAGCACTCCAAAAGGTAATCCCGGCGGTGGCGTTGGCGATCCAGTAAGCAGTGGTGGTGCAGGATCTGTCGGCGGTGCAAGTGCAGGAGCTTCAGGTGGAGCAGCAGCCACTGGAGGAGCGGCTGCTGGAGCTGGTGCTGGCGCGGCTGGTGGTGCAACGGGCGGGGCGGCAGCCGGTGGTGGATTTGCTGCTCTTTTAGCAAACCCAATATTTTGGATAGTTGTAGTTGTTTTGCTGGTAATTATTTTAGTTGTTTTGGCTGTTGTAATGGCAGTGTCGTTCTTTCAAGATCAAAAAGAAGTGCGAGAAAATGGTATGGCAACAGGCGATGGAGTTAAAGGGTATGCATTTTATGGGTGCAGAGTAATTTATAAAAATGACGAACTTGCAAGACAGCAAATGATTGAAGATTATATCAACATTGTGTCTGGATCTTTGCAAGGTGTGGCAGATTTTACAGTTAATTTAACATTGCCTCAAGAAGATTATAATTATGAAAATTTTAACAATTTAGATGCGTCAAGCGATTATTTTCACTTATATACAATCGTAAACAATATGGCTGATATTATGTATAAACATGACAACGATGCTGAACCTACAGATATTGAATTTGTTGAAGTGCTTGATGGTATCAAATATTTTGGTATAGAATCAGACATAGCAACTTTAACAAATCAAATTGCAACAAGCATAAGTGGTTATGTGTTGGATAACAATTTGTACACTTTATCACCTGGTGGTACTTTGCCTACTGTGGAAGAATTATCAATACATGTGGAAAATTATATCAAAATAAATCAACCAACTGTCCGTGTGGAAAAACTAATTGTTAAAGATTATATATTGGCAGATAATGAACAAATGCCAAACACTTTTGCAGAGCAATATGTAGGTATGTTGTTTATGCCAAAAAAACAAATAATATTTGATTTTTTATCTTTTAAGACAATGGACACAGACGAAAATTTTGAAATGTGGATACAAAATGGTGAAACACGCTTTAGTTTAAGTGAAATCAAAAATAAAGAATTAGGCACCGATTTGTACGAAAGTTTTGGACATTTAAATCAAATCGTTTATGAATATGAATATGGTCAAGCAATGGAAACACCAGCAGGTATAAATCAGTTGTTTGATTTAGATAATAATGAATATTATTTTAAATTGCTTACAGACGAAAATGGCAATGAGTATTACACCTTTAATTTTAATGGAATGTCTGTTCAATTTAATGCTAATCAACCGTTTTTCTTTGCAGAATCAATTACAAATTATCACTAAAAGTTGTCGTATGACAACTTTTTTTGTTTTGGATATAGAAACAAGACATGCAGACACAAAGCAAATTGTTTGTTTGTTCATTGTATTTGTAGAAAAAAGTGATTTGTTTTGATTGATTATTTTGTCGATTTGGTATATAATATCTTTATAGATATTAGGCTTTTACACGTTTTTTGATAAAAAGGAGAAATTTATGAGTAGTTTGTTGGCTCTAGGTAATGGCATTGTAGGTACAATTATAGATGCTTTGGGTACAATCATTTATCCATTGTTTAGCATCATTTTTGTATTGATTGATGGTGTGCAAGATATCTTTAAAGCTTTTGCGGGTACTGGCAACATCAACTTTGGTGGAAAAACAATTAAAAGTACAAACTCTGGCGAAGAAACCGAAACTGGTTTGTTGTACTATTTGTTTCAACATGACATAATAAGAAATTTGTTATTTTCAATCATGTTGTTGGCAATAATACTTTTGATTGTATTTACTGTTATGGCATTTATTAAAAATGCGTATGCAGCAAAACAAAAAAGTTGGAAAGATATTGTTGGTTCTGCACTGATTGGTCTTGCAAATTTTGTGTTTATCCCTGTATGTTGTTTACTTGGTGTGTGGTTAGGTAACATATTGTTAAATGCTATTGAAGGTGCAACAAATATAACTGAAGCAACTTCCATGTCTAGACAATTGTTTATATCTGCTGCGTACAATGCAAATGATATCCGTAACGGAACATATCAAGAGGATCATGGTGACGATTGGGCTGATGATTTGGTTAGTGATATAACAATATTAATTAGTGACGCTGGGCTTGAAGGTGTGATTGTCCTTGATGATTCTAAAAAGACAGACCTTACTTCAACTGACGCAGAAGAAAAAGACGCTGCAATTGAATATTATGCAGGTGTGATAGATCAAATTTATACAAAAAGTGAAAAATTAGACATTGGCGGAAGAAGTGATGTAGCTGACTGGTACACATTGATGGACATAAATTACATATTGCTTGCAGGTGGCGGTGCGTTCTTGCTTTATGCTTTGGGTGTAATTTCGTTTGGTATGGTTAAACGTTTGTTTACTCTTTTGTTATTGTTTGTAGTTAGCCCTGCACTTTGTGCTATGTATCCACTTGATGATGGTGGAGCAGTAAAAAAATGGAAAGATGATTTTATAAAAAACACAATCAGTGCATATGGTGCAGTTGCAGGTTTAAATATATTTTTCAGCATTGCACCACTTATACAAATGATAGAAACAAACACAGTATTAGATACTTTTGGTTTGACAAGTGTTTTGTTGACAATTGCTGGATTATATATGGTTAAAGATTTCATCAACATGATTACTGGCTACATTGGTGCAGGCAATGCTTATGGCGATGGCTCTGGCTTGATGGGTAGCGTACAAAAACGAGTAAAACAAGGTGTTGGTACTGTAAATAAAGCTACAAAAACTACAGCTGGGGCATTTGGTAAGGCAAGAGGAAATGCTAAAGTAGGCGGTTTTGGCGCAGGCGTAAAATCTCTTGTTGTTGATTCTATGCTAAAAAGTGGATTAAGAGATGGTGCAAGCAAGTTGGCAGGAAAAACCTTTGGTTTAGACTTTATGGGCATGAAAAAAGAATATGATAGTGCCTTTAAAGATTCAAAAGAAAAGCAAGAAGGAGTTCAAAGATACAAAGAAGCTGTTGCTCAATATAATGCCGCTATTGCTAAAAAGGACGAAGAAGGAGCGGCAGCGGCAATGGCTAAAGTCAAGAGAGCAGCAGATGCTTTAGGTTTGGGTGCTAAGGGTATTGAAAACGCCGCTAAAAATATAGGTGTAAGTGTCGACACATTTAAAGCAAGTGTTGAAGCACATAAAGCAATAGAAGGTGCCAAGAAAACATATGAAGAAGCTGTTGGACGAAAAGACACTTTGGATGCTGCATTTAAAGAGGCAATACGCAATGATAAGTTTGATGACTTGAATGCTGCTCTTGGTATAAAGATTGAAGATATAGCTGTAGCTAGAGGATTAGACCCTCAACTTATTGTCCAAGAATTAAAGAATGGTGTTGTTACACAGTTTGACGAAAAAGCATTTAGAGATAAATCTTCTCTTACGGGCCCAGCTTTAGATGCTGCAGTGTCTGAAGCAAGAATACAATATGCAAGTATGAATAAAGCAGCAGGTGATGTATCGTCAATCAATGACAAAAGCAAAGAAGCTGCAGAAGGTGTACTTGAAGCAGTTAAATCAGCCAAAGGTAAATTATTGGGTAGTGATGCTCAACCGGTGGATATTAAAGCGGCAATAAGCGAACTTGAATCAAAAATTTCAAGTGGTAATAAATTAGAACTTGATGCTGGTGCTATGGAAGCTTTAAAAGACGCCGGTAAAAAACTTGGTGAAGCAGCTGATGCACAAATGCGTGATACTAAAAAGGTTTTAAAAGCATTAGAAAAAAAAGATGATAAAAAGTAAACTATAAAGGGGTAAAATGATTAGATATATTCCGGGTAAGACAAGAGTCAAAACCGAGTTCTTTAAAAATGTAACACTAGGGGATATCATCCTTGGTATCCTTTGCTTGGTGTTTGCTATCGTTATTTTGGCAAGCAACTTGTTTAAGATTGGCGGTGCTGATTATCGTTGGTATGCATTGCTTGGTTGGATTGGTTTTACCATTGTATTATATATGCCTATCGATGAAGGCCTAAGGTTGTATAGTTCTGCTGTGTTGATATTACGTTTTTCTGCTTTCCCTAAAAAATATATAAAAAGTGGAGTTAAAAAGCGTGGTTACAAACCAATGGAAAAACTTACCCCTTTCTTCAATATAGAAGTGGGTAAGTACATCAATTTTGGTGATTATGCAGGTATTGCTATAGAATTGCAACCTTTGGCTTTGGACCTTATGCAAGAAGATGCGCAAGATGCCGTGATTTTAACATTTAGTAAAGCACTTAAAAGGATATCTCAGTATCAGCGTGCATGTCTTGTTAAAACAATCAAACCTATGAGATTTGAAGGCTTTTTAAAAAGTGACGACGAAAAATTTGGTTTGTTAAATACCCTTCATGAAGAAGGTCAATACTCAGTAAGCGAAATGGATTCTAGATCTTTAATATTCCGTGAAAGAGTTGATGCATTAAACAACGCAATCAAAGCAGAACCTATTTTGCAAAATCACTTTTATTTGGTGTTGTTTGGTGCGGATAGACCAAACCTTGACGAAACTGCAACAGGTATTGTAAACGATTTGGCAACAGGTCAATATACAATTAGCTCTAAAGTTTTGATGGAAGGAGAGTTAATCAGCTTTTTAAAATCAAATTATCAAACTATTTATTCAGAAAGTGAAATTGCTGGTTTGGCACCAAGTCAGGTAAATCGTTGGATTATGCCTAACAAAGTTGAATTTAAAGCTGCTCGTGTGGAACTTGACAAAAAAGCGTTTAAACAATTTGTAATTGCTAATTATCCATTAGAAGTAGGTAATGGTTGGGCATATCCAATCTTTAATCAAGAAGGTACGCGTGTAATTATGAATATCATGCCGGTTGATAAAGATAAAGGTGAAAGAGCAATCGACCGCGCAGTTATGGAAAAAGAAGCAAAACTTGATAGAACTTTCCGTTCGTCAGAAATTATTGAAAAAGAAGCAGATATCCAATCTTTACAAACATTGTTAAAAGATCTTAAAACAAATAATGAACAATTATATGATATTTCTATTCATGTCCGTGTAGAAGAAGATAAGCGTAAAGAACTTAGAAATGTCTTAAAACAACATGGTTTTAAATATTCTGATTTGTTTGGCAGACAAGTTGATGCTTTTGTATCTTCAAGTTTAAACAGAATTGATACTTTAACACCATTTTATCGTAGCATGCCATCAACAACAATTGCGGCGGCTTTCCCTATGGTAGACTCAATCATGCAGGACCCAAAAGGTTTTTATTTGGGCGACTCTACTGCAAGTGGATATCCTGTGTTTATTGACTTCTTTACAAGGGACTCTAAAAAAGGTCGTATCAACTCAAACATGATGGTTATTGGTAAGTCTGGTTCAGGTAAATCTTATGCAACAAAAGCAATTTTGACAAACTTGGCAGCAGACAGAACCAAAATGTTTATTCTTGACCCGGAAGATGAATATGGACCTATGACGCGTAATCTTGGTGGTAAGATTATTGATGTTGGTACAAACAAGTCAGGTATTCTTAATCCTTTCCATATTATGGCATCATTAGAAGATTTGGATTCTAGCAGTAGCGAAGAAGATATCGAAAATGCAAGTATTGACGATATCGTAAGCAAAGGCAGCAACAAAACGTTCTTTACGCACTTGCAATTCTTGGAACAATTCTTCCGTGCTATTTTGGAAGGTATCAGTTCAGACGCATTTGAAACATTAAACACTCTGGTTGTTGAACTTTACAATAAAAAAGGTATTAACGAAAAAACTAACATTGCTAAGTTAAAAGCGACAGATTATCCTATATTTGACGACTTGTTTAAACTTATCAAAGATAAACTTAAAAACGAAAAAGATGCTTTCTATCGTAACAATTTGTTAGTGCTAGAGACATATATTCAAAAGTTTGCCACAGGCGGTCGTAACTCTGACCTTTGGAACGGTCCTACATCAATTTTGACGGACGAAAACTTGATTACGTTTAACTTCCAAACTTTATTTGCAAGTAAAAACAACAAACTTGCAAATGCTCAAATGTTGTTGGTATTTAAGTATTTGAACAACGAAATTATTAACAATAAACGATTTAACGAGGATTATTTCCATCGTACAGGTAATGATATCAAACGTCAAGTAGTTATAGCGGTAGACGAAGCACACATGTTTATCGATCCAGACAGCCCTGTTGCGCTTAACTTTATGGCAGAAATGGCAAAACGTATCCGTAAATACCAAGGTATGCAAATTGTTATTACGCAAAACATCAAAGACTTCTTAGGTACGCCAGAAATTCAAAGGCGTTCTGCTGCTATTATCAACGCATGTCAATACAGTTTAATTTTGCAACTTGCACCGAACGATATGGCAGACTTGTTGGAACTTTACAAATCTGCAGGTGGTATTAACGAGCGAGAGCAAGAAGGTATTATTACTGCGCCTCGTGGTCGTGCGTTCTTTATTACTAGTCCTATGGATAGGTCGTTTATTGATATTGTTGCTATGCCAGCAGTACAAGAAGTTATGGGCGAAGGTCCAAAACGCAAAAAATAATATAAAGTCCCTTAAATGGGATTTTTGTTCCCTTAGTTAAATGGATATAACAGATCCCTCCTAAGGATCAGTTGCAGGTTCGATTCCTGCAGGGAGCACTAAAAAAACACATCGTTTTAGATGTGTTTTTTCTTATTGTGTAACAAGCTAGATTTACGAGCGTAGATAAGTAAATTAGTTTATTTATACTTTTAAATTTTTTGTAATATTTCTGACAATTTCTACCGATTTGTTAAATTCTTGTTGTTCTTCGGTTGTCATCTCTAACTTTAAAATTTCTCTTACGCCATTTCTGTTTATAATAGTAGGCAATCCAATACAAGTTTTAAGTTTTTGATTGTAAGAAGATACTGTAAAAATAGTATTAGAGTCATCAAGAATTGCGTCAGTAATATTTCTTAAACACATGCCAATACCATAAGCTGTATTGCCTTTTTTGTTGATAATATCATAAGCACTATTTCTAACATCTTTCAATATGCGATTTTTAGTTGTTTTATTAACAAACGAATTTATGTTTGTAAGACCAATTGTTGCATTGCTCCATGGTATCATTTCGCTATCGCCATGCTCGCCGATAACATATGCGTGTATATTTTTTGGATTGATATTTAATTGTTGACTCAATAAATATCTAAGTCTTGCTGTGTCCAATGTTGTACCACTACCGATGACTTTATTTGCAGGGAATTTTGATAACTTCATTGTTGCAAAAGTCATAACATCAAGTGGGTTTGTTGCAATTAGATATAAGCCATTAAATTTAGTTTTGTTGATTTCGCTAATAATTGATTTAAACACTGCCAAGTTTTTTTCAATCAAATCTAGGCGTGTTTCGCCTTTATCTTGATTGCGACCAGCAGCAATACAAACAATGACTGCATCGCTACACTCAGAATAATCTCCTGCTTTTATTTTTATTTTACGCTTAGAACAACTTGAAGCATGTAACAAGTCCAAAGCTTCTCCTTCTGCTTTTGATTTGTTTATATCAATCAAAACCAATTCATCAACTTTACTTTCGTTAATCAAACAATAGGCATAACTCATGCCAACATTTCCGCATCCTACCAAAACAACTTTATTCATAAAATCTCCTATAGTTATTATATCCTAGATTTAACAAAAAAGACAAACAAAAATCTTAGCTTTTGCTAAGATTAATTAAGTTTAAGATATTTGATCACTTAAATATTTTGCAAATGCTTTACAAATTTTTACACTGCTATCGTCAAAGCATTTGTTTTCAGACACCAATATAATAACAGAACCAATTGCGTCGCCGTCTTTAACTATTGGTACAATTAATTGACAACAAAATTCATTGCCGCTTCCAACAAAAAATTCAAGCATTTCGCTTCCGTCTTCTTGTTTTTTTATTACAATTTCGCGTTTATAAATTAGTTCTTGCACTTCCTCTGATAATTGTTTGTTAATATATTTCTTTTTGTTGGAAGATAATATGTTTTCCATATCAGAAATCAGTACATCATGTTCGATGCTGACAGATATTGCACTGGACACTGCGTCGCTATATTCTTTTAAAGATACCATGTCACTATATTTGCTTAATAAAAACTTGTTTCCGTCAACAATGCCAATTTCCAGTTTAGTGCCTTCTCGGACATTAAGCATTTTTCTCATTTCCCTTGGCAAAACAATGCGTCCTAACTCGTCAACGCGTCTTACAATTCCTTTACTTTCCATATTTACCTCACAATTATTATGTTTATATTCAATAATAATATTCTATAAAAACCTAATGTAATTGACAAAAAAATTAAATTAATCATCTTGACAAATCATTATCTTATGATATAATCATCAAACAAGGAGTGTTTTATGGTATTTAAAGAAAAACCTGTTACTGAAAAAGAAATCAAAAGAAAACTTAATGAAAATGCAGAAAAACCAATTAGTCAATTGATTGTGTATAATGCTTCTGATGAGTATTTTTATTTAACATGTGTTACTGTTGATGGTAAAACTGCTTATGACATCACTTTAGATAGAGAGTTTGATACAGAAGATTGGTATAACGCAATTTTAGAAAACAATAAGCATTTTTATGTTTTAAGAGACAATTATAATAAATTACATTTTACTGTTAAACCAAAAAATATAAGGGCAAGTTTTAATATATGCCTAAATGTAAAACGCCCACAAGAAGTATTAATTAGATATACTGAAGTGGCGGAATCTTTAAAAAATCAAATTTTAACAGCACAAGAAAATTTAAGAAAAGATTTAGAAGCCAAAGCAAGAGAACAAGCACAAGCAAAAGCATTGGCTCAAGAGCAAGAAAAAGACGAAACAAATTTGTCATTATAATAACAAAAAAACTCGGCAATTTTGCTGAGTTTTTTATATTGCTATGGTATTAATTCTATCAAATCTTCTATTTCTTTTAATGAAGTAAATTGTAATATTTGTAGCTTTATGCTTGTAGCAAAATCCATAGATTTTACATACCACATCAAGTGCTTTTTAAAGTAAGACACTAATGTTCTTTCAGATTTATAATATGTTTTTAACAAATTTAAATGTTTTTTTATTGCTTCCTTTTTAGTGTAAGGTGGGGTATTATTTTTTAATTTGCAAAATATTTCAGGATTACCCATGGCAGCCCTGCCAATCATAACACCTGAACACCCAATTGATTTTGCGTAATCTAAGTCAGATTGCGTTTTAATATCTCCGCTCCAAAACACAGGTATGTTTACAGATTTAATTAATTTTTCATATGCTGATTTATCCACTTCGCCTGCATAGCCTTGTTCTTTTGTGCGTGCATGTAATGTTAAAAAAGATACACCGCATTCTTCACACATTTGTGCAAATTCAATGTAATTTATGTTGTTGTCTATGCCTAGTCTAAATTTAACAGAAACTGGTTTGCTAGAGTTTTTTACAAGACTTAAAATTACTTTTCTTGTTTCTTCTATATTTTTCATCATAGACGAACCATCATGGTTTTTAACAATTTTTGGAGCAGGACATCCACAGTTAAAATCTATAACATCAAAATGGTCAAACAAATTGGTTGTTAAGGCTTGTTGTAAGGATTCGGTATCATGTCCAAACAATTGACAGCATCTTATTGCTTTAGAATCATCCCTTAACATTTTTATTGTTGTGTTGTTTTTGTGTTCAAGGGCTTTTACACTTACCATTTCTGTAACAACCATGTCAGCACCAAAATCAGCACAAATTTCTCTAAAAGCAAAATCAGTTACACCTGCCATAGGTGCTAAAGCGATTATAAATTTATCAAATTTAATATTCATGTTTTTATTATAAATTAAAATTTAAAAAAAGTAAATAGATTTAATTTATATAAAAATAATAAAAAAATTAAATAAAATTAATTAAAAAAACAAATATTTTTAAAATATTTTTATTATTTTAGAAAAAAATATTATTATGAAAACAAATAATATGATGACAGGCGCAATAGTATTGTCTATCGGAGCAGTGCTTGCAAAATTGTTTAGTGCAATTTATAGGATAGCGTTGACGCGTATTTTAGGTGGAGAAGGTATTGGAATTTATCAATTGATTTTTCCATTATATTCTTTGTGTGTAGTACTTGCTACTGCGGGTTTGCCTTTGGCTATATCAAAAGTTGTAGCACGCCATCCAGGTAAGGAGAAATCAGTTTTAAAAAAATGTTTGTTTTTTACATCGCTTTTGGCGCTGGTTATAACTTTAATATTGCTTTTGTTGTCTAAACCACTTGCTTTAATTCAAGGTGAAGAAAGTTTAAAAATTTGTTACATTATTCTTGCACCTTCAATTATTATTGTAAACGTAATAAGCGTATTAAGAGGATACTACCAAGGTAAGCAAAATTATGTTCCAAGTGCGGTATCTAATATTGTGGAACAATTTGCCAAATTGTTGGTAGGGTTGATGCTCTCTGTAATGCTTTTAAAAATCAGTTTATTTGCATCTATAATTGGTGCAATAATTAGCATCGTGATTAGTGAAGTTTTTGCGTTGATTGTTTTGCTTGTGTATTTAAAGAAGCAGGAAAAAACAACTTCTGGAAATGTTGATATAAATTTAAAATCAATAGCAAAAGATGTTTTGCCTATTACATTGACCAATATAATCATGCCTATTGCAAGTTTTGTTGATAGTTTAGTTGTTGTAAACCTTTTAGCAAAAAATTTTGCGCGTCCTATGTCTGTGTTTTTATATGGCATCGAGACAGGTGCTGTGTCCAGTTTGGTAAGTTTGCCTACAATTTTCTCCTTTGCTATTGCAAGTGTGATTATGCCTAATATTGCACTTAAAAATAGGCAACATAATCGCAGTCAAAGTCTTGCATTTGCACTTAGAGTTATCTTAATAATTACCATACCTTGTGCTTTGTGTTTTTTGGTTGTTCCTAACAGGTTGATTTCTTTACTTTACTCTGACGGATTAAATGGATTGGGTGTGCAAGGTTTAAATATTGCTTTTAGATTGTTGGCTTTTTCGAGTGTGGGAGTTGTGTTTTTAGCAATAAATCAAATTTATACAAGTTCTTTGCAGGCAGTTGACGAAAGGTTTGTAACAATTAGAAATCTATCTATTGGAGTATTGATAAAATTTTTAATAGAAATAGCCTTTTTGCCAAGCAAATATTTAAATATATTTGCATTAACTATTGCAAACACTGCCTGTCATTTGACTGCCATGGTGTTAAATCATTTTGAGATACAACAACATTTTAAAATATATTTTGATTTTGTCTTTACAGGCAAACTTGTTATCGCCAACGGTCTTATGGTTTTAAGTTTGATTTGCGTACTTGCTTTGTCGCAAAGTTGGGTGGTTACAATAATTGGTGTTTTGGTTGCAGTAATCGTATATTTATATAGTCTATATATGCTTAAAATTTTCAACAAAAAAGATTTAGCAATTATCAAATATAAAGTATAAATCTATATGCTTTGTTAATAATCTTTGTGGAGGATATTATGAACAAAAATGAATTTGTTGACAAAGTATACACCAAATCTGGTTTAACAAAAAAAGATTGCAAACTTTGTTTAGATGTGATTGTTGAAGTTATAAAAGAAGCATTAAAAAATGGCGAAAGTGTTACGCTGTCAAACTTTGGTAGGTTTTCTTTGTCAGAAATCAAAGCAAAATCTATGTACGATTTTAAAACAAAAGAAACAACCTATTTACAAGCAAGAAAAACACCAAAATTTAAACCAAGTGAAAATTTAAAACAAACTTTAAGACAATAAAAAATTGAGTAATATTCTTATTTTATAATTAGTTTTTATCTTAAAATACAAACAATACAAAAAAACCATATCTTATTTTGAGATATGGTTTTTTCTTTTTTCTTTAAAAAATTTTTGTATAAGCAATTTGTTTTTTTCTTGATGTTCTGCGATGTGTTGATAATTTGTTGTGTGGTTTAAAGTTTTGTCTAATATTTTAAAACGACTTATACCACCATTAGTCTCGTCAATGGCCGCATAGTATAAATTTTTTATCCTTGCATTTATAATTGCTCCAGCACACATAGGGCATGGTTCTAATGTGACATACATATCGCAGTTGTCAAGTCGCCAAGACTTTAATTTTTTGCATGCTTTTTGTATGGCCAAAATTTCAGCGTGATGTGTTGCTATTTGGTTTTTTTCTCTTTTATTATAACATTTAGCAACAACTTTATTGTTTTTTATTATTACTGCGCCTACGGGCACTTCTCCTTTCGAGTAGGCTTTCAAGGCGAGAGAGTGTGCTAGTTCTAAGTGTTCCATTTGATACCTCTTTGCTTATATTTTGCACAACTGGAGTGGTAAAGTCAATAGAATTGTAAAATTCTTTTGCTTTTTCTAGTGCTACAAGTGGAACATTTTTGTTCCTTTGATAAATTTCCGGCAAAGTTTCTAAACCTAAAGGATGCGGTAGATTTTCGTCTCCAACTTCGATGGTGTATGCTGGTATTTTTAATGTATCTATGCACCAATCTTTGTATCCGCCTGTGGAATTTTCTGTAAAAATCAATGGGTAACCTGTCGTTTCGCTAAGTGCTTCACCTATGTTTAAGTCGCGGTTTAAGTCTTGTTCAGATTGTCCTTCAAATCCATAAAAAATAACATTGCCTTTTGTGTGATAAGAAATTGTAATAACTGGCTTTGTTTGTAGTGTGAAGTTAATTAAAGATTGTACTTCTCGTTCGCTGTTTGGGTAAAAGCCTACAAAATCTTCTGTGCTGGGGCAAAAAACATTTTGAGCCCCTTGACCCCAATTTGCATCAAAGTTTGTGTTAAGATCCACTAAATTTATGTTTGCTTTGTATTGCGAAAAATCTGTGCCACCACCATTGGCGTTTATCAAATAGTCTTTTGTGATTTGGCAATTTACACTGTCAATTCCGTCTAACACAATTTCGGCGCCATCGGGATTGGTTATGAACACAAAATAAATACCACCACCTTCTACAAGATTGTTGTTATGTAAATTTCTTGCCATTTCAACAAGCAATGGTGTGGTTATATATTCTCGCGCATGTATGCCAGCTTGCAACAAAATTTGTGGTCCGTCATAACTGCCGACATGTGTTGCCAACAAATTTTTGCCCAAAACCGATTTTCCTGCATTAAAAAGTTCCAACCCCTCTTCTTGAAGTTGGACTATGTTTGAAATAAGCTCTTGATATGTCATTATCACTCCTAAAATGATTAATAATCATTATTATTTGTGATATGAAATATTGTTCATAATTGTGAAAGCACGGTAAAGTTGCTCTAAAAATATCACTCTCATAAGTTGATGCGGAAAAGTCATTGGTGAAAACGACAACTTTTCCTTACATTTGTTTTTTATGTCTTGATAAAGTCCGTTTGAAGCACCTATTATAAAAGTGATTTCACTTGTGGTGTTAGCAAGTTTTTCTATCTTTTCTTTAAATTGTACACTGCTATACATTTTGCCATCAATATCAAGGCATATAGGATAACCTTTTATATGTTTTTCTATTTCAACAGCATCTTTTTTTAAAGCATTGATTGTATCAGCGTCTGATGATGAGTTGGCAATATGTTCTTTCAATTCTATAATCTTTAAATCTGCAAATCTTGACAATCTTTTAGAATATTCTGTGATTGCGTCTTTTAAATATTTTTCTTTTATGTCGCCCATGGCGATTAAATTGATTTTTATCATATGATACCCCAAATAAAACTGCAAATAGTAATAAGAGCACCAAGGATTAAACTGGATATAATAAATGCTTTTTCAAGTAAGGATAGTTTTATGTCATTGGTACCAATAACTGTTTTTGCGCTGTTTGAATTTTTTAAGATATAGTTGATTTGGTCTAAGCGTTCTTGTGCTTGCTCGATAGGTATATTTAAAATTCCTATTTCTTTAACAACTGTTGTCATATCGCGTTTTGCTCTTTCAACCACCAATTTTTTGGTTAAATGTATATACAAATGTATCAACAAGCCAACAAAAGCTAAACTTGTCACTGCAAATAAAAAGAAGTTGGACAACAGAGCCATTTCTAAATTGCTTACAAAGGTTGCAAGTGGCCAATTTAATTTTGCACCGTAATAGAAGTAGGAACTAAGGAAGTTGTTTGTAAAGTGTATTATTATACAAGGGTATATGCTGTCAGAAGCAAGCGAAACATATCCCATTAAAAATCCTAAAATTGATGCGTAGAAAAATTGTTGAATATTTAAATGCATCAAACCAAAAAGAATTGATGAAATTATTAAACAGTATCTTGGTTTTGCTGTCTTTTTGCCACAATGCAAAAGTATACCGCGATGTAAAAACTCTTCACAAAAGCCTGGTAAAATGCAAGATAAAACCAGCTCTTTAAACAAAAAGGAATAATTTAAATTTACATTTTGTGCGCTTGACAGGTTTTCGTATCCAAATAGGCTGATAATAGAATAAAAGAAGTTTGCAACAAACGAGTTTATAAAATAAAGTACAACACCTAACACAATAGAAATAAACAGCATTTTTGTTGTCAATTTTTTAAAGCCAGCATCCTTAAAAGTTGTTTTAAAGTTTTTGCTAACCAGTGCTGTGTACATAAGCATTGGTATTGCAAACATCACTACTATTTGAATTAAAAAAGATGATAAAAATTCGTTTTGTATAATACCAAAATATCCAAGTACAAAAAGAACAGCAATCGATATCATTGCTGTAAAGTATATAAAGCTTATCTTAAAGAAATTTTTGTTTTTCATAATATTGAAGTTAAAAATGTAATTATCCAAAAAATAATCATAATTGCTAAACAACATGCTAAAACAATTTTTTCTGCTTTGTTTAAAGGTTGTTTTTCGTTTTCTTTGTTATTTTTTATTGTAAAGTATAACACGAAGGCAATAAAGATGCAAGCAAGTGTTGTTGCAAGCAGTATATAAGACCAATGATTAAAAACCAAAGATATATTAAAATAACTTAATGTTAAAGATAAAAAGTTGTTAATCAAATGAACTAATATAGTGTATAATATGTTGTTTTCATAAAACATTATTACACTTAGCAACAATCCAAACAAAATTGGATATACTGTTTGACTTATTGACATGTGGAAAATTGCAAACATTACAGAAGTTATCATTATTGCAAATGCTTTGCCATGTTTTTTTAAACCTTTAAAAATTAATCCACGGAATAACAATTCCTCACATACTGCGGGCAGTATAACAAGAGATACGATAGATATAAAATATCCTTTAGTATCAAGTGTGTATGGGATAGAATTGAGAGGTATGTTTAGTTTGATAAGTAGGCTATCAATGCATACTATCAATGGGTATAAACAAAAAAATGACGCGACGGCAATTAATGTATACAACAAAATTCTTTTTGTGTTAGGTTTTGATATTATTTTGTTGTCCTTATTTTTGTTGATAAACAAGAAAGTTAGCAACAAACCAGCATCCATTGCCAAAACACCTAAAAGGTAACCATAACTTTGATTTAAAAACAACTCAAATTGTGTTGTTTCTATTTTAAAAATGCTACATATAATTAATCCAAAGATTGTGAAAAAAACAACAGATGCTTGGCATGCCAAAAATCCGAACAAAAAAGCATACGAACTGTCTTTGGATGTAAGTTTATTCATAATATTATTATGACACATAAATGTGATTTTTGCAATGTGTTTTTCAATTTTTTTTGTTTTGCGACATATATTATATCTTGGATATTATTGAATAACAAAAAAACTCAGACAAACAGAATTACAAAACTATTTTAAAAAACCAATAAAAAAAGAAATAAAAATATTAAAAAAATGATAAAATTATTACATTTTATCATTAATTTTTTTATTTTTTGCTCGATTATCTATAAATTTTTCTAATTTATACAAAAGGTAGATATCGATTATTATTAAGTTTGCAATCACAACCCAGTCTATAACTGATAAGGCTGACCAGTCTATTAAACTACTGCCGAAAAAGCATATTGTGCCGATTTCTATAATATGGAAGAATATATTTAAAGATATAAAATACCAATACTTCATTTTTGTCATACCTGCAATTATACAAAATGCTTCATCAGGAAAGGCGGGAACTAAAAACGAAATAGGTAAAAGAATTTTGCTTTTTGTATCAATAAGGTTCTGTACTTTTTCTAGTTCTTTTTTGCCAATCAATTTTACTGCAAGTTTTTCTCCAAACTTGTCACCTAAAAAGAAAAGTATTGTAGAAGAAAAACATATAGCTATTAAACATGCAACAAATGCGGTTTTAGGACCAAATAAAACTATTCCAGTAACAATCAGCAAAGAGTTTAAAGGTACAAAACAAAAACAGACCAGCATTATCACTTGTATTGCTATAAAAACAACTATAGCATATTTGCCAGATTTGTTGATAAGTTCTTTAAGGGTTTCTATGTCTGTTATATTAAAAGCCCTAAGGATGAAAAATAAAGCAATAGATATGCTTGCAAACAAAAGTATGATTAGTGAGAGTTTAAGCCATTTATTCATATTGCCATTTTATGTTGATATAAAAAAATGTGTTCTAAAAAAGCTTGCAAAAAAATTTGGACAAATTGTGTAAAAATATTATAAAAATAAAAAAATTATGCTTTTTGCATAAATTTTTGATAATTTAAATAAATTTCGTCAGCAATTTCTTCTGGTGTTTTATTGTTGCTGGATATAACAAAATCATAATTGCTTAAATCTAAATTGTCTGTATTGTAAGTTTTTTGATAACGCTTGTTTTCTGTTTGCCATCGCTGTTTTAAAACTTTTGTTGCATGGTCTGTGCTGTCTACTTTTTCATTTTCGCGCTTAGCGTTAAACAATCTTTCGCCTGCAATCTCCCAGTCTACATCAATGAATACCTTAAAGGACTTTGGTATAAAGAACCATGCAAGGCGAGAGTCAAACAATATATCCTTATCTAAATGTTGTTCGCCAATTTGTTGTACTTGTTGGTCTATAATTTTGTCTGCATCGGCGATGTTGCCTTTTTGTTGAAATTCTAAAATATTGTCAAATCCATTGTCTTTAGCAAGTTGACGCATCATATTGCCAACCGATTTTAAATCAAAATTATGTTTTTGACAAAACAGTTTAGAGACAGTGCCTTTGCCACTACATGGTTTGCCTGTGATTGTGATTATCATTTATTCTCCTTGTACAACTACATCAGAATCATTTTCTTTGTCATCTTTTGATTGATCAGTTGCCTCTTGATTTTTGTAAAAATTAAGTTTGCTTTCTAATTGAGATATTTGTTGTTGCTGTATTGCAATTTCTTTGCGTTTTTTGTGTATGTTGATAAGCAGAGTAGTAGAAGAAAATAAAAGAACGGCAATCAATACAATTGCCAAAAACAAAATTATTTTAACTTTTTTTCGAGACGCTGTCATGCTTGATTTTTAATGTAGATTTCCTTTTGTTGATATAATTATACCACTTATTGCTTAAAAAAACAACTAAATTTTTGCTTGTCAGTTCTATCCATAAAATGCCAACTAGATAAGATATTGCCAATACAATAGAAAATTTGCCTAAATTATAAAAATTTATTAAAAAATTAAATTTTATTGCATGAAAACTGCAAAAAAATGCATCAAAAATGATTTTTTTGTATTTTTTTGATTGTTTTATTAAAAAAAATGCAGAAAATAAATTAGAGATTAAACCGCTTATTATTCCATAAAATAAAAATATTAAAAAACAATCAAGTTGATTAAATGTGGAAAAAATCATTTAAAAATCTTCCTTAAAAGTGGTTCTTTATTTTTAGGTTGAATAAACTTTAATTCGTTTATAGTTCCTGATATTTCTGCACGCGTTGTGTTATTGTCTAGCTTTATTAGTTCTAAATTGCTGCCTGAAATAACCAATCCACCATAAACGGTATCAAGTTGTATTAAGTCTGGTTTAAGACTAATAATTTTATTTGTACCAGTAACTGAAAGATTTTTTTTGTTGCTTAAAACAATTAATTGTTCTTTGTTTTCTTTTTCTTTTATTTCCATAATCATCCTTTTTTTATTAATTATTTATATTCAAAATTAATTATGATTATTTCTATTTTATTTGACAAATTTATTATTAATTATTTATAATATAAGTAATTTAATTTTAAAATATTTTTAGGGCATTTAGGTTAAATTAAAAGTAGGGGAAATCAAATGAAAAAAATATGTAATGTTGCATTGATTATTTTGACACTGTTTGGCTGTGTTCTTTTTTCTGCTTGCGGTGATAAGTATAAATCTTTAGAAATGTGGTTTACATATCCAGACGGAAACCCTGTTGAAATTGTTGAACTGGTTTTAGACGCTGATGATGAAACAAAAGGTGAAATGGAATTGCAAGTTGTTTTATCTGGTATAAAAGCAAAAGATGTAGGTGAGTTAAAAGTTACATCTTATCCAGTAGTTGTTGTTGAAGATTTTCAAATTAATGATTTGGTTTGCTCGTTTAAAATTAAAGCGCACATGGTTGGTGTTGGTAAATTAAATGTTACTCACTTATCGTCAGGCAAATCAGTTAGCGTAGATTTGCATGTTGGTCAAAAAACTAAAAGCGTATCGGCTAAAAATATAAATTACATAATTTCTATACCCGATGCGGGTTTTAATGATCATATAATATCAACTGAAAACTTGGTTGAGTTTGATTCGGAAAGTTGTACAGATGATGTTTATTTTAAAACCAATTATATTGTTGTGTCAGATGATGTTGTAAAACCTATCTACAAAACTGTAAACGAAGAAGAACTGATAATAGGTTTTTCTGTATCAAGCAATGCGGTTAATTTGTCTTCTTTAGAAGTGTATTTAGTTTTAAACCACAAAGGTTATGAAAAAAACGAAGAGTTTGAAAGCGAAAAAATAAAAATCACATTTATTAAAAAATTGCAAGATACAAATGTGATATTGACGGTTGATAAATCTTATGCCTTGTACAAAGATGCAGTGGAGATTGATAAGCAGGTTAACTTGCTTTATAACGACAACAGTACTTATGAGTATAATTTAAATTATTATAATGCCAATGCTTTAAAGTTGAGTATTGTGCCTGATGTAAATGATGATGTATTAAACAGTTCTTATTCTTATTATCAATATGATTTTGAGTGTTCAGATTCTGATGCATTAGGTTTTGAAGATATCGGAAACAATGTGATATTAGTGTATAGTTGCAAATATACAACAAATTATGTTGATGCAACTGTGGTTTTAAAAGCAAAAGATTGTATTGGTGACATACAAGAAATAAGAAAAACCATTAAGATAAAATGTGATTTAAAACCTACTGATATTGCTATATATAAACAAGATAGTCAAATAGAAGATATTACCAACACTATTGATATCTACAATTATTACGCTTATGGTGGCACATCACTTGGTGCAAAATTCAGGTTTGTGCCACAAGATGGAAGTGCAAGAGATGATCTTAAAACCATGAGAATTGAAATTGTACCAGAAATTTTAAATGCTAAATTGGGGGCAACAGGTTTTAATCCTGTTTATGACGAAGATTTAAATCCTATAGATACTAGCGAAGTTTTGGGCAAAAACCAATTTGTGTTGCAATTCTGTTGGGCAAATGGTTCGCCTTTAAGTTTTTATAAAACACAAAAAGATGGACAAGATGTTTTTGTATCCGAATTTGTAAGCGATGTAAAAAATGTTTATATAAAATATGTTGAAAAAACTGGTAATGATAATATCAAAGCTTTAAGCATTGATATAACCACCTTGTCTACTTCTACGATAGAATATTTAAAAAATATAAATCCAGTTACAACCACATTAAAGTTTAACCAAGTTGATGGTGTACAAAGCATAAAAGTAAACGCTGGTGAATTAATACATAATGGTAACTACGAGCAAGATCTTTATAAAGATTATGGTGGTGATGAAATCGATGTTCAATCGTTATATCTTGATAGGAAGCAAGGTGTTGATAACGCGGATGTACCAGCATACTTGTTGACTTTGTCTGATGTTATGGGTTTGCAAGGAGAATTGACATCTTCTAAGTTTGAGATAACTGTATCTGGTATTGAAGATGCAAATGCTTTAAGATTGGTACAATATCAAACCTCATATAAAGCGGCAAAAGGTGTAGATGTAATTAATGATAGTACAAGTGTTTTAGATGAATATACTTACAGTAATAATGTTGAAGTTATTGTAAATAATTCTATAATTTTGGTGTTTACTGAAAACACTCCAATTGGTTCGTATACTATTACAATCAGTCATGATAGTAATGAAAATCCTTTAAGGGTTATCAACTGTATAGTTTACGAAAAATCTGATGTTACAGATTTTGGATACAATCTTGAAACAACAGAATATTCGTTTAAAAACGAAAAAGTTGTAAATGGTGAAGTTAGCAAACTTTACAATGATTATGATGCTGATTATATTGTAGCGGCAGGATTACAAGATTTAAATTTAAGGGTTACCATTGATGACGATGTAAGAGAAAGTCAATTAATAACTGGTTTAATATTCTCTGCAAAGTTTGATAATGGGGATAACTGTGATGAATATGTGGAATTCTTAAACAATGAAGGAGAAAGCGTAGACTTAAGGTTTAAAAAAGGTACTTATATCGGAGAAAACCGCTACATTACCATATCTATCCAATTTTATGAAATTAGCTATTCAAACATTGTAACAATGTTAACTTCTCCAGTTCCATTAGATCCAATTACATTTGATGTTTTTGTTTATGAAAAGATCAACTCTGACGATGTAATTATTGATCAGCCTTCTGCAAATGTTTATATTTATGATGAATATGCCGACTTAAGGTTGGGATATCACTATATAAACAAATCTAAACTTGAATTAAATATTTCTTTATCTGATGAAAATTTAAAACACTATATTCAAAAGCAAGACGGTTATTATGTAAAATGGTCAAACAATGGACAAGAAGATTTTGATAGTATTAATCAAGAAGAAAGAGAAGATTATTATATCAAATACAGTTTTGGTAAATATAAAGGTACAGCATACGAACTAACTATTTTTGCGGAAATAGAACAATTTGGTATTAAGTACGAAAAGTTTTGTAAAGTGTTGGCAAAAAATCCAGTGTTGACAAATCTATTAGTTGTTGATAGTCCTGTTGATGTGGATAAATATGGCAATTTGTCAATTAATCTTAAAAAGGGCGGATCATATCAAATTGATGCAACAAACTACAATACAAGCGGACAAGAAGTCTCTAATCCAGAATATATTTTGGCAGTTGTTGATACTTTTGACAAGGTAAACAATGATGTTATATATGTTGTGGATAACAAGATTTTTGCAAGCAGTCAAATTGCAATAAGAAATGGATTTAGATTGTTTGTAATCGCAAAGGACTGCTTAAAACAAGAAATTAAAGAAGGCTCTACAGGTTTAGGCTTGATGTCTAACTATATGATGGGTAGTTTGTCTGATTACAAAAATGCATATGTCGTTATAGATTTGATTGTGTCTGATGGTACAGAAACAAATCCTTACATTATCAATAGTGCAGATGATATTTGGGAATTAAACAAAAATACAAGTTTGTGTGATGAAGGCACTTACTTTAGGATTGATAATGACATAGATATGTCTTCATATACCATTGATGAAAGTTTTGTTAAAGCAATATCTGACTTTAAAGGTGTAATCAAAACAAAAAACAATCAAGTTATGAACATAACTGGTTTGACATTAACCGATAATATGCAAAATTTGTTTACTCAATTTTCTGGTTCTTTGTCTAATGTAAACTTTGAAGTAAATTATGCTTATGCCGGTGGCGGAAGTAATATAGGTGTTATTGGTCATAACACTTCTACAGCCACTTTAACAAATGTGACAGTAGAGTATGAAGGGACTGCCAATATATCAAGTGTGTCAAACTTTGGTGGCTTGGTTGGATTTAATGAAGGCACAATATCTTATGCAGACTATGGCGAAAGTGTTGGTGCTAATGGTAAAATAACTATAACTGGTGGCGGACAAATCAATTTTGGTGGTTTGGTTGGTAAAAATACAGGTAATATTATCGGATATGATTATACAACTGAGTTGGTAGAACCAGGTGACATACAATTTATAGTTGTTATGGGTAAACAAGGTAGTATGGCAAATGTTGATATTACTTCTTATAACAACAATTTGAGCAGTGCAATTGGTGGAGTTGTTGGTTTAAATACAACCAATGACACAAATAATGGAACAATCAGATATGCGGTTGTTACAGGAACAATAACAGCAAAAGACAATAACAATGTTGGTGGTGTGATTGGTAAAAATACAACCACTGTTGTTCAAGCCTATGTTACTGTTACAGGCGATAAGATGACTGGTATAGAAATTGATACCGCATATGTTGAGTATTGTAAATCAAGCGTTGTAATAACATCTGCAAATCAAAATGTTGGCGGTGTTGTTGGATGTGACGAAGGTGGCAGTTACAAAGATTGTCATTATCAAATAACATCTAGCACAACTACAGCAATAAATGCAATGGAAAATGTTGGTGGCATTGCAGGTATGTCAAAAAATGGTTTGTTTAATTATTGTTCAGTGATGAGTTATCGTTGGGATTACGCTGATATTGCAAATACATTTAAAATTACAAACACTTCAAACAAACCTGCAGATATAGTAAGCTCTGGTTATGTAGGAGGTATTGTTGGTTGCTCAATCAGTGAATATGTGCCAGTTGCCAGTGGTATTACTACAGGTAACTATAAAGCAGTTGTTATTAATGTTTGTTCAGTAAATGCTTATATAATGTCTAACAGTTTAAATTTTGGGTCATTAGGCGGTTTAATTGTTAATAATGGTGGAGAATCTATTATTTTAGATGCATACTACCTAGGAAAAATAGAAGGCAGAACTTACAAAACGACAGGTAATTTATATATCGCCAACAATGATAATTGTACAATCAACAATGTTTATACTGTTGTAAATTTGGACAACGATGTAAAAACTGGCGAAACAGAAGGTTTACCTAAAGCAACTCATAACTATTGGGGACAAACCAATGATATAAATGGTGGATATTTGTTTGTTACAAGATATCAAGATGATGTGCCACTATACGAGTTGGCTCCTTCTAAAATCGAAGTTAAAGTAAATAAAGACATAGATAACTACATTGCAGATAACACAATTTATTTTGATTTTTACGACTTTATATTAGATACAACAGCAGAATATTATGTAAATACATTTAATGCTTTACAACAAGAATATAATACATATGATTTAAAGTTGGTTGATGATGGCTTTGGCAATAAGACAAACACATTATTTAATTACTCTTATTTGCCAGAAACATTGCAAAATGTAAGATTAAACATTGTATCTTTGGATACTAGCGTAATAAAAGTTTTAACCAATGGTGTTATACAAATCAAAGGGGTAGGAGACACGACTTTGGTGTTTAGCTCTGTGGTTAATCCTGCAATTACTTGCCCTGTTAAAGTGGTTGTAAAAGAACCAATAGGAAATGTTATAATTTCTACTAGTGGTATTGATGCAAGTTTAAAATTAGATGATAGCAATCCTTTACAAATCGCAAAAGGTAGTGCAAAACAACTATATCTTGTATCTAGCGGATTTAAGTCATATATGGGCAATGATTACTATTATCGCACAAATCAAACATTAGATTTAGATATTGAATTAACTTCGGGTGTGACATTGCCAACAGGTAATAACTTTAATGATTATATTAAAATAAGCGGACAAGATTTACAAACAGGCGCGTGTGTTGTTGGATATGATAATCCGTTTATTGTGTCTGTGGAAGAACTTTTGCCAAATTATTTGGATATTAATAGTTATGTAGAATTTAGTGTTACTCCAACATTTAGACCATTAAGTGATTTAGATGAGTATATTAATGGATCTGAAATAATATTTAAATTATACACAAGAGAAGGCGCAAAAAATTTAACATTGAGTTATAACTCTGCGTTGGTTTATCCAAACTTAGATACAGAGATTTCTACTTATGTAGAAACTGATATGGAAATAAATAACATATCAAGTGCTATGGCAAATGTTAAATCAGTAAAGATTTTAGATGAAAATAATACTGTTATACAAACTCTTACAACTTTAAGTGAAATACAAAAATATGTTTCTATAAAACTATCTAACATTGGCGAACTTGAACAAAATGTACAAACACTAATATATAATGTAGATTTTAGTTTGTTTGAAGGTATCAAAACAGTTCGCAGCGTTGTAGTATCTTTTGGTTTGACAGGATATTCAGACAAACAAGTTTGTTACACGATTTTACCGCAAAAGATTGATAATATTGATGTAAAAAATTATGTTTATGAAAGTGATGACAAAAATTCGTTTATAGAAATTAATGTATTAAAACAAATCGGTCAAGGTTTGATTATCATTGATATGGAACCTGACAATGGTTACTATGATTACCTAGAAATTACAGATATAACTGGCAACCAACCTATTGTGTTTACTCAAATACAAGACACAAAAGGTACAAGGCTTGATACAATGGACGAAATCAGCAGTGATGGTGCTGGTATTAAACTTAAAAAGTTGGACGATAGTGGCAGAACATATGTATCTACTATGGTAAACAAAGATTTTAGTTCTATGACACATACTATCAAGGTTTCAGCCTTCTTAAATGGTGGTGGGTTTATAACTTCTAAAAAACTTCAAGTTAATGTGCAAATGTTGCCAACTATTGGTGTGCAATATTTAACTTCTACTGGTCAACAAATTGCCGAGGAAAAATCAATCACACCAAATGCTACAGCCAAATTTATTGAAGGTAAAGCACAATATTTGGCACAAGGTACAACACACAGATTTAGGGTATATACTCAAAATGCTAGTGAAGGCGCTACATTAGAAACATTGACAATCGGTGGCAGTGATTACAAATCTTCAGGTGTTTGGAAATATGTTGGTGATGACTATTATGAATTAAGATTACCGCAAAATGTAGATTTAAAAGGTCAAGAAGTTGTAATAAAACTTTCAACAAAAGCAAGATATAGCAACGACGATTTTGAAACCTCTGATATAACTTTAAAATTTACTGTGGTAGAATTTGTTATCTACAATGTAAGTGCGATACATACAACCGACAGTGCACGCGAAGTGATTTACGGCAATTGTGGTGTTGACACAAATATAGAGTTCTACTTCAGGGAAGGCGACATCGCTTATAACGGAGTGGTTGAAGACAATGAAAAAATAATGGCAATTTTAGAAAAATTAAACACAGGCGAATTGTTGTCTTTGTATCATGATGAAGATCAAGATGCAAACATAAAAACAATTACACTCAATGGTGAGACTGTGGCAAGTTTGTCTGAAAATGTTTTAAGAGTAGATAAAAAGTACGACAATATGTCACTTAATGTTAACTTTAAATTGAAATTAAACGAAGATAAACAATGGATTTTATGTACAGAAGACGAAAGTTTAACCTATAATCAATCTTTTGATTTAGACTTTAACGAAAGAAAATCATTGCAAGACATGCAACTTATCAGAAATGAAGAAGAATTTTTGTCTATGAGTTCAGGTGACGGCACTTTCTATATCTTAGGTGCAGACCTAACATTTGATGAAAATACTACACCATTTACTCCGCTAGATATTGATATTGACATGTTTGACGGAAACGGACATACGATTACAATTCAAAGGTTTACAAACTTTACAACAGAAAACATACAAGCAGGTTTGTTTAAGCAAATTAATGCAAACATGGTTGTTGCAAATGTTCATGTTATCTATAATTTAGGTGTTAGAAATCAAGCAAGAGAAAATACAGAGTTTTACATAGAAAGTTATTATGATTTATGTAATCAAACTGAAAAAGAAGCAATTGTGCAATTTAGCTCTGCAACATTTGGTGGTATAACTGCTATAAACAATGGTATCATTACAAATTGTAAAGTGAGCGGTTTGCTTGCACTTGAAACAAGTTATCTAGAAATAAATCGTATTGGTTCTGACAGAAAAATACCTTTCTATATAGGTGGTATTGCTGGCAACAACAATGGTTATATAACCAATTCTACAAGTGCGGCACAAATCTTTGCACAAGCAAATATTGGTGGTGTTGTGTATTCAAATACAAACAAAATTGTTTCTTGTGATTTTGACGGTACTTCAGATAATGGTATTATCTATGCTTACAAAATTGGTTTAACAAATCAGATTATAGTTGATGTTGCAGGTTTTGTTGTTACAAACAATGGACAAATTTCTATGTCGCAGGTTGCAGTTGGTACAAGTAAATTGAAATCTAACACACTTGGTAATGTATCTTCACGCAACCCATTGGCAGGATTTGTGTACACGAACAATGGCTCTATCTATGATAGTTTGGTAGACTTAGAAAAAATTGGTCAAAACCAAAGTTATTTGTATGGTTTTGCTGCAAACAATTCTGGCGGAAGTATTGCACATTGTTATAGCTTTATCAATGGCGGTCAAAAAGCAGCATCAATAGATATGTTTGTCCCTGCAGCACATGCTGGCACAATTATAAATTGTATAGAAATTATGAATCCTATTGCAGGTTATGTAAACGGAGTAGAAAACTTAGTTACATTTAAAATAACCAACGATGGTACAAGCAAAATCTATGCTATGGAAGAGTATCAAAAACTTGGCTTTGTGTTTGGCGACAATCAAAATGGTGCAGTCTTCTATATGCCTAGTGGACAATTGCCAAAATTGGTTGCTATTAAAGAGCAAGTTAAATTTGATGCTTATAACGCCCCAACAGATGTGGAAGGTTATAAAAAATATTCTGGTTTAAGAGAGATACGAGAATATACAGAAAATGTGTATGATGAAGCAACTAGACAAAATCATATAAAAATTACAACAAAAATGATAGAAATGTCATATGGCACAAAGGATAATCCTTATATTGTATATGATTTGGCAAGTTGGGATTGGTATTTTAGCGACCAAAGCAAATACTATTACAATATTGTTGCAGATATAGATTTCTCATCTGTGTACAACGGAATAACAACATCTAATTATGTATTTAGCGGTAATATACAAGGTAATAATATGATATTGTCAGGTATACGACTTTCTTCTGAAATTGGATTAGAATCTGTTGGTTTGTTTAAAAAACTTGTCAGTGCAGGTGATAGAAACATTGTCAACTCAGTAAGAAACTTAACTTTACAACCTATAAAAGTAACCGCTACAAAAACTAAAATGGTTGGTACTTTGGCAGGTATGGCACAAGACTTTAATTTGTACAACATTACTGTAGATTCATCTAACTTAACAGTTATCGGTGGAAACGCAGTTGGTGGTGTTGTTGGTCTAGTGCGTGGCAACTTTGATATAGATAAAGTGTCAAGTAATGTTGGTGCAAACAGCACGCGTGAAATTGCAGGTGCAACATACTCAATTTATATGTCTGTGCCAAATGGAAAAGAAAAATCTGTAAATATTGCAAATGTATACTATTCAGGTAGTGTGTTTGCTATTTTGGATGGTTACAAAACAACCACGATGGTTGACAATATTAGACATGTTGATGCACTATCATATGTTAAAGCAAGGAATTTAAGTGCAAGCGGAACATTCTCAGTTTTGGGCGAAACTGTAGGTGTAGCAGTTGGTTTTGTTGGCGAAAATGTAATTGTCGACAATGCAAAAGTAATCATGTCTGGTGAACTTGTAGGCGAACAATACTCTGCCGGCATTGCGGGTGAAAATAGAGGTATCATAAAAAATTCAACATTTACTGCAGAAAGCGAAACAATTTTCAACCGCGCAAAATATGTATGTGCTGGTATCGTAGGTTTAAATCTTGGCGGTTTGGTGACTGATAGCAATGTAAAAAATATGATTGTAAACAAAACTGGTACAACTGTAACTGTTGGCGGTATTGTTGGTAGAAACTTTGCTGGTACTGTTGCAAATTCTAGTTTTGATGGCCAAATGATTGCATACTTTACTGGTGGTATCATTGGTGCGGAATATTCTTCAGCAATGTTGAAAAATAGAATAACTGGTTCTGGTGCACTAGTGTATGAATGTAGAGAAATCATACCAAACAGTGTTACATACAAGCAATACGATATAGACGAACACGAAGAAGAACCAATCAATCATTTAACAAATGTTTCAATTTCTGTTGCAACATTTAATTTCTGGAAGCAAAATTTATCACAATTCTACACATACAAATTAAAACAAGACAACACAGGTTACGAAGTCAATAGTTCAAGCAAGGTTTTAGGACTTGTTGTTGGTATTACAGACAAAGATATATCTATCGATACTGTAGAATTAACTTTAAATTTGGTGTTGTTTAATGGTGAAAATGCTGCAGAAAGTGGATATATTGATGATGCAGATATAAACAAAAAACATATCTTGTATAGGTCAAGTTTTGGTGATATTGCAAAAACACCTATTCAAAATGGAACAGAAATCAACGCAGATGGTGAAGAAGTACCTGTTTACGAATATTATCAATTTGCAAATACAGAAGGTAATTACTATTTGGTTGGTTCAAAGATTAGTGAGTTTGATACATGGGCAAGAAAATCTTATTCAGATTTAATGTTTATTGAAAACTTGACAAATCCTTAAAATCGGTTATCATATAAATATGAAAATTGATTACAACAAATTAATGCATCAAGAAATAAGTAGTTTTGGTAAAAAGCCAAAACTACTTTTGCATTGTTGTTGTGCGCCTTGTTCTAGTGCAGTTATTGAAAAGATAAGCCAATTTTTTGATATTACTTACTATTATTACAATCCAAATATTTATCCTGAGCAGGAATACGAATTGCGTAAAGACGAATTTGCAAAACTTGGTGTAAAAATAATAAGTGAAGAATATAATCATCAAGATTTTTTAAATGTTGTAAAAGGTTTTGAGCAAGATAAAGAAGGTGGTAATAGGTGCAAAATTTGCATTGCGCAACGCATGGATAAATCTTTTGAATATGCAAAGGCGCATGGTTTTGACATAGTAACCACAACATTGTCAATAAGTCCGCACAAAGACGCAATATTTATTAATCAAACTGGTGAAAACTTATCAAAAAAATATGATATAATGTACTTGCATGCTGACTTTAAAAAAGAAAATGGATATTTAAGAAGTACACAAATTTGCAAACAAAAAGAAATTTACAGACAAGATTATTGTGGTTGTGAATTTTCTATCAATAACCAAAACTAAATTTAAACATATATAAATATGTATGTTTAATGAATTTATAGTCAACAAACAAAATTTAATTAACAATATACAAACAATCAAGAGAGACAATTTGGGCTCTCTTGTTTGCGCTATGGTTAAAGCTAACGCGTATGGTGTTGGTTTGCAAAATGTTGTGTCCACACTTAACGATTATGTGGACTTTTTTGGTGTTACCAATTTGCAAGAAGCAAAACAAACAGCAAAATACACAACAAAAAAAGTGTTGATTGTTGGGGCATTAGAAAACGAAGTAGATAACAGATTTTCGTATTCTTGTCATTGTTTAGAAGATGTGCAAAAACTAGCAAAAACCAATCAAACCGTAAACATACATTTAAAAATCAATACAGGTATGAATAGGTTTGGTTTTGATGATATTAAAGATTATGAAAAAGCCTTAAAAATAATACAAAAATCAAACTTAGTCTTAGAAGGTTTGTTTACTCATTTTGCCACTACAGATAAAAATGTAGAAAAACAAATGTTCATTTTTGATAAATATGTTATTGTTGCAAAACAATACAATTTTAAACCTATTGTTCATGTAGATAATAGTTTTGTAAACGAAACCAACAATCACCACAAAGATATGGTGCGCATAGGATTTGATTTGTATAATCGTAAAAATCAAAAATTTACGCCTGTGGTAGAGATAAAAACTCAAGTTGTTCAAATCAACAAAGTAAAAAAAGGCGAATTGGTTGGATATAATTATAGATTTGTTGCACCTAAAAAAATGGATATTGCAGTTGTTCCAGTTGGGTATGCTGACGGATTTTCTTTAAATTATGTTGGCATGTATCTAAAGGTTTTTGGTGTCAAATGCAGAGTGTTGAACATTTGTATGGACTGCTTTATGCTTGATGTGACAGGCTTAGAAATAAAAAAAGGAGATGTGATACAAATTTTAGGTACCGACATCTCGCTTGATAATTACGCAGATTTTGCAAAAATTAGTGCATATGAAGTTATGACAAGATTTGCTGCAATACGCGCAACAAGAAAATTGATTTAATCTCTGTTACCACGCATTGCAAAGATAAACAACAATAATCTTAACAAAGACAAAATAGAAGTGATAAGTGCTGCAACATATGTCCAAGCGGCTGCGTTGAGCACTTCTTTTACGCCTTTTATTTCCTCTTCATCCATTTCTGCTGTTGCAAGCAGCATTTTTTGTGCACGCTTGCTTGCGTTAATTTCTATTGGTAGAGTAACAAGACAAAAGATGGTATTTAGTGCATATACGCCAACTCCAATGTAAATCAAAATGTTGGCACCACTAAAAGCGAAGCCTAACTCAAGTATAAGACCTAAAAATATCAAAGGCCACATCAAGTAGTTTGCAATGTTCATTACAGGTACAAGAGCATTGCGTACTTTAATTGGAGTGTATTTTTCTCTGTGTTGGAAGACATGTCCAATTTCATGTGCAGTGACACCAATTGCAGAAATTGTGCGTTGACCATTTACAGATTCTGACAAAGAGATTGTATCAGTTTTAGGATTGTAATTGTCTGTAAGTTCACCTTTTATTGATTGTATTTTTGTGTTAACACAACCGCCTGCGTCTAGCATAAACCTTGCAACTTCGTTAGAAGTTTTGCCATGTTTAGTATCAACTTTGTTGTAAGTGTTAAAGGCAGAATGTACTTTGGTTTGTGCCCAGATGCCCAAAACAATGCCAGGTATCATAACAAACCCTAGCAGATAATATAACCAATAAGCAGAATAAAATATCATTATATGTCCTTTTAATTTATAAATATTAATATTTTTTATTAACATTATTTTCATTATAATAGTATGAGTGTGAAAAAATGTCAACATTTTTTGTAAATTTAAATATATATTATGCTGATTTTATCTTTAAATATGTATTTATTTTAAGCAATAATAGGATAATTAATATTATTATTTATTAAAAATTATAAATTATTAAAAAATATTTGTAAAAAAATAAAAAATTATTTAAAAATTATTAGTAATTAATATTTATTTGTGTTATAATATCATTGTAGATAAATGTCGTTTTTCGAATATTTTTTTAAATAAAAGGGGTTATTTATGTTATTTGAACAAATAGACAAGTTCTTTAGTTCTATTCAAAATTTTTGGACTTTTAATGAAATATTAATAGTATTTGTAGGTGTATTTTTATTTACTGTTTTTTGCATTGCGATATCAACTTCTCACGCCTACGAAGCAAGGTTAATCAAAGCGGTGGATATGCTCAATGGTTATTTTATTGACAATCCACAAATTAATGAAGATAACCTTGTTCAGTTTAACGAAAAAATGAAGTCTCGTAAAGTTCCAAAAACATTGCGTAAACAATGGCAACAATTTGTATTGTATAGGGAAAACAAAGCAAGTCATTATATGTCTTTTGAAACTTGTGTGTCAACACCAATCAAAAATAGTACTTTTAAACGAGATGTTGTTACAATGAATATTATATCATACATACTTGCAGCAGCTTCATTAATTTTAAATTTGTATATCTCGCACGAAAGTTATATAGATTTGGTTTTGCGTCATGCATTGTTATGTCCTATCATTATATTACTGCTAAATTATGTTGTAACAATATTCTTAGATTTGCGTCATAATGCTATTGTTAGTGACTTGTATCAAAACTATCAATACTTTGAAGTAAACATTGATAAAGCTACACAAACTTTGCCAGAATATGTTGATTACGAAGTGTTGTTTGATAAAAACGAAATTAAACGCGGTATTCCTATTTTGTATGCATATTTGCAAAAGCGTGCAGAAGAAGAACAAAGAGAGTTGGAACGCGCTCGTTTAAAAAATGTAGAGCATGAAAAATTTAACTTTGATGAATCTGGTGTAGAAAGTTCGTTGGTGTTGGAACGCGCAATGCAAGAAGCCGAAAACTATATTGCAGAACGCAAAAGATATATGGAAGATATGCAAAAAATCAACAACGATATCAGCCAAGAAGAAGCAAACTTCCGCGAAATCACCAAAGAATATCAAAGACAAATGCAAGTTAGTAAAGAGTCTTTTGAAAACTACAAAGCTCAACTTACTGAAGCAAGCTCTACTATTGAAGCAAACTATTTAAAGAAACAACAACAACAAGAACTTGATAGGCAACGCAACCTTGAAAGAGATTATGATACTTCAACTGATAGGCATAAAAAACTTATTGAAAACTATCAAGCAGAAATCAAAACGATTGAAGAATTTATTGCCAAAGCAAGAAGAACACTTGAAAAAGGCATGATGAGTGAATTTAAGTCTTATAGCAACAAAGTTTATGATAAAGCAAATGAAGTTGTTGAAGATAGACATGAAGAAATCAACAACAACCTTAAAAAGCAAATTCAACAATTAGAAGAAAGATTGATTTTAAAAGATGCAGAATTGCAAGAAATTCACAATCAACATCAATCATTAAGTGAAAGATTTAATGAACAAGAAAATGCATATCAACAAAAGTTGGAAGAAAATGCTAAGGTGTTGGACAGGGTGTCTAAAGAAATCAACAATTACAACACTAAAAAAGGTCAACCTTCTTATCAAGAATCTGAATATGTAGCGCAAGAAAAACCTGTTGATAATTATACAGATGATTCTTATGCTGAACAATATGATTATGACGATAATGTAAATTATGGTTATGAAGATAATCAAGTCAGTCAACCTGAAGATAATCAAGATTATGATTTTAACTATGCTCCAGAAAATGACTATGTTGATGACAATCAAGATTATGATATGAGTTACGAACAAGATGAAGATGATTCTAATGGTAGTCAAGAATTTAAATTCAACTATTTGGATGAAGATGAAGACGAATCAGCAGAAAAATATGATTATCTAGACGAATTAGCAGAAGAAAAACAATCAACTGAAGGGGAAAAAGTTGATGCAGAAATATCCGCCATACAAAAGGTAGAAAGCGTTGCAAAGAAAAGACCTGGTAGACCCAAAAAGGTAAAGGTAGAAGAAACTACACCTAAGCGTAAAGTTGGTAGACCAAAAAAGGTTGTTGAAACAAAGTTAGAAGAAATCAAACGCAAACCAGGCAGACCTAAAAAAGTAGAAGAGCCTGCAAAAGCAGAAAGCGCAATCAAAAAAGGCCGTGGTCGTCCAAGAAAAGAACAACCTGTTCAAACAGTGGCTCATCGTGGACCTGGTAGACCAAAAAAAGTTGAACAAACAAAAGCAGAAAACAACAAACGAAAAGTTGGCAGACCTAAAAAAATAGAAACAACAGCAAATGTAGATGCTACAACAAAAAAAGGACGCGGTCGTCCAAGAAAAGAACAACAACCTGTTCAACCAGCAAAACATCGCGGACCAGGCAGACCTAAAAAAGTTGCTGAAAATACAGTAAGTGCTGTTAAACGCGGTCGTGGCAGGCCTAAAAAAAATGAAATAGATGATATTGATGCTTATTTGAAAGAGATTGATAATCAAATTGCAAAAGAAAATGCAAAATTGGAAAAAAGTACAAAAGCTTTAGAAAGAAAATCAAAAATCTCTAAAAAGAAATAATATTTATCTTACATTTAGATTATAAAAAAAGTCCATCAAATGGACTTTTTTTGTGTTTAAAATAAAGTATTTTTAGGCGTTTAAAGCTTTTAAAAGTTCGTCGATATCTACTTCGTGTACAGCGCAAGCTTCTTCTAATGTTTCCATAATTGCGCACGGACAACTGAAACAATGAAAACCAAACTTTGATAAAATTTCTTCACCTTTTTTATGCTTTTTTAACACATCGGCAATAATGTCTGTCTTTTTAAATTTCATATTATTCTCCTTAATTTTAGTATAACCAATTTTGATGGTTTAGTCAACAAATTTTTGTTTGCATTGTTTTGACGGTTTTTGATAATTTTGTGCAAATTTCATATTAATAAAATATCAAGTCATTCTTGAAACTTAATTTGTCTTGACAATAACATATTTAGGGTTTATAATAATATAAATGTTTAAGGCTGTAATAAACAAACTTTTGATGGTTATATATTTTGTTTTGGGGGCTCTTGTTTTAGAGGCTGTCACTTTTCATATCCTTGGGTTTAGGGCTTTTCCTGAATACTTTTGGTACAATTTTGCCATTATTTTAGTTATTGCTATTCTTGTGTTTGTTGTGCCAAATTATGTTGCACAATATGTCATATACACAATCATACTTACTGTCCAACTGGTCTTTATATATTTAAACTATTCGCTTAGTGTAATTTATGGTGACTTATTTTCGTTAGAAATGATTAAACTTGCTGGTGAAGCTGGTGCTGCCATAACCACAAATTTTATATACTTTTCTGTGATGTTGCAATTAATTGCTGTGTATTTGGCTATAGTTATTTTAGGTTTCATTTTACTTAAATATTGCAGAAAGGACAAAATTAATGTCAAATATCATTATTCTATATTCAACATCATCATTATTTTAGGTGTCCAATGTTTAGTTTGTGGTTATTCAATAAATACTCGTAATTATATTAACAGTTTATCAGACTTGTCGTCGGATACATATGTACTTAGTGACACATTTTTAATGAATACATCTATCTTAAAATCAAGCAGTTATGAAAAATTTGGCACATATGGTTATTTCACCAACATGATTATCAATCAAATACAAAACGAAGGTAAGGCAATACAAAAAGTAACGCTTAACTATTTTAACAACGGTTCTAGATATGGAGAAGGCGACAATAAAAATGAAGATGTATTTGGCGTCGATCAAGGCAACAATGTTATTGTTATCATGATGGAATCAATGGAGTGGTTTGGTTTTGGTGATGGTACATATGATAAAAACTTAAACAATTTTTCTAATGAACTTACTCCTAACATATATGGTTTGATAAATGGAGAAGATTTGTCTAAAGATACAGACAATGCTTTAATTGCAAGCAATTTCTTTGCTAAATCAAAAACAAATTATTCAGAGGGTCAAGGCATAATAGGTAGTTATCATGTCGGTCAAAGTCTTGAAGATGTTTTGATTTCTAATGAAACGATGGGATATGCAATGCCAAATGTGATGAAATCTTTGGGATATACAACAAGTTATATCCACTCAAATGAAATTTCTTATTATAAGCGCGGTACAACTCATGGCAAATTAGGTTTTGATAATGTTGTTGGTGCCGATTATTTAAGGGACGAAAACGGAAATCTTTTATATAAAGACAGCAAGGTAAATTGGGACGATTGGGTTCCGGAAGGTGACTTTATGGATGCAGCAATCGATTATGTTGTGCCTACAAATTATAACGAAAAACCTTTTTATTCATTTTATTTAAACCTTACTTCTCATGGTTCTTATAGCGCTAGCAAAAACGAGAAAGATGGCGACGCATTAAGGTATTATGATTATGTTAAATATGGCGATGACGATTGTGACCTAGACGAAAATGGCCACTATAAAGTAACAACACAAAATCCAGATTATACTCAATGGTATTCAAACATATTATCGCGTTTTGGCGACAATAGAGAGTTTTGTGAATATATGGTATATTATCAATGTGGAGTTATGGGCTTAGATGAAGCAGTTGGTACAATTATTAAAAGATTAAATGATTATGATATTATGGACAAAACAACCATTTTGTTATATTCAGATCACTATGCTTACTATGAAGATGTTGCTCATACAATGAAAGGTTTTGACAAAAACGATTTCACATCTATCGAGTTGAATACTATTCCTTTTATTCTTGTCAGTCCTGGTCTTAAAAATTACAATCAAAATCCAGAAAGTGAAAATTTTTATGTTTATAACAATAGATTTTGTTCTGCTTATGATGTAGTGCCTACATTGTATGAATTATTGGGCGTAACTTTTAACGAAAACTTTTATTTAGGTCACTCCTTGTTTAGACCCGCAGACAATATTTATAAAATAGGCGAACAAACCAAAGATATGGTTGTGTATTACTCCAACACTGGTGGCTTGTTCAGTTATGATGTATCTACATTTGATTTCCGCACATATATCACACAGACCTATGCGAGTGAAGAAACAATCAGTGTTTTTAAAGCAGAATGTAGCAATATTTTAAAGAAAGTAAATTTCTTAAACTTGTTAAACAGATACAATCTTTATAAAGATGTAAAAAATAAATAAAAACATTTTACAAAAATCTATCAAAAAGTGTTGACAACGGGTTTATTTTATATTATAATAAACTCGTTTGAATGCTTCGATAGCTCAATGGTGGAGCAACCGGCTGTTAACCGGTAGGTTGTAGGTTCGAGCCCTACTCGGAGCGCCAGGTAGACTGCTTATGCAGTCTATTTTTTGTTTCATACGGACTCGACCCATCAGGTTCCACCTGTTGGTGCCGGACCGCAACAAGTTGCTCCCGTTCGTTTGCTAAAAACTTGCCAGTGGCAAGTTTTCTTTATGCATCACACCTACTCGGAGCGCTATATCTAATCTGCAAAGGTGAGAATTTTTATTACTTATAGAAACCACAGTTTTTTAAATTTAAAAGTTGAATATTTATAATTTTTGTGATACAATATTAAATAATTTTAAGGACGAAACATGAACAAAAAAGCAACACTATATATTATTCAAGGATTTATAGGTGCTGGGAAAAGCACTTTTTCAAAAAAGTTGTCAAAAGAAACTGGTTCAATTCACTTAAATCCTGATGAATGGGTAACAAAACTATATACTAAAAATGAATATATGACTGATTGGAATAAATGCTTTAACACAACAGTTACTCAACTTTGGGACAAAGCAAAATATTATTTAAATAATGGTATTGATGTTATATTTGATATGGGATTTTGGATAAAAAAAGATAGAGATTTTGCAAGACAAGTTGCGCAAGAATGTAATGCAAACTACAAACACTACTATTTATATGTTCCAGACGAAATTCTGACAAAAATAAAAAATTATTCGATGTGCCTTCAGCGGATGAAGATGTTACAATTATAAATAATTTTTAAAAAACAAACCTTGAAACTTTAAAATTTATTTTCCATAAACTCAAAATTTAACAAGTTTGAAAATGTAGCATTTGTAACTAAATAGCACTTTGAATAATAGGTTATTTGCATTGAAATTGATTAATAACTCAACTCTCTCGGTAAGTCATAAATTGCTCAGGATTACACTTGAGTTTTTTATGATTGTGTATATATAAACCATTTGCATTTATTTGCTAATTATGTTAAAATTTATTTAACAATAAAATTCAAAGGATAAGCAAATGAAATTAATTTCTTTTTCTGTAACCAATTATCGTAGCATTACTACAGCACATAAAATAGACCTTTCAAATTTAACTGTTTTGGTTGGCAAAAATAACGAAGGTAAATCAAATCTCCTTACTGCATTAAATACTGCAATGTCAGTGATTATGCTAAACGCTGATAGTAGAATGTCATCAACTGGCATGTATTTACGAAGATTTAGATTATGGGATAGGGGTGATTACGATTGGGAAAGAGACTTTCCTTTACAGTTTCAAAATCGTAAAAGAGGATTAGAGTCTATTTTCAACTTAATTTTCCGTTTGGAGGGTAAAGAGGTCGAAGAGTTTCATAATGAAACACATTTAAGAGGTAATGAAGATATCCCAATTAGAATTAAGTTTGGTAGATATCGTAAATACGAAATTGAGGTTCCTAAAAAAGGCTCTTCATCTTATAACAAGAAATCTGCTCAAATAATGGCTTTTATTTCAAAAAGAATTTCATTTAATTATATTAAAGCTGTTAGAACCGAGAATATGGCAATGGAAGCCTTAATGGATATCATAAAAGAAGAATTAAGTGGGCTAGAAAACAATCCAGAATATAATAAAGCACAGGCGAAGATTATGCAACTTCAAAATGAAGTGTTAAACAAAATTTCTAGATCGCTAATCGAGCCTTTAAAGGTATTTTTACCTAATATAACAGACGTAAAAATTGTTAAAGATGCTAAGCCTTATCTAGGTCGTTCGTACACTGGTGATTTTGATGTTATTATAAATGATGGAACGCCTACAAGCATAAACTTCAAAGGAGACGGAATTAAAAGTTTAGTTTCGCTTGCAATTTTGAAAGAAAGAAGAACCACAAAGTCAGCGTCAATAATTGCGATTGAAGAGCCAGAATCTCATCTTCATTCAGGTGCGATTCATAGCCTTTGTGAAGTTATTAATAAAATTTCTGAAAACAGTCAAGTTATTCTTACTACCCACAATCCATTATTTGTACAACAAAATTATATAAATTCCAATATAGTTGTAGATAAAGGTAAAGCTTATCCTGCTAAAAATGTTGCAGAAATTCGTGAAATTTTGGGCGTCTTACCAGCAGATAACTTAAAAAATGCCAATAAAGTTTTAGTAGTTGAAGGTGAAGACGACGTGATTTCGTTAAGTAAAATACTGCCACTTAAAAGCGAAAAAATTGCACGAGCGTTAAAAAATAATACATTGATTATTCAGCCGTTACATGGTGTATCTAATCTTTCACATTTACTATTCGATTTAAAAAGAAGTCTTTGTAAATATGTGGCTTTATTAGATAATGATAAAGCAGGCAAAGATGCGTTTGACAAGGCAAGCAAAGAAGGATTAATATCACCTTCAGAAGTGAAATTTACAATTTGCAACGGAATACCAGAAGCTGAATTTGAAGATTGTATAAAAACATCTTCATATGAAAATTTGTTATTTAATAAATTTGGAGTGCAACTCAATTGCAAAGAATTTAAAGGCAAATCAAAGTGGTCGGATAGATTAAAAAATGTTTTTCTTTCACAAGGGTCTCAATGGAATGATCAAATAGAGAAAAAAGTCAAAAATTTAATTGCCGAGAATTTGCCTAACGATTTAAACGAAATATTAATATCTCAAAAATCAGGATTTATTGATGGTTTAGTAACAATAATTGAAGCTATGTTGTAATGAAAAACTAGGCAAAAACCTAGTTTTTTGTTTTCACAAAATCTATGATTAAGTATTGATTTTTTAAAAGCGCTATGATATAATCATAGCAAGAGGTAATTTGTTTATGACAAAAATTTTAGTTGATAATGAATATCTTAGACATTTTGATGCAAAAGATTTGATGGTGTATATTGAAATTGAAGATAAAGTTACTGCTGTCAAAATGTCAGACTTAAAAGTTGGCAGAAAATCATCAGAACCATTTGAAGAAAAATATGGCAAATCAAACAGTAAGTATGAAAATGTTGAATCTTACGCTATGTTTACTTATGAAAGAGATGTAAGAAAGCCAAAAGACGCACAAGACATGTGTTTTTATGTGCCAAAATATGTAAACGGCAAGCCTGTTTCTTATGATTATATGAACTACATACCAGTGCAAAGTTCCAAAATTGTAGCAGTCAAACCAATTATGTACGATTACGAATCTACAACAATGTTGCCAGAAGATATTTATGGCAAACAATCAGGCGAGAACATTGTTGCGGTTGGTAGCAAGCGTACAGTAGAGATGAAAGATTTTAATTCAGTGTCTACAGGCAACAACTATATGTTGGTTAAAGTTAAAGGTATTGCTAAACCAGTTTTTGTAAAAAAACAAGACATTTTATACTATGCAGACAACAACCAATATACATATACACGCGTACAAAATGATTTAAGTGCAGGATATACTTTCTATGCAAGTACTGATAACGCTCAAAAAGAAATTGAGTGGATTAGATCTGGATACGAATATGTGCCAACAAGATTGAAAAATTACCAAACTGTTGAAAATCACAAACTTGTAAATGTATCATTAGACGAAAATGGCAACGAATTAACTAGAGAAATTGTAAAAGATTTAGCTACAACAATCTCAGTGCAAACACCTGTAACTATCACTCAGCCAAGCCAAACAAATGCTGATGAAACAGTAGAAGTTAAAAAAATTAAAGTTGAAAATTATGCTACTTCAAACAATGGCAATTATATCAAAGTTAAACCAAAAAATTATAGTGCAGAAATAGTTGTTAATATTGCCAATTTATTGGATTCTGCAAAAAATTCAATAAATGTCAGTGATTTAAACAATTTTATAGGCAAAAGTTTGTTTGTAAAAATTGGTGAAGATGTTTTAGAACTTGAATCACTTACAGAGCAACAAGCAAAGGTTAGATTTAAATCATGTCAAAACTATCAAGAATCTTACAGTGTTGATGATATCAATGGCGATAAAACTTATTTAAGACTAAGAAACGGCAAATACGTTAAAGAAAAATTGGTAACAACCGAGCCAATATGTTATCGTTTTGCAACTTCAACTGATAAACATGATGCTTATGTGGTTGTTGCTGATGATGGTAGTACTCATGTTGTGCCATACAATGCGTTTGACCACCGTGATATGATTTATACGGAAAACGATCACCCTATTGCTTTACGCAAATCAAAAGCAACAAGAATTAAAAGGACTGCAGACTATTCTACTTGTGATGTTGTGCAAACAACCAGTGCAAACAAAAAAACAGAAAGTTGTAAAGTTGTGTCTACTATTCCTGGTCATGAATATCTTGAAGTTGATAACAACAAAAATCAAGTATTAGAACAAGAAAAAACTGCATTTCAAAAAGCATATAAAAAAGGTGAATATAAATTAAACGAAGTTGTGGTTGATGGCAAAATCGAAAGACTAGAAACTAAAAATAAAAGATATATTTATAGTAATAGCATTTTAGTTGATGATGTTGCAAGCGACACATTAAGATATAAGGCTTTAAAATCAACACCACTCAAAATGCAACTAGACAAATCTGGCAAAGCAGTCGTTGGTCTTCAAGGTGGTCCAAAGTATGACATTGGCAAAGGTATAACTTCTATGTATAAAAAGTGGGGCAAAGCACTTTTATACTATGGAAACATTGCGTTCAGCGGTTTGGGACTTATAACCTTGGCTGTTGCACCTGGTTTTGCAATCGCTTCTGCTGCGGTGATGGTGGCCTCTCCCATAGCAATACCAGTTGTTAACTTGGCGATAGGTGGAACTGAAAGATTATTTAGAAAAGTCACTAGTGTAGCAAAAGGAAGTTTTTGGAAGTCAAAAGCTGAAATCAGGCAAAAATCCGAATCAAAAGCTATTAAAAAAGAGATGCAAAGGATTTTGACATCTGTTAAAGAATATAGCAAAGAAAAAGATATCAATGATATAAAAGATAGAGTTTTGGCAGATATTTTTAATGTAGAACAAACTTTAATTTCAATCTCAGATACAAGATGGAATTCTAACTTTATATTTGATGGCGAGACAGCAGATGTTAATGAAAACAATATACACAGTTATGAGGTATGGAGAAAGCAAGTTTTGCCTTTGATAAACCAAAATCAAAAAGATTTAAATGCTATTGAAAAAGCAAAACAAAAATTAGAAGCATTAGAAAAGAAATATGGTAGTAATCCAACAGCGTCTCAAAAACAAAAGTTGGAAAGATGTCGCGAAATATATTATGAAGCAAAGGACAAACAATCCAAGACAGAAGCAGAGTTGATTGCTAAAAAGAAAGCGCATTTGACAGGTTCTGAAATAAAAGGGCACAAAAAAGTATTACAACAACAAGAAACTATTGCGTGTATCAAAGGTTTTATCATGGCAAAATATTTTGGCAGATTAGATTTGGTAGAAACTTTGGATTTGGATAAACTTGATTATGATATGGGCAAGGGCTTTATATATCAAGGTCAAGTTGTGGACATGACTCAAGATAATGTGATTGTAAACGATATTAAAAAATTGAAAGAGTTTGGAAAACAATTAACAACAGCAAAAGACATGCAACAAGAAATTGTAGAAGAAACTGAAAATGTTAATGAACAAGAAGTCGCTCCAATTGTAGAAGAACAAGTTGTGGTTGAGCAAGATGTTCAACATCTAGTAGAACAAAACATTGAAGATGATAAAACCTTAAATGACGAAGAAACTAAGGTTTCAATAGACACTTCAGTTTTAGATAGATTGATAGAAGAAAAAAAATTGGTTTATGAACAAGTCTCTACAAGTGAAAATTATGTAGCAAGACAACAATACGCATTGAAAGCAATACAAGAAGAATTGATTGAAGACGAAAAAGAAATGTCTGAAATTGAAAAGAAAATAGAAGAACTTATATCTAAAAATGCACCTGCAAAAAAGATTGAACAACTTCAAAAAGAAAAATTTCAATTAGAAGCAAAAATTTTAAGATATAAAGAAATTGAACATAGAAGACAACAAAACTATCAAGAAGCGGTTGAAATTCACAATCAAGAATTACAACAAAATGGTATGCCAAATATTACTGCTGCTGATTTAAAACTTGAACTTGATAATTTGATAGAAGAAAGAAATAATGTTTTGCAAACTGCAGATAATAACGCACATACTGTACAAAATCCAACTGAAACTGCAGAACCTAAAAAAGATATATTAGTGGAAATGGTAGATGGTTTTAAGCCGACATTAAAGCAAGATGATGTTAAAGTGTTCTTAACTATAGCAAATCAATATTTGTTGCGTAAGGGTAAAGTGGATAAAAAAGTTAAAAAATTCATACAAGAAAATATTCACTTGTTGGAAGATGCTGTTAGGGCAAAAGACAAACCTCGTAAAGGTTGGATAACCAAAAATGATATGCTTGAAAAAATCATTAAAACAAATAACAGACTTATTGATATGGGTTTTGAGGCTTCTTCTATTGGTTACGAAGCCAATGAGTCAGTTTCATTTATACCTAAACAATAATGATAATTTGTTGACAATACAAAAAAAATATTATACAATATAAACAATCCAATAAGCAAAGTGGCGATTTGCTTGGAGATATTGAAAAGATATCCGCTAGTTCGGCGTAAAAGAACAATTAAGGTGGGTTTAAACCAATTAGGGTGGAACCGCGGTATTAGATTATCGTCCCTATGCAAACATTTATTTGCATAGGGTTTTTTGTTGTAAGAACAAGCTCTTTGTAAATGAAATAATTAATAAAAGGAGAAGATTATGGGAGATTTTAACAAAATTGCAAATTTATGTAAAAGTAGAGGTTTCATTTTTCCAGGCAGTGAAATCTATGATGGCCTTGCAAACACTTGGGACTACGGTCCAGTGGGTGTAGAACTTAAAAACAATATCAAACGCGCTTGGTGGAAAAAATTTGTGCAAGAAGCACCTGCGTCTTATGGTGTCGATGCAGATATATTTATGAATAGTAAAGTATGGGATGCAAGTGGACATACAGCATCTTTCAGTGACCCTAAAATGGATTGTAAAAGTTGTAAAACTCGTCACAGAGCAGATAACTTAATTGAAGTACATGCAAAAGGCAGTGTTAATCCAGACCTTATGAGTAATGAAGAAATGGAACAATATATTGCTGAGCATAAAGTATGTTGCCCAAAATGTGGTAGATGTGATTGGACCAATATACGTAATTTCAACTTAATGTTTTCTACTTCACGCGGTGTAACAGAAGAAGGTCAAAACTTGATTTATCTTCGTCCAGAAACTGCACAAGGTGAATTTGTAAACTTCCTTAATGTTCAACGCAGTATGCGCGCAAAAGTTCCTTTTGGTATTGCACAAATTGGCAAGGCTTTCCGTAACGAAGTAACACCAGGTAACTTTACTTTCCGAACTATCGAATTTGAACAAATGGAACATCAATGGTTCTGTAAAGCAGAAAATAGTTTAGAAGACTACGAAGTTTATAAGAAAAAAGCATGGGATTTCTTGCTTTCAATCGGCTTTAATTCAGAAAATTTAAGATATCATGATCATGACAAACTTGCTCACTATGCAAAAGCAGCTTGTGATATTCAATACAAATATCCTATTGGTTGGCAAGAGCTTAATGGTATACACCATAGGGGAGACTGGGATTTATCTCGTCATCAAGAGTATAGTGGAAAATCTATGTTGTATTTAGACCCGTATACAAACGAAAAATATATTCCTAATGTTGTGGAATATTCTATCGGTGCAGACCGTTTAACTTTGGCTGTGCTTTGTGAGGCTTACGAAGAAGAAACTTTGGAAGGTGGAGATACTCGTGTTGTTATGCATTTCCATCCAGCGATCGCACCTTATAAAGTTGCTGTCCTTCCACTTCAAAAGAATTTGAGCGAAAAAGCTCTAGAGGTGTACACAAAATTAAGCAAATACTTTATGGTGACTTATGATGAGGCGGGTTCAATAGGTAAGCGTTATCGTCGTCAAGACGAAATCGGTACTCCAATGTGTGTTACAATAGACTTTGATACATTAGAAAATAATACTGTTACAATCCGTGACCGTGATACAATGGAACAAATCCGTTTATCTGTTGACGAACTTGTAAATTATGTGAACCAAAAAATTGCATATTAAAAAATTGTAAACAAAAAAATGTAGCAACTGCTACATTTTTTTACATACCAAATATATTATCATTTTCTTTTGCAGGGAAAAATTCATCCATAAGTTTTTGTTTGTATTCAAGCAAAGAAGTTACTTTTGGAGATTGTACAACTTTTTTTGCTTTAAAAGGCCATCTGCTTTTGTCTTTTTTTACGATTGATTGTTCCTTTGCAATTCTCAACTGGTCATCACACCATCTTAGTAAAAGTTGTGCGTATGATTTTTGATATCTTTTTAACAAAAACTTTCTCCACTCTTTAGAATATGTTAAATTTGGATAAGCGACATTACTGTGAGGATTTGTATAATAGGTGATAAAATCAAGATTTGTTATTTTTACTTCTGTATCAGCAGGTTTGTTTGTGTCAACATTTTGTAAAAACAAATAAACATTGTCTCCATATTTAAAGTCTTCCATTTTGGCTTGTCTTAGGGTAAAAGATTTATTGCACCAAATTCTACCGTCCCAATACAATCCTTGTTCTCCAATAAAGTCTGTAATATCTTCAAGTTTGAAAGTGTCAAATCTCATTTTTTCTCCTTTATAATTCTAAAATATCTTCAATGTCAACTTTTGATAAAAACTTTTCAAATAAATATGCTTGTTTTTTTTCAAATGGTTTAGATTTTTTATCTGCCATTAATCTAACTTCTTCTTTTTTCTTATCTAATTCTATCATTTCTCTAGATGCTTTTTCGCTTATAGATTTACAAATTTTATTATAATAAGCAAATAGTATATTGGCGTACTCAACATCATACTTTTTTAATAAAAATTCTTGCCATTGTTCTGTTAAATTTTCTTCAACATAATAATCTAATGTATCAAAATCATTAATATCTCTACCATATATCATAAACCTAACATTAGATATTGTCATTTCTACATTATCTGTTTTAGCTCCTATTTGGCAAACATAAGATTGCATATAATTTTTATTAATATGTTCGTCAGTTGCAATAAATTCTGTTGCGCTAATTTCATTATAAATTTTGCCTGTCCAATTAATGCCTATAGATTTTAAAAATTCTTGTACATCTTTAGTTGTTGCTAGTGTTTTCATGATTGTCCTTTAAAGTTATTATTTTACATTAACATTTGCTAAAATATCAACAGATACTTCCTTGATAAGTTGAAGTGTAATCTTGTATTGTCCCGCACTTTTAATGGTAGGGAAATCTTTAATTTGATTTTTTTCGATCTTAACATTATCTTGATTTAATGCTGACAATATTTCTTGCTTGGTTATACTACCAAAAGCCTTTCCGTTTGCACCAACAGTTAAATAAAAGTTGTAAGCTTTATTGCGTATTTTGCCTGCAAGCGCTTGATATTCTTTAACCATTTCGCCATGGTGAAAAGCCTTTGCTTCTACTGGACCTTTGTGGTCGTTAAGATTACTTGCAGTGGCTTCTTTTGCTATGCCTTGTTTTACAAGTACATTCATTGCATAATTTGGGTTTACATCAATGATGTCTCCAGCTTTACCTTTGCCTTTAAGGTCTTTGATTAAAATAACTTTCATAAATTCTCCTTTATTTTATATTTTCATGGTTTGTATTTTTATTATCAAGCATTTCATAAAACTCTTGTATTAGCATTTTTATTTCTTTTAATTGCTCTCTATATGATTTTGGTAATGCAACAGGAGCAATTTCTCTAATACTTGAAATGGAGTTGTTTATGATCTTTTTCATCAACATAAAATCTTTTTTACTTATGTGTTGCGCAATGGCCATATTTTCTAAAGTGGATTGTATTTTTAAACATTCAGAAAAAATCTTGCCATTTGTGTTTTTTAACAAATTTAATTTTTCTGTGATTTTTATCACTTTTTTTAACTTTTTTTGTAAAAATTCATCCATAACTAACCATATTATAACAAATTTTAGAACTTTGTCAACGAAAATGATTAGCAATAAGTATAAAAAATTGATTAAAGTTGACAATATTTATATGGATGTAGTATGTAGAAAATATGGTTGTGTTTACAACGACAGAGCAAAATGTTCAAGAAAAAACTTGTCAGTGGATAACAAATCAGACTGTGGAGATCTTTTGATTAATCAACAAAAAATAGTTGAAGATGTATCTCGTGATATGTTTGAGCACGAGCCCGATATAGCGCCATATCATCATTGTAAAACAATGAATATTGTTTGTGATAGTGCAAGTTGTATATTTAACAAGCAGGGAGAATGCTTTTCAAACGGTATATTTGTAGGTAGCGAGATTGATGTTGCTCCTTGCAATAGTTATGTTCCGCGCTAATATTGTTGTAATTTTAATTGACAAATGTATTTTTGTGTGATAGTATACTTGCATGAATAAATCTTTGGCATTACTATTATTGTAACAAAGTGCCTGATGGCACTTTATGTTTGGTTGTGCCAAAAAACTGAAATTAGTTTGACAGCATAACCGCTGTCAATTTTTGTTTTTTTAAGGAGAAATCATATGCGAGAATATAATCATAGTGAATTTGAAAAGAAATGGAAAAAATATTGGGAAGAAAACAAAACATTTAAAACAGATGTGTGGGATTTTTCTCGTCCTAAATTTTATGCATTAGATATGTTTCCATATCCATCAGGCTCTGGTTTGCATGTAGGTCACCCAGAAGGCTATACAGCAACAGATATTGTTAGTCGTATGAAAAAGATGCAAGGATATAATGTACTTCATCCAATGGGATTCGACTCATTTGGTTTGCCAGCCGAACAATATGCAGTGGATACAGGTAATCATCCAGATAGTTTTACACAAAACAATATTAAAGTTTTTACAGAGCAACTTAAAAATATTGGTTTTTCTTATGACTGGGATAGAGAGATTAAAACAAGTGACCCTAAGTTTTATAAGTGGACACAATGGATTTTCCGTGAACTTTATAAAGATGGACTTGCTCGTTGTGTAGAAATGCCTGTAAACTGGTGTGAAGAACTTGGTTGCGTACTTGCAAATGATGAAATTGTTGATGGTAAAAGTGAGCGTGGCGGATTTCCTGTTATAAAGAAAAACATGAAACAATGGGTTATAGATATCCCTAAATACGCGGATAAATTAATCAGCGGTTTAGACGAAGTGGATTGGCCAGAATCTACTAAAGCAATGCAACGCAACTGGATTGGTAAATCAACTGGTGTTGAAGTGGACTTTAAACTTGTTGGTGGCGGAGAATTTTCTATTTATACCACATGTGTTGAAACAATTTATGGCATTACATTTATGGTGCTTGCGCCAGAAAGTAAACTTGTTCAAGACTTAAAACCGCGTATCACTAACTGGCAAGAAGTTGATGCATATATTCAAGAAACCGTTAAGAAATCTGACATGGAAAGGACCGAACTCAACAAGGGTAAATCTGGTTGCAAATTGGAAGGTGTCTTTGCGATTAACCCTGTAAATAATAAGCAAGTGCCTGTGTTTATAGGCGACTTTGTACTTGCAAGTTACGGAACAGGTGCGGTGATGGCGGTGCCAAGCCATGATCAACGCGACTTTGAATACGCAATAGCACACAATATACCTATGATTCAAGTTATTGAAGGTAGAGATGTTTCTAAATCTGCATTTGAAAAACAAGATTATTTAGGTAAAGGTTGTAAACTGATTAACAGTGAAGAATTTTCTGGACTTACAGTAGAACAAGCAAAAAAAGAAATTACAAACAAACTTATTAAAATGGGAGTAGGTAGAGAAAAAGTCAACTACAGACTTCGCGAATGGATTTTTGCGCGTCAACGCTATTGGGGAGAACCAATCCCTGTAGTGCACTTTGAAAACGGTGAAACGAAAGCACTTGAAGATAACGAACTTCCGCTTGTGTTACCAGTGTTGGATGATTATAAACCTGCAAAAGATGGTAGCAGTCCGCTAGCAAGAGCAAAAGACTGGGTTAATGTTACTGTAGATGGTAAGCCAGCAAAACGCGAAACAAGCACAATGCCAGGAAGTGCAGGCTCAAGTTGGTATTTCTTGCGTTATATAGATCCGAATAATGATAATGAATTTGCAAACCAAGAATTATTAAAACACTGGATGCCGGTTGACTTGTATATCGGTGGACCAGAACATGCTGTTGGACATTTGTTATATTCAAGAATGTGGAACAACTACTTGTTTGATAAGGGGCTTGTGCCAACAAAAGAACCATTTAAAAAACTTGTGCACCAAGGTATGATTTTGGGTGCAAATGGTATTAAGATGGGTAAACGTTATCCTGAATTTGTTGTTGATCCTAACGATGTTGTAAAAAAATATGGTGCCGACACATTAAGACTTTACGAAATGTTTATGGGACCACTTGAAGTAAGCAAGCCATGGGATGATAATGGAGTTGCTGGTGCAAGAAAATTCTTAGATAGAGTGTATAGAATATATCAAGAAAAACGAATTGAAGAAAAAGAAAATAAAGAATTAGATTTAATTTATCATCAAACAGTTAAAAAAGTGACAGAAGATTATGAAACTCTCAACTTTAATACTGCAATCTCACAAATGATGATTTATATAAACGCGGTAGCAAAAGTAGATTACATACCAAGGGAATATGCAGAAGGTTTTGTTAAACTTCTTAATCCAATTTGTCCTTTTATTACAGAAGAATTGTGGCAAGAGTTGGGACATAACAAGTCTATTGCTAATGAGACTTGGCCAATATATGACGAATCAAAACTTGTTGTTGATACAATTGAAATTCCTATTCAAGTAAATGGAAAACTTCGTGCAAAAGTGCAAGTTTCTTGCAATGCAAGTGAAGCTGAAATTAAATCTTCTGCGTTGGATGCTGTTAAAGATTATGTGTCAAATGGATACAAAAAAATAATTTATGTACCTGGCAGAATTTTTAATATTGTTGTTTAAATTAAAAAAAAGATAAAAAGGCTAAAAAAACTTAGCTTTTTTATTTTTTTATAAAAAATATTAAAAATATTTGTGTATATATTGACAAATAAAAATACTATGATAAAATTTTTATAAGGTGAAATATGGGTAAGAAAAAGTTTGTTATAGCGATTGATGATACAGGTTTTAATGCTAGTCAAAAAGTAAGTAAAGCATTGCAAAAAGAAAAAGTTACATATGCGGGAGTGATTATACCTAAACCGATTGTCGGAGAATTGGTTAGTGTTTTAACACAGCTTGGTGAAGAACTTAAAAAAAGACATGGTGTTGATGAATTTCATTTTAAAGCAATTTACAACAGAGAGAAGGAATTTAAAAATATTCAAATTGATGAAACTTTGGAGATTTTAGAAAGCTTTGCAGAATTGTTTAATATCTTTAAACTTAAAGTTGTAAGTACAACATGTAATGAATATAATCAAAACCTTGTACTAAGTAAATTAATGGAACCTGTATTAAAAAACATGCACATTAAATTTGATGAAAAATCTATGACAATGTTTACCACTTGTTTAAGGGCTAAAAAGTATGTTACGGAACAAAAGCGTGGTGCTATAGACAAAATTATTTGTGACGAAGGATTAAGAAAGGAAGGTACAGTTATATCTATTGGAAATGAAGGTTTACAATTAAGTTTTGAAAGTTCTGAAAAACAAAAACTTTTGCAGTTGGCAGATTTTGCGGCATGGATGATAACACGCGCCAAACATATTCTAGATAAAATGCAATCTAAACATCAGATAAGTGATATCGACAAATATGTAATGGCAATATACGGCAAAATGAAAGATGTGTATTTAAACATGAAAAAAGCAAGGATAAACTATACTAATCTTGAAAGCTTTTCGTATGATGATATAATTGAAAATAAAGATAGAAGATTGTAATTGTAAAGTTGCAATCTTTTTTTATGTTTGACAACGATGTTTAAAAATTAAGTAATTTATTTATACGATAACAGAAAAAATAAAAAAATATTAAAAATTTTATAAAAAATTAATTAAAAATGTTAAAAATTTAATAAAAAAGCTGAAAAATAAATTTTTTTTAACAAATAAAACAAATTTTTAAACTATTTTTTGTTTTTTTCCCCTTACGATATTTTATTTTAAAAATTAGAAAAATAAATTGAAATATGTTTGGTTTTTTTGTCGAAATAGTGTATACTATTAATATAAAATTTTTGCGTTATTGACTAATCAAATTTAATCGTATGGGGAGATGAATATGAAAAGAGTTACAACTAAAAGTACAAAGATGGGATTGCGCATAGGTATTGCTGCTTGTGCAACTATATTGGTTGCATTAACTAGCATAGGCATTTATTTTGCGTTTAAAAAATCACCACAACCAGTTGTGAGTGTTAATCCTTTGGCTTTCTCGATAGACAGTTGGGACGGTACAAGCAATAGTACAAATTGGTTAAGTGGCAATGAGTTTGCAAATCGTGGAGAAAAGACTTATACAATCGACTCCGCGGAATCTTTCGCATACTTTGTTGATATTACAAACAGCGAAAGCAGAGCAGAAAATTACAACTACTTTAAAGATTACACTGTTTATCTTAACAACAGCATTGACCTTAATGGTTTAACAATTGGCTCTATTGGTAAAAAGGTAGACGATCACTCAACTTTCCAAGGTACATTTGATGGTGGTTACTACACAATCATGAACGGTAACATAAATGGTGATGGTTTGTTTGGATATGTAGAAAATGCAACAATCAAAAACGTTGGTCTTTATAATTGTAACATTAATGGCACATCAAGTTATGTGGGTGGCTTGGTTGGTGAGGCTATAGATACAGACATACAAGCAACATATGTTAGACTTGGATCAATAAATGGTAGTTCACGCATAGGTGGCTTGGTTGGTATGTATAAATCAACAAGTGGCACACATAACATAAGAACATCTTTTGTAGATACTGTTCATAATGGCAATGGTTTGATTGGTTATCTTCATACAGACGACTCTGTAGAAAATGAAGTGGCAATAAGAAACTGCTATTATACATATGGTGAAAAATCATTATCAACTAATAATGAAGATAATATAATAGATAAATCAATAAAACCTACTAGTATAAAAGATTTTAAATCTTGGGATTATGGTGTAAACAAAACTTGGTGCAAGTATGATTACATGCGTGGTTCTACACAATTAAGTTTTAATTATCCAATACTATCTAGTTTTAATAAGGTATTTAAAAAGGGTTCTTTCTACGAAGGAATTTCTTATAACCAAACAACTGGTGAAGCAATTTCAACAGAAAACATTGCAACAGCACTTAATGAAATTGGTAATGGTGAAGAAGGTTCTGTAACATTGATTGTTGAAAAAGTGTGGACAGATGAAAAAATTATAACTAACGATGGTGCAACTGTAACAATCGCTTCTCAACAAGACTGTGAAATAATCCGTAGTTCTGGTTATAAAGATGATATGATTGTTGCGACAGAAGGCTCAACTCTCATCCTTGGCTCAGAAGGCAAGACATTAACCATCAATGGTGATAAGGATACAGTAAAAAAATATCAACGACAATCAGGTGCGCTTGTAGTAGCTTCAGGTAAAGACTTTGTAGTTAATGGTAAGGTTGTATTAGAAAACAATATTAACAACGCAACATCATTTGGTGGTGCAATATCACTATACAATCTTGAGTCTGCGACAGAAGATACAAAACAAATAGAAAACTTAGAAATTAAAAATTGTGAAGCAAAAAACGGTGGAGCAATCTCAGTAATTGGTGGTAAATACAAATTAAGTAACGGTAAGATAACAAACTGTAAAGCAACAAACGGTGGTGGATTGTTTGCTGTTAGTGATGCAACAGAATACATGACAAATCAAGACTATGTTGCTTATAGCAGATATACCAATGGCAAAAATGTTTCGCTAATGGCAACAACTAGCGGACGTATAGAACGCACTGAAATAGATATTTCTTATTATACATTTACCAGTTGTAAATCAGATGAAAATGGCGGTGCAATTTGTGGAGAAGCAATAGATGTCGGAAACTGTCGTTTTGAAAACTGTTCAGCAGGTAGTGAAGAAGAGGATGATGGTACAGTTTACTATACAATTTATATACAGCATAATGGGTATACTAACCACCCTGTAGAAGTTTATAATAATGAAACTGATGAACGTTTGTATAATGGTGATAAAGTCGCTGAAGGTACAGAGATTTACATTTATATAACAACAGAATATGATGATGAAGGTTGGTATGTATCTACTACGGGAGGTGATGTAGCTGGTAATGATATCTATGGCTATGATAGGTACTGTTATGTAAATAGTGATTTTTATATAGACATTACTTATGATGCTCCAACAAATTATTATACAGTTACTTTCCCAACTGCTTTTTGTAAAGTGTATTATGAAGATGAAGGTTTTTATATTTCTTCTGGCGCCGAATTACCTAGCGGGTCAGAAATAACCATATACAATACTTCGCAATGGTATGACGACCCTCCTTATTATTTAAGTATATGGGGCGAAAAGTTGATGCCTAACTATTCTAGTATGTATATATTGAATAGAAATCTTAATATAACTTACGGAAACGCAGATTTTGCCAATACATTGTATAATCATAATAATAGTGCAGAATTAGAATCTACAGTCCTTACTGCTACAAGAGCAAGTTATGTGCCTGGCTATGGTGGTGCAATATATGTTGGTGACAGTGATCCGGATCTATCTTATGAAGATATGTATTTATATGCATGTGATAGTATATTTATAAACAACACTGCATATCATGGTGATGGTGGTGCAATATATGGCGAATACATTTATGACTTTACATCAAGTGCAAATACTTATCAATCTAACCGAGCAGTAGGTGCTGGTGTACTAAGCGTAATGGGCTACGATTGTTTTCTTTCTGAAAATGATAATTTCTACGATAATTACGCAGATGACAATGGTGTAATGTATTTAGAACAAAATTATGATGCTTTAGACGCGTCATATATTATCGACGCTACTTTTGAGGATAATAGGACTTCTTCAAATTCTGGAACTGATTTAATTCATTTATATGACTATACTAGTGTTGAACTCAATGGTTGTTTAATTTATGATAATATGTGTGGATTTTTTATTTTTGGCTCTGAAATGGAGAATCATGTACTCTTTACTTGGGATACAAGATATGTAAATGGTTCAAGTGAATACTTGGTGGGATATGTAAGTAGCCTTAACATAAATTCTGCTTGGATGTGTGGTTCAGGCTTAAATCTTGTTGGTGTTGAAGATATTACCATTGGTGGTGTAAATGGTACGAATCGCGACGTTGTTGTTGGTTGTGAATACACTTATGGTTCGTTGGTAGAATATGCTGCTAATAATACATTGACTTATGAGGATATAGGTAATTTAACTATCAATTGTGGTACTTTCTTTGCTTCTGCTGTCCCTAAAGAATTTTTAAATAGCGGAACTATAAATGCAGGTTCGTTCTATAACTATCAAGGTTTCCGAATATCAAAGAATAGTCAAACACTTAGCAATTTTGAATTTTATAATTGTTCTGCACAATCATCTACGCTTGGTTCACAAATGTCAGCTGGTGGTGTATTGTATATAACCGCTGCTAGTAGTTCTACTGTTACATTAAATAATTGTTTGTTCTACAATTGTTCAACATATTCCCCTTCTTCTAATTACGGTAATTACGGTGCTGCTGCTGGTGCGGTAGGTGTTTCTGGCAATAGTAAATTAGTATTAAATGATTGTGAATTTGTAGGTTGTTCAAGCACTGTCAATTCGAGTAGTAGCTCCTCTTATGGTGGTGCTATCTATGGATATTTTAATACAATAGAAGCAACCAATACAATTTTCAAATCTAATACAGCATCAAATGGTGGTGCGATATATGCAAATAACTTAATAACTGGTACATTTACAAATTGTTCATTTATAAACAACGTAGCAACTGCAGATGGTGCATTTATTTATCATAACAATACTTCGGCAAACAAAACCCTTACCTTTGATGGTGGTGTAATTTCTGGTAACGCTTGTCCAGGTAATATCTGGGGTGGAGACTTAGATACACTTAATTTAGGTTATTCAGGTATAGTTGCAGTTTATCAAGCAGGTTTAAAAGCAAAAACTGTAAACATAAATGCTGCTTACATTTATGGTGCATCAACTTTCTCTGGTGTAACAACTTGGAATGTTGGTAAAGGAAATATATCTACAAACCAAAATGTTGTAATTGGTGGTTACTATGACAATCAAGGCAACTTGGTAAAAAGCGGAACATCTATCACTATGTCTGGTACAGTTAATATTGCCAAAGGTACATTTATTGGCAACACTAACCGTGTTGTTTCAATAACTTCTGGTCAAACTGCAACAATAACTGGCGGTATATTTAAAGAAAACACTGGTGGTGCTATAAAAGCAACTGGTGGTACTTTAAGTGTGTCTGGTGCACAATATACTGGTAACAGTACAACTGACAGTGGTGGTGCGATTTGGGTGTCAGGTAAAGGTACAACCTTCAATCTTGCAAATACAAACAGCTTTGATGGCAACAGTGCACAATATGGTGGTGCTATATGCTGGAGTGATATGGGATATGATGCAGATGGTGAAGTTATAGACTTTGATTATACCTTCAACAACATGAATTTTACAAACAACAGTGCACAATATGGCGGTGCTGTATTTATTGATGATGGTTGGGAATCTGAAGGTGAATGGTATAGGACCATAGACATTAATGGTGGCACTTGGGCAAACAACACAGCTACTGATGCAGGTGGTGCAATTTGCCTTGGTGTTGTTAATGTGTTAGAACTTACTATTTCTGCTGGTTACTTTTATGGCAACACTGCAGTAAACGGTGGTGTGATATATTCAACCATTTATGACAATGATTATTGGTATGATATAAGGATTGGTACAGATTCTTCTACTAAACAAACTTTAGTGTTTGGTGGCATGTACGAAAATGGCAAACTTTATGTTGAAGGTAATACCGCATCTAACAATGGTGGTGTAATCTATCTGTCTAAAGGATCACTTGAAGGTGGAATCGCTACATGTAACTTAACTATCAAAAATGCAGGATTCTACAACAATAGTGCAACAGGTAGTGGCGGTGTTGTTTATCAAGAGTGTAGAACAAATTTAACCGCTACAAATGCAGAATTTAAAGAAAATTCAGCAACAGGTAATGGTGGTGTAATATGTCAAAATGATGCATCTGACACTGCAGCTCTTACAGATTGTACATTCCAACAAAACTCTGCTCAAAACGGTGGTGTTTTGGGTGCAACAAATACTTCAGTTGGTAAGGTTATAGTAACACGCGGTACTTATAAGTCTAACTCTGCAAAAAATGACGGTGGTGTATTCAATGCAAAAAATGTTACCATAAACAGTGGAACATTTAACCAAAATCAAGCAGGATATGGTGGTGTGGTTTGTGCTGAGTCTTCAAGCGGTAAAGTAGACATTGTTACAGGTGTCTTCTCTGGTAACTATGCTTGGAATGGTTCAGTTATATGGACTGCCGGTCCAACTTATATTAAAGGTGGTACCTACTTTGAAAATGGAGTTGATAACGTAGGTGGTGTTATATGCGCTAATTCATCTTCATCTTTAAGCATAACTGGTGGTACATTTAACACTAATTTTGCTGATAATGGTGGTGTGATTTGGACACAGTGTGATGTAACAATAAGCAACTCAACCTTTACAAATAATACTGCAACTGATGATACTGGTGGTGTGATTTATGCATGTAGTGATATAACAATAAGCAACTCTACCTTTACAAATAATACTGCAAGTCTAACTGGTGGTGCGATTTATGCAGAAAGCACCGTAACCATCACAGGAAGTGCAAACTTTACAGAAAATTCTGCTGAAGATTCTGTGGATTCTGAAGGTGGTGCGATTTATGCGGATAATGGTGTAACTATCACAGGTGATAATAATGTTTTTGAAGGAAATTCTGCTTGTTATGGTGGTGCGATTGAATCATATGGTGAAGTAACCATCACAGGCAACACAACATTTACAAACAATTATGCATTTTACTATGGTGCTGCGATTGAATCTTCTGATGTGACAACAATAAGCAACTCAACCTTTACAGGTCATAACACATCCTATTATCATAGCGGTGGTACGATTTATGCAGGTGACGATATGACAATAAGCAACTCAACCTTTACAAATAATACTGCAACTAAAGGTAGCGTGTTTTATAGTACTGGCGTTGCTACATTTAACAATAGTACATTTAATGATGCTTATGTTACTACGGAGAAAATTTTAGAAGCTAAATCATTGATTTTCAACGGATGTAATTTTAAAAATCCAAGCAAAGACGAATATGTGTTTGCTGGTTATTCTACTGATAATGATGCTATATTTGAGTGTGCAGCTTCATCAAGTTCCACTACTGTAACAACTGGAGCATGTAGCGGTCTTTATGCAGTGTGGAAAACAACAAATGGTACACATACAAGAACAGGTTATTTAACACATACCTTTAATGATTACGCATCACACTCATTTACTTCAAACTCTCAAGTTACTTACACATATAACAATGATACAATTTACTGGAATTATAATGTTACTACATCATACAACACTGAAGATGACACAACTGCAAATAATACAACATATTCAAATTTAACATTCCCAACAAATTATGCAGTTGGTACTTCATACTCAATAAATAATGGAAACTTTTACTTTAAAGGATGGTCAACAGGAAATGACACTGTAACAGAGTGGACAAGCGGAACTAAATCAGTTAGTTCAGCAACAACATGGTATGCGGTGTGGAGCAAGACTTGGAAATTTTATGACACATCATCAAGTGCACCAAGTTACGCAGTGAACTATGTATACAATGCAAGTGGAAGTCAAACATATTCAAAAACAAATCCAACAAACACAGGCTTTACATTTGTAGGTTACTCAACAGCAGCAGATGCAGTTGCAGAAACAAACAAAGGCACGAGTACAACAAGTGTTACAAGTAACTCAGCAAATCCTATATTCTACGCAGTGTGGAGTGGTAATGTTGTTACAAGTACAGGAAAAACCTCAGCAACTTCAAATTATGGTGATACAATTACAATAAGTTTCAAGACAGGATCTGGAAGTGCTGTAGCAGATGTAACAGCATATAGACAAACATATTATAAATATGATACAGGATACTATAATCAAAATCATAGTTATGACTTGACAAAACATTCAGGAAGCGAAACAAACAAAACAACAACAACATATTATCGATTGGTAAACAATGGAACAAATGGAAGTTGGTCAACAACAATACCAACATTGACAACAACGATAAATTATCCAACATCAACATTAAGTGGATTTAATTTTGTTGGTTGGGCAACAAGTGGAACAAGCACAACAGCAAGTTGGACAAGTGGAAGCAAAGCATTTACTGCAAATACAACATGGTATGCGGTGTGGAGCAAGACTTGGAAATTTTATGACACATCATCAAGTGCACCAAGTTACGCAGTGAACTATGTATACAATGCAAGTGCAAGCCAAACATATACAAAGGCAAATCCAACATTAAGTGGCTTTACATTTGTAGGTTACTCAACAGCAGCAGATGCAGTTGCAGAAACAAACAAAGGCAATAGTACAACAAGTGTTACAAGTAGCTCAGTAAATCCTATATTCTACGCAGTATGGAGCAAGACTTGGAAATTTTATGACACATCATCAAGTGCACCAAGTCAAACAGTGAACTATGTATACAATGCAAGTGCAAGTCAAACTTATGCAAAAGCAAATCCAACATTAAGTGGATATGAATTTGTAGGATATTCAATTGATGATGATTATGAAATTGGACCTAGTGATTTTGCAAAAGGTACAAGTTCAACAAGTGTAACAAGCAGTAATGCAAATCCAACATTATATGCAATATGGAAAAAGGATTTAACAAACAGTGGAACTTTAACACACGAGTTCTACACAAACACAAACACAAAACTTGATAATAAAACAACAAATATCACTTATAATACTGTAACCAATTATTATAATTACGATTTGTTTAAATCTAACAATGAGATACCAAGCATTACGGGTTATAGTTCATTTATATTCCCAACAGCAACGCGTACAGGATACAATTTTGTTGGTTGGACAGACAATTCAACGTCAAAAACAGCAAGTTATGTTGTAGGCGATGAATACACTCCAACAACAAACACAAAATGGTATGCGGTGTGGAGTAGAACATGGAAAATATATTACACAGTGGACAGACAAGAAGATATCAAAGTAAATTATCCATACGATACGTCCGACAATATACTCTATAGAAAGGATGATATAACAAACATAGGATTTAATTTTGTAGGATTGTCAATAGGTAATGACAACATCGCAGAATTTAATAAATCAGGTGACGCAACAACAGTAACAAGTAGTTTGGCAAATCCTATATTCTACGCAGTATGGAGCAAAAAATATAATTTTGATACAAATGGTGATGGAGTATATGATACAACTGAAATTGCGTACTATCCATACAATGTTACTAATCCAGCAACATATACTACATCTTTAGGTGGAACAATAGACAACTTTGTTGGTTGGGAATTATTTGATTCGCCTATAACTGCATCTATTTCAGGAGCAGGTTCTACAGGTCTTTGGATATATAAAACATTTGCTCATGTAGTACCAAACCAAACATATGAGATTACATTAGATAAAGCAATATTAAATTCTTATACATCAGCAACTGCTCCAACTGGATTTACAGTTAGAATACATGATTTTGACAATAATAATGCAGGTGTATATGAAAACTTAAGTTTTGGTGAAAACTTAAAAACTACACTAACTTACAATACAGATAAAACTTCTAACGATGTCCAAATAATAATATATGCCGGTATTATGGGTGAAACAGCAGGTAACATAGTTTCATTTGAAAATGTTAAAATTACAGTTTTAAATACACCTTCAAATGAAATAACTCTTTTTGGCGACTATATAGAAAACAACTTTACTGCATTATGCAAAAGACAATTTGACGATGCTACTGTCAAATTCTCAGGTTCAGGTGAAGTAGTTTATGGTAGCACATTAAGTGCAGTTACAAACGGAATACCAGAAGGTACAACTACGACATATGAATGGTTCTACACTTCTACAAACGCAACAACTGGTGGAACAAAAATTTCTAACACAACTAACAAATTTGAAATAGGCACCGGTTATATTGGTAAGTATATATATTGTAAAGTAACTCTAGAAAAAGAAGGTTACATAACAAAAACACTAACTGCAATTACATCAAATCCAGTAGCTCAACGTGCAATTACAGTTTACAGTCCATTAAATGTAGTAGCGTTTAACATTGGTGGTGTAAATTACTATTCAACAACATTAAATGCAGGGACTCTTGCATTTAAAGATAAAGTAGGTATCACAAGTGATTACACTGCAAAAGTGTTCAGCACAAGCGGAACAGACGTTTCTTCAGAATATGCTATTACAAGAGTGACTAAAATTAGCTTTGTAGTAGATAGTACAAACAGTACAGCTACAAACACAGCATCAATTAGTTTTGATGGATCAAGATTGAGTAATGGACAAGAAACTTATGTAACATATGGTGCAAGGAATATTGCTTTAACAGTAAATCTTGCAGACAAACAATTGTTTAAGTTGCTTGGTTCAAAAGATAATGGTGCAAGCTTTACGCATTATGTAACTAAATCATCTAGTGTAAACAACATTGTTTATGCAGATTTAAATAGTGCAACTAGCAACATTATTGTTAAAGTAGTGTTTGAAGATGCATATACAGTAGAAATACCAGCTGTTTCTGGTAGTCTTGCCAACCTTGATGGTGTAACAATTGTTGCAAATAATGAAGGTGTAATCAAAGTTGACGAAAACACATATGTAATTTCTAAATCAGAAACAACAAACAATGATGTAACTATTAAAATAGATAGCAATACATTAACGGGCTCTGATGCTAACGAATTCTATGGTTTCATTGTAAATGGAGAGTTTGTGTCAAATGATGATACATTAAATGAAGTAATTCAAAAATCTGGCAATGGCACATACACAATCAAAGATACAAAAATTGAAAGCATTGAATTTGTTGTTAAAAAGACTGTTAAAGTAACAGTTTCTACAGGTAGTTATGTTCTTCAACTTAAATCTCCAGAAGGTTACATTAAAACTGTAATAATGAATACTTCTTCTACAACAACAAACAATTTATATGCTGGTACATGGACAGTTACAATTAACAACGCAACAGGTTTAACTCAAGCAAACTTTGCTAACTTGTTTGTAACTGATGCTAATGTAAGTGTAACAGTAAATAGCTTTACAAATACATCTGGCACAGTAACAGCTGCTATTACAATTGCAGAGAAGTAAAAGTAATTAAAAAACAAAAAAAACTACACTTAAATGTGTAGTTTTTTTCATTGATATAGCACTAATTTATATAAAAAAGCTGACAATAAATGTCAGATAATAACATTACTTAAAGTAATGAAAATTCACATATGTGGGATTTGAAGCCACGTCTAACTCTTAGTTATAGAGTTGCTTTATCCACTAAGCTAATTGTAACATATTTATAAATAAAATACATTATGGCGGGAAGACCGTTATCCAATCCTAACACGAAAATCTATATTGGGACTAGGTGGATTAAGGTGTCAATCTATCTAAAATAATAGTTCTTTATGTCTTGGCTTTTAAACTTTAATTTTGGTTCTGGATGAAATAGAGATTTTTTGTCAAAAGCATTTACAATAGAATTAAACTCGTTAAATCTCAATTTCGTTTTATATTTATATTTCTTACCATTGACAATTATAAATATATAAACCTTTGCTCTTTTAGATTTAATTTCACTAAAATCGTAATCAGCGGGAAATAATGAAATTTGTAATAAATCTCCTTCTTGAATATATGTTGGTAGTAACACAGTTTCTGTTGTAATATGATTTTTACCGCCATGAGTTTTTTGCTCTATAATTGTGCTGTCTAATTTTTTTAAACCCGCAACATGATATGTAAAAAAATATCTTCTTTTGATTAAATATCCGGCGCTGGTTATAGTGAATTTTGTATGACCATTGTTTAAAATGTTTATTTGTTGATATTGGTTTTCTTGGAATGCTTTTTTGTTGATTTTCTTGCCAAGCACTTTAAATTTCAAAGTCTTTGATTTTTGTGCCAAATAAAGAGATACACATATCGCCACAAAAGTTAATAATGCAGCAATGCTATTTATAAGCTCGTTCATTCCAAAACTCCAACTTGAAGTTAATAATAAGTTCATAATTTTTCTCCTTAATTGAGTATAACATAAAAAGAAGGATTTTTCAATCCTTCTTAGTGATTTATTGATTGTATTGCAAATGAGTGTAGGCGGTATTTGCGATAGGTTAGAAATGTTTTTGCTTTTTGAATTTTTTTTTGATTACTCATTGTTGATATTTTCTATATTGTTTTTTGTGGTTGATTTTTTAAATCCGTGATAAAGGGGGCTGAATAAACTAATAAAACCGCCTATCCCAGCAATAATCTCAATGGCTTGTGGAACATTAGGTATGAAATTAAGTATTGCACACAAAATAAAAGAGAACAATAATAAGATGCTTATAGTTAAAAAGATGTAATGTTTAAATTCCTTCCCCTTATTCCAATTTGTAATCGCTTCCCATATAAAAAGAGTAATATAAACTATAACACTAATAGTATAAATTATTTTTATTATCAATGACAATATATCGTTATTTATAAAATTGACATTAATCATTGTTACAGCTGCAAAATTTACAAACGGTAAGTTAAATATTGTGAAATCTAATGGGAAACAATAATTTTTATTTTTCTTGAAAGTTTCTTTATTTTTTATTAGAACAGTAAAAATCGAAATAGTAAAAAGTAAGTATAATACAAACAGGATATAGTTTTTTACAGAATTTAATGGCATACTTGCTATTAATATATTTGCAATTAATAATATAGGGAACAAGTAACTGTAAAAATTCAGTTTTTCTAATTCAAGTTTTTTATGTAAAATTTTATCAAAAGAAAATGTTATTATTGTTGATACTAAAATTAAAAATCCCAAAGTAGAGCTATAAATAATATAATTTGTTGGATTATTAAAAAGCAAATTTAGATTTATTGTTAAAAGTATATAACATAATGAGATTAATAAAGAAGTTATAAAACCTAAGATAGTTGTTGTTTGTATGTTATTATAAAACAATATTGTATTGTTTATTTTTGTTAGTTCTACTTGGTTTTTCTTTAAATCATTTTGATATTTTTCTTGTTGTATATTTATGTCTTTTTGTTTCTGTTCAGTATTGGAAATTTCTGATTTAATTTTCATTTTATATTGAAATCCAGACTTTAATCCAGTTCTTTTTGCATGTAAATTTTGTTGATGAGAATTATGATTTTCTAATGTCTTAATTATTTCTAAATTAAGAGTTTTAATTTCTTCATTTTTCTCTTTTAATTCTGAATTAATACAAATAAGTTGTTGATTTAATTCTTTAATTTGTGATTGCTTAGACTTTAATTCTTTCATTTTCTTTTTATTTAATGCATAACTAATATTGTTTACTAGATTTTGAAAAATGCTCATTCTTTTATTCTCCACTAATTATTATAACATATAATGATTAAATTTGTATATTTTTGTAAAAAAAAGAGAAGAAGTTTTTCACTTCTTCTCTTGAGTTTTATTGATTGGATTGCAAATGTGAATAAACTTCATTTGCTGATAGGTTAGAAAAGTTGCCATTTGTTTCGGCGAAGTTCTTTAGTCACTTGCAAGAACAAATGCAATTCGCTTTATTTGTTTTTGACTTAATTTTGTTTTGCCTTGCCTGTAACTTAAAGTATTAAGGTTGAATGTGGCTGTGTTTTCTAGTATATCTTCACAATCAATAAAACATTGTGTGTCAATAAGTTTTTGCATCTCATATTTTTGCAATTATGAGAATATGCTTGTGCCTTATTGACTTTAACCCAATGCTCCATTTGGAGCAATAATAGTATAGCATAAAACTATATCAAAAACTATAATTTCTACAAAAAAGACAAGTGGGTTTCCCACTTGGTCTAGAAAGGGAGTGCATGCAAATTTGCAATCAGCGACTTTTGAAAAGTGCATACGTCAAAAGTGCTGATTTTTAGAGCTTTTAAGTTCTAAAAAATGGCAAAATGTATGCAACTCTTATCCTGCTTACCATAATTTAAGCAAGATTTATGACATTTTTTCTATTTATGGAATAAAAAACACTCAAACTTTATTTTGCTTGAGTGTTATAAATTTACTTAATTAATTCACTTTCTTCGGTTAAATTTTCTTGTTCTTCTCTCTCGTCTGCGGGAATAAGTCGTGGAAGCTCGGTAACTACTTTTTTATCAAGTTCGCTTTTACTTCCGGTTTTACGCATGCCTTTTATTGCACAATTTTCAACACATTCTATTGTGCATTCATCTTTCTCTAAATTAACATCTACTAATGCCCAAATCGCACGTATCCCGTCAACATTAAACATAAATAATTGTCCAACTTTATAATTCATACAAAATCTCCTTTTAAATCAATTCAATATTAACATATTATTAAAGTTTTTTTCAATACCTAATCTTAAAAATTTTGTCAAAGGGGCTGATTTTTCTTTTATTTCGCGTTGAGCGATTTATTGGCAAAAAAGAACAACCCGAACACAAGGGTTCGGATTGTTATCACTTGGCGGAGAGTGAGGGATTTGAAGCCCCTGAGTAGAACTCAAAACACTATAAAATAGAGGATTTTAGAAAACTTTACTACTCAATCTCTACTCAGCTTACCAACATTTTAAATTGAAATTTACAACACACATAATCCACAGGTCAATTTAGCCTGTGGATTTTTAATATCTATCGGCAAAAACTATGTTGTAAATTCTATTGACTTTTTGCCGATATCGGAAATTTATAATAATTGAATTGTAAAATTTTTGTTGAAAAAAAACAAAATTGTGATATAATCGTTTTAGGAGAAAACAATAATGTTAAAAACTACACCAACGATAAATTATGAGTCTTATAAAGATGAATGTATTGAATTAAATAAAGCTATTGATTGTAAAGACAGCAAAAATATTGCAATTACAGGAGGTTATGGCTCAGGGAAAAGTAGTCTTATTAAAACTTTTGAAATAGGATTTAACAACAAAAACGGAGCGAAAATTGTAAAGAGTTATAATCGTTCAAACAATCAAAATTTAGAAAATAAAGATGAAGAAAGAGATAATAAAGAAAATCTTATAAATGATGCATCCTATATCGATCCTCTTGATAAAAAGTTAAAAGATTTGTATGAAAGTCAGAAAAAGAAAACAAATACAAAAAAATTAAAACATAAATCTTTATTTGTTTCTATGGCGAGTTTTAATCTTGTTGGGGATAATGATAAACTCAATGATGAAGACAATAATAGAAATAATAAAGAAAAAGATAAAACAAATTTAACGCCCAAAGAAAAAATTGTTGAAGAGATTAACAATTTAACATATAAAGAATCAAGACAAAATCGTTTAGATTATTGTGATGAAAGTTATATAGAAAAGAATATTTTACAACAAATGCTATTTAATGTAAATGGCAATCAATTGCCAAAGTCTAATATTAAGAGGGTTAGCAATGAAACCAAGTTTAATCTTTTTAAGAAAATAAGTTTGTATATAACGTTTATTATTACTTTAATTTCCGCAACTTTATTTATTCTAAATAAGAATTCAATTTTTTGGAATAAAAATAACTTGTGGGATAAACGACTATTAATATTATTAATTATTGCATTTATATTATTTTTGATTTTTCTACCAACTGTTTTCAGAATAAAAACTTTGAAAATTGATAAACTGGAAATTGAATCTGAAGTAAAAAAAGATGATAATAAGATTGATTATTTTAGTAAATACATTGATGAGCTAATTTATTTTTTCAAAAAAACGAAATATAAGATTGTATATTTTGAAGATTTAGATAGATTACCAAGTTTAACAATATTCAACAAATTAAGAGAATTGAATTTTGTTCTAAATAATTCAAGTGAAATTGATTATAAGATAACATTTGTTTATTGTGTATCTGATAGCATAATTGCAGACCAAGAAGAAAGAGGTAAGTTTTTTGATGAAATAATAGTAGTAAATCCATATATAACAAAAGAAAAAGCGAAATCAAATATCAATGTAATGCTTAATGGTATTATAAAGGGTGATTATATATTTTTTTCAGAACAAATGGCTAACTTTATCGATAATTCTAGATTATTAATAAATGTTGAAAAAGATTTAAAATATAAGTTAGACAAATTTACAATATCTACAGAGTTGGAACTGAAAAAAGCATTTGCAATCTCATTGTATCAAAATCTTTATCACAAAGACTATAACAAAATTGCAAATAACAACTCTTGTTTATCAAGAATATTTGATCTTATTAGATTGCTAAGGGCGGAGGCTGTTGAATCATTTAATGAGAAAATTTTCGAATATGAAAATCTACTTAAAGATTCTAAAAAAGAAGACGATAATAATTTAGATGTTTTAAAGGCCAGAATATTAGGTAGTATTATTTTAGCCGCACACAATTCAATATATGATGTCAGATATTCTGATAGATATTTGGCAGTTGGGATAGTAAAAAATTGGGAAGATATCATTAATGCAACGAGATTTGGAATTGATAATTATAAAACCATAACAAAGGATAACCTTAATAAATATTTTAAGGATAATTGTGGAATAACTTTTGATGAATATTTAAGTAGGGTAAAGTTAAAACATGAAAAATATAAGCAAGAAATATTTGATGAAATAGAGAAAGAAAAAGTAAAGAAACGAAACATTTATTTGCAGTCGATAGCGGACTTTATGAAAAATGTCAATAAAGAAGATATTCCAAATGAATTTTTATATACGTGTTTTAAAAATGGATATATTGATAGTGATTATTTAAAATATGTATATGGAAACAATGATAGTTTCTTGCCGGAAAATGAAGATGCTTTTGTTCGTTATAATAATTATAATGAAAAAGAAACAAACATTAAAGGATTTGAATATCCCATTCGTCAAGAATTTATGGAACTTATAAAAAATAATATTCATAAAGAAAAGTTTGCATCAATAAATATTTTAAATGTTAGTTTTGTTGATTATATGATTCAATCAGTGCATGATGAGAAATATATGCTACTTTTTAAATATCTTAATACAGATGATCAAGAAGTAAGAAAATTCAATCGTGAATATATTAAGATTTCTAATATTGATAGCTGTAAAACATATTTTAAACTATTTATTAATTCTAAAAGTTTATTATTGTCTTTTGTTGACATTTTAAACGTATTAGATGAAAATAAAAGAAATGCTATATTACAGGTTGTGTTGGATGAAGATTTTGATCAACTAAGTAACAAGAATAGAGAGATTGTAACTAAATTATTAAATAGTAATGATAATTGGATGGATGTCAACGTAGATGTTACGATAAAAAATAATATTCAAAAATTAGATAACGTTTCCTTTAAATCTATATATGGTTTGAATGATGATTCAATTAAGTTAATAGTTGAAGATTGCTTATTTGAGATCAATATTGATAATATAAAATTAATTTCAAATAGAATATTCAATAATAAAGAAATAAGATTGTTTGTTTCATCCATTTTCAAATTGTCTGACAGCAAGTTTAAAACTTACTTACTAGATAATTTAGAAAATATTATACAATTTATTATGGAAAATCCAATATTAGAAGAGGATGAATTAATTGGAATTTTAAGAGATGATCAAATTGCAGAAGATGTAAAACAATCTTTAATTAAGTCTTGTGATTTTATTATTAGTGATATAGATCAAATAGAAAATAAGTATATTAAACAAATTATTGAATTTGATAAAATACAAAAAGATATTTGTACTATATTTAAAATTTTTAACAAAACAAACGATATAGAATGCATTGATTGCTATTTCAAGGAAATTGAAAAGATAGATTTTTCCACTAAAGAATTGATAAATGATAATGTTAGATATGGTGAATTTGTTTCTTTAGTTGTAAATAAGTATTATTTAGAAGATAATGCTTATAAGATATTTAAAATGTTTGAAGTTGAAAATTTTGTTATACCTAACATTGTTGAAGATGATAACGATGAAGATATGTTGATATTGATAGATTGTGGATTTATCGATTTCTCGATTAGTAATTTTAACAAACTAGTTAACTGCTATAACTCTTATATGAAATTAATAAAGACTAATCCTAAAAACTTTATTAATTTTATGCAAGATGAAACGTTGTGTTTAGATAATGCTCTAATCTCATACATTTTATGTAATGTAAATAATAGAGATATTGAAAAATATATACTGAATAATTTAGCTGATAAAATTCAAATTGACCAAATGGCTTTTAATTATATTCTTCCTAGGTTAAAAACAAAGGATATAACAAATAAAACTATAATAGAAAAGGTTTGTGAATTAGAATATACAGATAAAGGTGTCGTGATAGAAATTTTGGATACATTAGAAATAAAACATCAATTGTTTAAGCCAAATGAATTTATTAATTGTTTTAAAATTTTAGACCAAAAATTTGAAACAATACTGGTTGAAAATTACGTTGTGTCCAAAGACGATAAAGTTGCTATGAAAGGTCTTTATATTTTAGAAAAATTAGGATATATACATACTAAAGGACATTATAAGAACAAGCTGAGGATTTTAAAAATCAATGAAGAGGTATAAACCTCTTTTTTGTTTATGGTAGACAAAATTTTTATATAATGCTATCATATCATAAGGAGAATGAATGGATAAAATTAAATTTAAAGAATTTTTAATTGCTTCAAGAAATAATGAACGAATATCGTGGCATTGGGAAGATAGTAAACCTTATGCGGAAATTTTGAATGAAATTTATGATGATGTTTCAAAGTTCAAATATTATACTCATAATGGAAAATTTCAATCATTGCTGGTAGAATTGTTAAAAGATAAAAAATATGAGGAAGGATATCAATCTTTATTGCAAGATATTGAGTCGTATTTAAATAAATATGTTGAAAAAGCAATGTTGATTTTGCCTATAAACTTTATAGAAATTAAGAAAGATATTGAGTATAATGATTTTATAAAATTGTTTATTCCTACAAAAAATGATATTAAAGAATATAATGATAATGAATTGAGAAAAAGGCAAGAATTAAGAGATCGAGGCAAACTTAATGATAATTTAAGTTTATATTTTCAAGAGACTATAAGGACAAAATTAAATAAAGAACATATTCTTCTTGCAAAAGATAGATTTTTTTTCAATTATCCTGTATTAACAATTACGATGTCTAATATACCTTCACGAATAGAGAAAGAATCAGGTCGTATTGCGGAGGCTGTATATTCTTTAATAAGAATAATAGATTTTATGTATGAGGAAGATCAATTTTCACATGGCCTTTTTGATACTAAATGGATTGCGCCTGCAGGAACGTATGTTGTGTATTACAAGGGTGAAAATAATATGTCTTTTGATGAAAATTCTTGTTATGGTTATTCTTTTAGATATAGTTTTTCGAAATTTTTAGATATTGATACAAAAGTTTTTATTGAAAATTTTTCAAAGATTGGGGCGTTGGTTGAATTGTATATTAAAACATGTTTTTTAGATACTAGAAAAATAAATTCAAATGATTTAAATTTTATTAATAAATGGAATAATGCTATTATTATGTTTAATACCGCGTTTGAATTTGCTTCAATAGAAAAATTTGATGCTTGCTGCATGATGTTGTGTTCAATATTAGAATCATTATTTTTAAAAAATGAAGGTGTTCAAAAAAAGAAAAGATTGTCTTTAGCTATCGAAGAATTTTTTAAGAGTTTTATGGATTCTGATAGGATAGAAAAAAGAGTTAAAGTTATTGAATCTATTTATAAATATAGAAATGCAATCATGCATGAGGGTATTGGATATGAATATAAATTTATTGCACCTAGAAGTATAAACTCTAATCAAAGTGCGGTAAGAGGGACAAGACCTTTCAAATATCAGGGATCGATATATCCTCATGAGGATGTTGTTAATTTGATTAAAGGATTAAAATATGTGGGGGAAATCTTAATAAGTGAAAAATTTACAAACAAAATATCAGAAATTGTTATCCATGAATCCTACTAAAGATAATATTTTTAGCGTGACTAAAAATAGAATTGTAAAAACCTACTTCTTTTTAAGTTTGCTAATAAAAAATTAAAAAACGTGCGAAAAACGCTGGCTATTTTTGTTTAAATATGTTATAATTAGGCGTACAAAATACGTAGGGAGAAATTATGACAAACTTTAAATTTATAGATTTATTTGCGGGAATAGGTGGATTTCATCAAGCTATGAGAAGTTTAGGTGGAGAGTGTGTTTTTGCTTCAGATATTGATGAAAATGCTATCAATGTTTATAAGAACAATTATGGAATTGATGCTAGACATGATATTACAAAAGTAGATGCCAAAGATATACCTGCGCACGATGTTTTATGTGGAGGATTTCCTTGCCAAGCATTCTCTAATGCGGGTAAGAAAAAGGGGTTTGATGATGTAAGAGGAACTTTATTTTTTGATGTTAAAAGAATTATTGAATATCATAAACCTAAATATATATTTTTAGAAAATGTAAAGCATTTAGTAAAACACGACAACGGGAATACTTGGAAAGTTATTAAACAAAATCTTGTAGATTTGGGATATGTTTTAACTAAAGAAGAAATTATTTCTAGTCCTCATGAGATTGGAGTTCCTCAAAATAGACCAAGAATATATATTATGGGTGTAAGAAAGGATTTAACGGATAAAGAATATTTGGAAATAAAGAAACCATCAGGAGATGCAAAAACTTCTATTTATGATGTGTTAGATGAAAAGGTTGATGAAAAGTATAATATTTCTGAATATGAAAATAAAATTTTGACAGCGTGGAATGAGTTCAAAATTAATATTAATAAAGATGTTTATGGTTTCCCGGTTTGGGTGGAAGAATTTGGTAAAGATTATGATTATTCATCTTTTCCAGATTGGAAACAAGAATATGTTAAAAAGAATAGACAACTGTATTTAGATAATAAGACATTTATTGATTCTTGGATGAAAAAACATGATGTTCAAGACTTCAAATTAAGAGACAAAAAGTTTGAATGGCAAGCAGGAGCGGAATACAAAACTGTTTGGGATACAGCAATTCAATTAAGGCAATCAGGAATTAGATGTAAAAAGACAGATTATTTTCCTGCATTAGTTGCTATTGTTCAAACACCGATTATAGGTAGATATAGAAGAAGACTTACGCCAAGAGAAGCTGCAAGACTGCAAAGTTTTCCTGAAGATTTCATTCTTGATAGTGTTGATCAACACGCATATAAGCAATTAGGAAATTCTTTAAATATTGAATTGATTAAATTTTATGCTAAACAAATGTTTAATCAATAATGAGGAGGTTGTATGACAAGGGCACAACGTGGTAGTAAAACTTATGAAAATATAGTAGATAATCAAATAGTTGTTGAAGAAGATAATGTTTTTCAAGAGCGTTCGAAAAAATTTGGTTTTGAATTTTTGCTTAAAGATTTGTTTGTGGGAATGAACTATAAATTGGAGCAAAACAAGTTGGATAGAGAAAATGTTGTTTCAATAGAAAGAAAAGATGGATCTAAAATATTTTTCTCATATTTTAAAGTTACAAATGCTGGTCAACCTACTAATAGGAAAAGAATGCAAATTCCTGAAAATTATTATGGTTTAGATATAAACGGAACCAAAAGAAAATCAGAAGATACGTATTTCTTTATAGGTTTGTATCCAACGGGGGAAAATGATAATCCTGTTTATGTGTTGTTGGATAATGATGGTTTTTCATTAAACCCACAACAAAGTTATTCTTCATTGTGGATAAATTTTGATTCTTTGTTTATTGCTAATACTAACGGTATTCATTATGCTATCAATAGAAGAAACGGAAATAAATATGTGTGTTTTCAGAAAAAATACTGGGGACTATTGATGAATGCTATAGTAGAAAATGACTTTACTTCGATTATAGATAATCAAATGTCTTATATAGATAAAACAGGCAATATTGAAAGTGAAGAAGATTCTAAATATGTTGAGATGTATGATGAAAGTAAAGATGCTTTTGTTTACAATAAAAAAGCAAAGTTAAGAAAAAATTCTAACTATAGAGACCTAATATTATATGAATCAGGGTACGTATGTAGTTTATGTAATAAAAATGTTACATTTAAAACTAATGCAAATAAAATGTATTTTGAAGCTCATCATTTAATACCATGTAACTTTAATATGCAACAACAATTTGATAGAAAACTTGACAATCCTGCTAATATGTATTGTTTATGTCCAGAATGTCATAGAAAAATACACTTTATAAATGATTTAGAAGTTGATGGTTTATTAAATTTGTTATATAACAAGAGAAGTAAGAGTTATATGGACAACTACAATTTAACTTTAGCAGACTTACTTTCTATATATAAGAAGATAGATAGAAAAGCTGAAGAAGAAATGTAGAAAAAGCGTTAGTTTATAACATATTCTAATCTTATAAAATATAGTGTGTTGAGTTGCAGTTAAAGGTGTTATGATCTTTGACTGCGACTATTTTTTTATTTAAACACTTTACTCAATTTAGGTATGCAACGAAGTCAAGATAGTTTAGGAAACGTATGCAACAAAGTTGAACACTGAATAATCATCTATTTTATAGGCGTTGGAAACGATGCAACGAAGTTCAGGGTAATACTATACCCTGAACTTCGTTTCTTTTTATTGATTTTCACAATAATTTTAATGAAAAATATCATTATGTTACAAAGTTATGGGCGTTTATGTTACAGATGTTACAAAGTTAAACTATCGATAATCATCTATAAAATAGTGCTTGGTTACAATGTTACGCAGTTAAAGGGTAATACTACACCTTTAACTGCGTAATTTTTTATGCTTATTTTGTTAAAAAATGAATTATGATACAAAGTTAAAGTTGTTTATGATACAAATGATACAAAGTTGAAAGCTCGATAATCGCCTATTTTATAGCGGTTGGATACAATGATACGAAGTTAAATAGTAGTACTATATATTTAACTTCGTATCTAAACTTAAAATTTTTAACAACAAATTTTCCCATTTTGGTTGGTTTTTCGATTTTGTATGATATGATTAACTTGTTTGGTGGCGGTTTCACCGCAGGATAATTTATTAAAATGGCAGGTTTTGGGTGGAATTATGCAATCGTGTGTTATAATGCGATGGACTTAATTTAGCGAATTTTATCCGCAGATATAAAAGATGGTTAGTTGTTTGTATGTACATTATAACATATAAAATCGCAAAACTAACCAAAACACTCTATTTTATAGGTGTTTTTTTGAAAAATTTTTTATATGGAAGATACCTTATTATATCATTGAAAAGTCGAATTGCACCCGTTTTGGCAAAAATAATTAGAAAAATTTTACATCTATTTTGTGGTTTATTTTTATCAGTTTTTCTTTACATAAAATATTATGTATTTTCATTTTATGTATTCCATTTTTTAGCATTTTATGGTATAATATAGGTGTGTGAAATTGCAACTAAAAAGAAAAATTGAAATCTATTTAGGGGTAAGGGAACACAGGTAAGTAGTTCCTAGTATTAAGTATTGACAAATGAATTAACTTTAGAACAATTAGATTCAGTCTATGTTCGAGAAGAACCAATTTCAGTAAGTGAAAAGGAATTAAAAAAATTTAAAACAACCAAGAATTGTTTTGAGGGAAAGATTTTCACACTTGCTCATTACTTAGGCAAAAAGGAAAAAGGGGATGAGTTAGCGAAGTTGTCTAATCCAAAGGAGGAGACAAAAATGCTAAAATATCAAGGTATTACAATACATAAAAGCAATAATGCTAATACCTATTACACAAGGTTTCGTGTAGGCAAAAAGCAATATTATATTTCTGCTTACACACAAAGAGAATGTTATGAAAAGCTTAAAAAGGCAAAAAGCCCTACAAACGTTGCAAAACTTCTCTCATCTCAAAATGTTATTACCAACAATGTAACTTTAGAAGATTGGTATAAACAATGGTTAACGCTTTATAAAATTGGAAAAGTGAAAGATGAAACAATAAGGTCTTATAGATCACTTTTCAATGCTATTCCACAAAATATTAAAGAAATGCGAATGGCAGACATTAAATTGATTGACTTATTAACACTTATGCAAAGTCTTACAAGCGAAAGGCAACAACAAAAGTTTCACGATTTTATGAGTATGATATTCCAAAAGGCAGTTGATAATGATATCATAACAAAGAACTTGATGAGAAAAGTGGATAAGCCAAAACACAAAAAGGTGCATAGTCAAGCATTAACAAGTGAACAACAAAACATACTAATTGAAGCGTGTTCGAAAATTGAAAATGCAGAAGTTGTGTTAGTTGCACTTTATCAGGGCTTTAGACGAGGTGAAGTTTTAGGACTAACTAGAGATTGTGTTGATTTAGATAATAAGAAAATCACAATCAATAAAGCTTGGTCACAACGAAATGAGTTTGATACAACTAAAAATGATCAGAGTGTTAGAACTTTACCAATGTTTGAAAGTACATATAACATTTTATTAAAACACAAAGACAAGAAACCTGAAGAAAGAATCTTTAACTTGTCTATTAAACAATATGAAAATATATTGGCTAAGGTAAGACAAGAATCTGGACTAACAGATGTTAAGATGAAAGACATGAGAAGCACTTTCATCACAAATTGTATGAATATGAATTTCCCTGTTCATATAATTCAAGCTTGGGTTGGACACGCGCTTGGAAGTGTGGTTACAACTTCAGTTTACACTTCACACAACGATGAAGCAGATATTGAATACATTAAGAAAATTAATGAAAAGTTTAAAAATTCAACAACTTAAAAAACAAAAAAGCCCTAAGAATTAAGGCAAAATGAGACTTATGAATTCTACTCATATACTACTCAATGCTGATTTTGATGAGATTTTAACGCAATATATAGTTGTGTTTAAAAAATAAAAAATACCACATATTGTGGCATTGGCGGAGAGTGAGGGATTTGAACCCTCGCGCGCATTGCTACGCCTACATCCTTAGCAGGGACGCCTCTTCGACCTCTTGAGTAACTCTCCATATCGAAGTTATTTATAAAACAAGTATATTATAGCAAACAAAAATTTTGTTGTCAACACTATATTGCTACTAATTTTAAAGAAATTTTATTACTTTAAACATTTCATCAGGAGAATAATTTTTGTTTTTAAAATATGGTTTGCTGATAGATATAATAAAAAAAGACCACTGATTGTGGTCATTTTTTAAGCAATTAGATTTAATTGCTATTAATTTTGCCCTATTGGGCTACTGGATACTATTCACCTTTAGTGTAATAGCTTCCTGAATGTTGTGTAGCTGGAAATCTTTTGCCTTTTTCAAGGTAAAGACTACCACCATTGTGACCTTCAGAATCGTATGCTACGTATGTAGCAGACTCTGGAACAGTCTCACCTGGACGCCATTGTTTAGACATATAGCACCTCCAGTAGTATTGTGTGTAGAAGTATATTATTTATACAATATTAAAAATGGTAATTTCTTGTAAAAATTTACAATTGCAAAATTAATCAAAATGTGTTATGATAGAGATATGATAAAAGTGCTGAATGTTCCATCTCTTTATGCATCGCTTTATAAAGCGGTGGATTTTTGCAAAGACAACGCAGGCAAGATAGAAATTATCGTACCAGATAAACTTAGTTTATTTATGGAAAAATTTTTGTTTGAACGTATGGGTATTTCTGCAAGTTTTGATATTAAAGTAAGTACGCTTAATAGATTTGCAAAAAAATCTTGCGTAGTGGACAAAGAAAAACAAATTTCTAAAACGGGTAGTATATTGCTTATTTATAAAATTTTGCAAGAAAATTTTGATAAATTAAGTGTTATAAAAAGTAGTGCTTATTCGTTTACCTATGCTGAAAATATTTTTAGAACAATTGCTCAACTTAAAGCGTCTAAAATCAGTTTTGAAGAGATGAAAAAATTTGCTTCTACTGATGTTCAGCTTCAAGGTAAAATTAATGATTTGGCATTGGTGTATGAAAATTATGAGCAACAAAAAGCAGGTTTACTTGATGCGTCTGATATGTTTTTGATGTCGGCTTTTCATGTGGCTGACGGTAAACAAGATACCAAATTGTTGTTTGTAGGTTTCGATGACTTTACTGCAATTGAATATACGATAATTGAAAGACTGGCCTGTGTTACAGAAGTAAATGTGTTGAATTATGCAGGTGGAAGTAGCAATAAATATATATATAATTCAGAAGTTATTTCACAACTTAAAAAAATCGCATATATTAATGAATTGAATTTTGAAGTTGAAGATTGTGATGTTGATGTATCAAATCTTAAACACTTTTTGCACAACAACTTATACGGATTAAAAAATGATTGTTTTACGCTTGATAGTGAAACAATAAAACTGTTCGAATGCAATAAAGTAAGTGACGAGATAGAATTTGTTGCGCGTGATATTAGAAACAAAATTTTGCAAGGAAAGCATTAGGAAAATTTTGGTGTGGCGTGTTATGGTTTAGAAAGCAATATTAACAAAATAAAAGAAATTTTTGAAAAATACGAAATTAATTATTATATTGATAATCAAATATCAATAAATAAAAGTGTTTTTTATAAATTTTTGTTAAGTATATTTAAGCATAATATAGAAAGTTATAACATTGTGCACTTATTGGATATAATTAATTCACCATTTTTTGAAGCAGATATAGATCTAAAGCACGAATTGATTGATAAATTGCTGGAAGTTAAATTTAAAGGCAAATTTAAGACTGTTTTAGATTTTGGCCAAGAATTGATTGATATACAAAAAAAGCTGATAGAGTTTTTATCATATTTTGATTTTGAAAAAGATGACACATTGAATACCATTAAAAACAAACTTCTGCAAGCAGATAAATATCTTGATTTTGCTAAAGTATTAAATGATATAATAATGACGACCGCAAATGTAAAAAATCAAATTTTGCTAAAAAAATCAAGAGATACAATTTATAACTTGATAGATGATGTTATTAAGTTTTATCCTGAAGCAAATTTGGAAATTTTTTATGATATATTTAGCCATATTTCAAGCATTTTAAAAATCAACAATATTCCATTAACACTTGATGCAGTAAAAGTTGTTGATGCTGACAACAACATGGAAATATTTCAAGACCTTTACATAATTAATTGTACCAATGAAAATGCACCAAACTTAAAATATGATTGCGGTATAATTTTGGACCATGAAATTGAAAAGTTAAATTTTTCAAACAAACTATCTCCAACAATTGCGCATATAAACAGACTTGCAAAACTGAGACTGTTTAACTCGGTTATGTTGTTTGAAAACAACTTGATGGTTTGTTATAGCAATACTGCAAGTGATATAGTTAAAGAATTTGCAAACAAATTGCAAGTAAAGGTTGAAGGAAAATTACATAAACTCATTGCTATGCAAAACTTTGAGTTTTTAGATTATACAGCATTAAGTGAGTGGGATAATATTGAATTTTTATGTAAATACGATAATAAAAATAAAAAATTATTTGAAAATTTAATTACAAATAAAGAAATTAATAATATTTCTTTAAAAAATTTAAAAATTTATGATAATTTAAAAACAATTTCTCCATCCGCTTTGGAAAATTATTTTAAATGTCCGTTATTGTTTTTTATCACCAATATTTTAAAAGTCAAACCAAGATTAGATAACGAAGTTTTATCGCTTGATGTTGGTAACATTTTGCATGAGATTATGTTTAAGTATTACAAAGCAAATAAACAAGTTGGCGATTTGTATGAATTTTGTGTTAAACAAATTTTTGCGTTTATAGAAAAAGATGCAAGATTAAAAATCAATATGGATAGTCCTGTATTGAAAAACTTGATTGACGAAGCTGTGCGTGTTATAAATGGTTTAAATTATATTGATGAAAATTCATTGTTTAAAGTTAGAACAGATTTGTTAGAAATTGGATTTTTTAACCATAATGCTTTAAAACTTGAAAACATCGATGTTGTTGGCAAAGTGGACAGAGTGGACGAGCATGATGGTATGCTAAGGATTGTTGACTATAAATCAGGCAGAGCAGATGCAAGTTTAAAGGAACTTTACTTTGGTAATAAATTGCAGTTGTTTTTGTATGCAAATGCAATAGAACAAAAAGAGAAAAAGAAAATTGTTGGTGAATTCTATTTGCCTTTACATAATGCCTTTACGCGAGAAGTTGCAAACACATATTCTTTAAAAGGATTTTTTACTAACAACGAATATGTTGTAAGGTCTTTAGATAAAAGATTGGTACCACAATCAAAGAGTGATATCGTAAATGTAAGGTTGAATAAAGATGGTGATGTTATAAAGACAGTAGGACACAAAGAGTTAGATACTGCACAAATGGACGATTTGAAGGAATATTCAAAAGATGTTGCTGTCAAAGCAGTAAACGAAATAAAGTCTGGTTATATTATGCCAACGCCAAGCGATGTGTCAAAACCTTGTGAATATTGCCCGTATGTTCATATCTGCATGAAGTCTTCAAATGCTATAAAATATAGGGCGTCAGACGATGTGAATCTTGATAGTTTTAAGAGAGGCCAAAAATGAAAAAATTTGTTAAAATTCAACAAGACATTTTAGATGCCGTTAGTCTCAATCAATTGGTAAGCGCTGGTGCAGGTAGCGGAAAAACAACCGTTATGATTGAAAAAATTGCCAATCTCATAATTGAAAAAAAAGTTAAAGTTGATGAGTTGTTGGTTGTTACCTTTACTGTGCTTGCAGCAACAGAAATGAAGGATAGACTGATTGCAAAAATAAAAGACCAATTATCTGTTTGTGAAGATGAAGACAAACAGTATCTTATAAATGTGTTAGAGCAAATTAAAACTGCAAGTATAGATACGATAGATGGTTTTAGTTCTAAAACAATAAAAAAATATTTTTACGAGTTAGGTGTATCGCCAAACATAGAAATTATAAGTGATACAACGCGTGATTACTTTTTGTCGCAAGCAATGAAAAAGACTTTTGATTCGTTTATAAAATCTGGTGATAAATTAAATATAATGCTAGATATTTTTGGTGGCAATGCTAGAAGTCTTGCAAATGTAAAAGATTTGATTCTAAACAGTTATAACAATATTTCTAACTTAGAAAATTATCAAAAATTTTTAACAGAGTCTTTAAACGAATATGTTGATAGCATTAAAAGTGAAAAGACAATCAACGATTATATCTGCGACAACGCAAACAGACTTGTGCAAAAGATTATGTATGCATACACTAATTTTGATTTAGGTGTAAAAACAAAGTTAGACTGTTTGATTGATGGCTTGCAAGCATTTGATAAAAGGTTGAGTTTTGTGTCAAATCTAACTACTTTAAATTCTTTGGTTTGCCCAAAATTTTCTGTAAAAGAAAACAAAGAAAATTTTGATTTAAAAGAATTAAATATTGATATTAAGCAATTCTTTAAAATTAAAAATAATTTAGAAATTAATCAAATAAATTGTGAATTTACACAAAAAAATCAAAAAATTTATGAATATTTTAATATTTTTATAGAAATTTTAATTAATTTTATAAATAATTATAATAAAATTAAAGAAAAAAATAATTTAATTGATTTTAATGATTTAAATAGACTAATGTTAAAATTGCTAGAAAATGAAAAAATAGCACTAGAATTGCAGTCAAAATATAAGTATGTGTTTATTGATGAGTATCAAGATGTAAACCCTTTGCAAGATAGTATTATGAAAAAGTTGGTTGGTCAAAACACGCACTTGTTCACAGTTGGAGACGTTAAACAATCTATTTATGGTTTCCGTGGTTCTAGTCCAGAGTGGTTTTTAGAAAAATATAATTCTTTAAAAGCCAACAACAATAATGGTGATGTTTTTGATATGAACGTAAATTTCCGTTCTAATCCTAAAATTTTGAATTTCATAAACGAAATTTTTTGTAAACTAATGACAAAAGATTTAACTGGCATTGACTATAAAAATGATTGTATGATACAGCCAAAGCGTGATGATATTGTTGACGATAAAGTCCATATCATGTTGATAAAGTCTAATCAAGAAAAACAAATTGCACAAGGAGTATATAGTGTAAAAAATCATACAAGCCGTGTTGTAAATGACGAAAAGCAAATGGAAGCGGATTTGGTTTTAAAAACCATATCAGAACTTGTAGGTACAACCTTTTATGATGCAAATTTAAAATCAGAAAGGATTTTAACTTATAAGGATATTGCTATTTTAACCAGAAGTGAAAAGGACGAAAACACAACATTACTTGTAAATGTTTTAAGGAACAATGGTGTGCCTGTAAACATTGCAAACAAGTTAGAAACTCAACAAAGTGAAGGCATAAAGTTAATTTTATCTATATTAAAATGCGTATCAAACATTGCTGACGATGTTGATTATCTTGCAACATTCTTGGCCTTAACTGATATGGATTTGGACGATGTAACCGAAATTAGGGATCATGAAAAATCATTGTTACAAAACTTTAAAGACAATATAGATAAACCATATATACAACAAGGTTTTGATTTGATTGATAAAATTAGGCAAAATTCGTACACAATGTCCAACAGCGAATTGATACGCGCCATTTTGAACGAACAAAAATTAAAGTATTATTTAATCAGAAAAAAACATGGCGAAAAAGAATTATTGCTAATAGAAGAATTTTTAAATAAATTATCCAATGTAGAAGATGGCTTAAGTTTGGTAGAGTTTGTTGATGTTGTTGTAAACAATGTTAGTCGTGGCAGTGATTTTATCACTATGGACAATCAAGACAGTGTTACAATACAAACCATACACAAAAGCAAAGGGTTAGAGTATCCTGTTGTTTTCTTGTATAACGCTGGCAAAATGTTTTCGTATTTAAGAGAACATGATAGCATAAATTTTAATGCTGATATCGGATTTGGTGTTGACTATTTTGATTTTGCAAACCGCATAAAAATGGATAGTTTAACAAAGCATGCAATCAAACTTAAAAATGCCGAAAAGGGTTATAAAGAAGAACTAAGGCTTTTGTATGTTGCTCTTACAAGGGCAAAGAACAAGTTATTTATTACGGGAGCATTAACAGAAAAAGCTTTTACTGATGAAATAAGCAAAAACTCTTATTTAAACATGATTTTGTCTTGTTTTGAAAATAGAACTATTGACGGAGAAAACGAATTTGTAAATTGCAAAATTTCTGTTATAGAAGACATAACAACTTTTGAAAGTGAATCAGGGCTTGACCACAGGCGATGTATCAGTGTTGGAGAAGGTTTTGTTTATCCGCAACAAGAAAAGTTTGTTATTCCGTTTAAAAATAGTGTTACAGGCATAAACAGTGAAAAATCTCAACAAATCAAATTTGCCACAAAGGACGTTTTTAACACAAACGTACAATATGATTATGACGACAGGGCGCTTGTCGGTACGCATTATCATATCGCATTAGAGTTGTTAGATTACGCTAAACCTTATGAACAAAATACAAACTTTGATGATGTTGATTATAACAAAATCAAAAAAGCACACGAAATTATTTCTGGCATTGCAAAAAATGCACTAAGCATCAAAAAGGAAGCAGATTTTATGCTTTATGTGCCATACAATCAAATTGTTGATAGTAATATAGGCAACAAAGTTTTGGTTCAAGGTATTGTAGACTTGTTGTTAGAGTATAAAGATTATTTTGTAATAATAGACTATAAGTTTTCTAGTTTACCAATTGAAATTTTAAAGCAAAAATATACAGAACAATTATCGTTATACAAACTTGCAGTAGAAAAAGCGTATAACAAAAAAGTTGATAAGGTTTTGATTTATTCAATCAATACTGGAGAACTTTTATAGTTAATAATTTAAATTTTCTGGATTGTTGATTGGTATGTTTTTATCATTAAGTAGCGTTATATAGTCTTGCCACATATATTCTCTAATAGGGATTGGCCTATGATTGTCAAAATATAAAACTAAAGCAGGATATATGTGTTTGTATTTACTAAAAATAGAGCATGATATGCAATGATTTGCTTTAATCAAGTTCTTTGCTATGGCGTGATAATTAAAATAAGTCATATGTTATTATGTGCATATGACTTTTTTTAATGCTATCTTGTTTTAATAGTAAATCTAGTTTGATATAAAAAAAGCGATTGCTCGCTTTTTAAACATTAGTAATTGAGATTGTGCCAGTTTTGTTAAATTCTTCTTCAATATCTTTGTAAGTTTTTGCAAGTTTTACAAACTTCCAAGCAAAGAAACCACCAATCGCAACAACAAATACAGACATAACAACATAATGAGTAGCTGTAATAGTAAAATCAAAAGGGCTTGGAGCTTGATATTTCACTTCTTTTACTTTTAATGCGTCACATTCTGCTTTTGTGTAATATTTATTAGCATTTGCAAACCAAAGTGCCTCACCTTGAGCTTGACTTGTTTCGTCGTAATAAATAACAAAATATTTATCGTCACTTTCCTTAAGGCAATATGCAATTGTAGAGCTAGAGTGTGTTGTGGTATTTTTTTCAACAGTCTTTAAAGTATTTACATTGATACCATAAATCATACTTTCCATTAAAATAATTGCCAAGAAAGCAGCCAAAACTGCAGCAATAGTTTTAAGAGTCATTTCAATAAACTCGCGTTTTTTCATTTGTTTGATAAATTCCATAAAATATCTCCTATATTTAAATAATACAACATTTAAAAACTATTTGTCAAAGAAACTTAAACACTTTCTTTACATTTTTTTGAATTTGTATTATATTTAAATTATGGAAAAGCAAGAACTTAAAGATAGTTATTACAAAAATCCGCTTACACTTGCCTATCTTGGAGATAGCGTTTTTACATTGATGGTTAGAGAATATTTGGTAAAACAATATAATTTTAAACCAAGTATGCTTAACAAAAAGGCAAATTCAGTGGTTTGTGCAAAAGCTCAGGCTCAGTTTATGGAAAAGATTAGACCAAACCTAACAGAAGATGAAACTGATGTCGTTATGCGTGCAAGAAACACACATTTAAACAGCAAAGCAAAAAATAGTACTTTGCATGAATATAGCCTTGCAACACAATTTGAAGCACTTGTAGGTTATTGGTTTTTAAATGATGAAGATAAAAAGTTAAAAGATATGTTTATAAATATAGTTATGGAGAATTTATGATAGTTGATGGTGTAAATGTTATAAGAGAATTATTGCGTTCTAACATTAGGGTGGAAAAGATTTTGGCAGAAAAGACAAACAATGCAGAAATCACCAAATTGTTAGACAAAGCAAATGCAATGGGCGTAAAGGTAGAAATTTTGGCAAAGTCTGATTTAGAAAGAATTGCAAAGGCAAAAACTCAAGGCGTAATTGCTTTTGTACCAACCTATAGATATGCTGAAGTTAAAGATATTTTGCTAGAGGCAGAAAGGAAAAATCAAAAACCTTTTATTGTAATTCTTGATGGAATAACTGATCCACACAATTTAGGTGCTATCATAAGGACTTGTGAGTGTGCTGGCGTTCATGGCGTTATCATACCAGAAAATAGATCTTGTGAAGTGACTGATACAGTTTACAGAACAAGCGCCGGTGCTGTTGCTCATATGAAAATAGCAAGGGTCACAAATCTTACGCGTACAATAAATGAACTTAAAAAACAAGGTGTTTGGGTGTATGCTTTAGAAGCAGGCAACAAAAAGATTTATCAAGCAGACTTTACATATCCAACTGCAATCGTTGTGGGTAGTGAAGGCAAGGGTGTGTCAAGATTGGTTTTAGAAAATTGTGACGAAACATTATCACTTGATATGTTTGGCAATGTAAATAGTCTTAACGCGTCAAACGCTGGTGCTATTGCTATTTACGAGGTTGTAAGACAAAGGAGTTAGATTGACTGAAAAACAAATAAACAATTTGTTAATACGTGCAAAACAAAATGACGAACAAGCATTGGATGAATTGTTCGCTGTTTTTAAGTCTAAAGTTAATGCAATTTCTAGGGAATATTTCCTTATTGGTGCTGGCATGGACGATTTGGTACAAGAAGGTATGATAGGTCTATACAAGGCAATAAATGTGTATAATCCAGAAAAAAACAATAATTTTAGTGCTTTTGCGTCGCTCTGCATACACAGGCAATTACAAAACGCAGTAAAAAATGCAAACAGAAAGAAAAATTCTCCGCTTAACTCTTACTTGCCAATAAAGTATTATGATGGTTCTAGTTCTAGTGACGAAGAAAATGTGTTAAAATTGGTTATTGTTGATGACGAAAGCGATATAGAAAAAAATTATGTTGATAAAGAGACAAATACATTATTGTTAAGCAAAGTAAAAGGGATTTTGTCAGATATTCAATTTAGGATATTAAAAAAGTTTATAAACGGTGATAGTTATGCAAACATTGCACAAAGTTATGGTATGACAATAAAACAAGTGGACAATGCTTTGCAAGCAATAAAAAAGAAACTTAAGTCTATAAAAGGAGAAGTGTAAATGAATTTGGCATTATATAGAGAGTTTAGACCAAAAAATTTTGATGATGTGATTGGTCAAGATTATATTGTAAAAACACTAAAAAATCAAATAAAAACCGATAGACTTACACACGCTTATTTGTTTTGTGGACCTAGAGGTACTGGCAAAACAAGTACTGCAAAAATATTTGCCAACGCGGTAAATTGTACGCACTCTTTGGAAGGTAATCCTTGTGGTATGTGTGCAGAGTGTGTAGCTTTAAGTGAACCAAACACTGACATATTAGAAATAGACGCTGCGTCAAACAATAGAGTGGAAGAAATCCGTGATTTAAGGGAAAAAGTTAATTTTCCGCCACTTATTGGTAAGTACAAGGTGTATATTATAGACGAAGTGCATATGCTTACTGATAGTGCTTTTAACGCATTGTTAAAAACGCTAGAAGAACCACCAAAACATGTGATATTTATCCTTGCAACAACAGAAATACACAAGTTGCCAGCAACTATATTATCGCGTTGTACTAGATTTGATTTTAAGTTGTTGCCACTTAACACATTAGTAGAACATTTAAAAAGTGTATTTGATAAAAAAGGCATCAAGTATGATGAAAAAAGTTTGCACTTGATAGCCAAAGCAGGTGAAGGTAGTGTGCGTGACACTTTGTCAATTGCAGATAGCGTTGCGTCATTTTGCGATTATAATATAACTTATCAAATGACAGAAAAAGTTATTGGTTTATCAAATAGGGATAACATTAAACAAATCTTATCAGCAATTGCAAGCAAAGATATCAATAGTTTGTTTGTGTCTGTAAAAACTGCGTTAGGCAGGGGTAAAAACATACAAATCCTTTGCAAAGAAATGGCAGATTTTATCAAAATTCTTGTCATGCTTAAAGCAGGTGTTAATGATTACGAAATTTTAGACATTTTGCCAGGAGAATTTGCAACCTATCAAGAGATTGCTGGCAAGTTTGATGTAAATTTACTTAAAAAGGCATTTTCTAAATTTGCGGAGATAGAGTTAGATTTAAAATATAGTCTTAATCCAGAAAACTTGTTTGAATCAGCTTGTTTGTCTCTTATAGAAGACACAAACATCAAAAATGTCGTTGAGCCTATACCTGTTGTTAGTAAAACAGTTGTTCAACCAGAAATCAAACAAGACAATCGTGATCAAATTGAAGCAGAACGCATTTGGGGTAATGTGTTGCTAAAAGTTAAAGAAAAAAACATGTTTGCTTTGTCCAACGCGTTGACAACAGTGAATAAAGTAAAACAAGTTGGAAAAACCCTTTTTATAACAACAAACGATTTGGGTAGTTATGAAATGATTGACAATTCAGAACGACTTAATATATTATTATCGTTAGTAAAGTTATTTGACGATAGTATTGAAGATGTTAAAATTGAATATGATAAGCAAAATGCGTCTTCTCAAGATATCAAAGATAATTTGAAAGAAGTGTTTAAAAATAAAATAAAATTTAAAGATTAGTAGGAGGATATTTTTATGGCATATGGTGGATTTGGTGGCGGTATGAACATGAACGCACTTATGCAACAAGCAAGAAAGATGCAAGAACAAATGCAAAAGGCACAAGAAGAATTGGACAATGCAGAGGTTGTAGGTAAAGCTGGCGGAGAAATGGTTGTTGTTACCATGAACGGCAAAAAAGAAATCAAAAGCATTAAGCTTGACAAAACTGCTGTTGATCCTGATGATGTTGAAATGTTAGAAGATTTGTTAATCGTTGCAATCAATGATGCGTCTGCAAAAGCAGAAGAACTTGCAAAAGAAAAAATGCCTATGGGCGGACTTGGCGGTTTGATGTAATGAATCAAATAGATGCAATGGAAAGATTGGTAAACGAATTTTCTAAGCTTCCATCAGTTGGCAAAAAATCTGCACAACGCTTTGCGTATCATGTTCTTACTATGAACGAGTCAGATGTACGAGATTTTGCCGACGCATTGGTTGCAGCAAAGGAAAGGATACACACTTGCAAAGTATGTGCCAATTTTACTGATAAAGAAGTTTGTGATATTTGTGCCAAAGCAAAAAAAGAGCCTATCATTTGTGTTGTTAAAGAGCCAAAAGATGTTACAGCACTTGAAAAAGCACACGAATTTAATGGCACATATCATGTTTTGCATGGGGTTATTAATCCACTTGAAGGTAAAGGCCCTAATGATATTAACATTCGTTCGTTGTTGACAAGAGTATCGGAAGAAAATATATCAGAAGTAATTGTAGCAACAAATCCAGATGTGGAAGGTGAAGCAACTGCTATGTATATAGCAAATATTCTTAAACCGCTTGGTATTAAAGTTACGCGTATTGCGCAAGGTATTGCTATGGGTAGTGAATTAGAATATACAGATGCAGTAACATTATCTAAAGCGTTATCATCTCGTAGAGAAATGTAAAAAACACCATAAAATATGGTGTTTTTTTATAAATTTATTGTTGATGTGTTATTGTCTAGTTCAATGCAAACAGGGTCAATAACGCCATTAAATTCTGCAAAACCTGTTGTTGCTTGTGCGCAAAATTGATTGTTTTTATAGTATACCGCGCATAAGATACAAGATTTTTTGTTTATCATTACAGGTTGACCAATAAAATCTGACAAATTTTCAAATTCTGATGGTAAATCTTGATTGCCAAATGTTACAAGTTTTCTGTTTGTCATTGTTGATTTGATTTTTTCATAATCGGCATTTTTGTATATAACTTGATTTTCATCATCTAAAATTGTATCAATATAAAAGCAACTTTTTGATAAACCTTGATCATCTGTGTAAAATGGTGCATAAACAATTTGATTGTCTTTGTCTGTCTTTTGACCAAAAGTGATTTCTATTTTACCATTTTCTAAACTATGTTGATTTGTAATCAAAAAACCAGTTGTTTCAAATCTTTGTCCTCTACTGTTGCAACCAAAGATAGTTATTTTTTTGTTTTTATATCCAAGTTTAAATAAATTATGTAATTCTTTTTCTGTAAATTTCATTTTTTTCTCCAAAGCCAGCATATTGTAACATGGTTTTTCAAAAATGTCAATGTACAATTCGATATTATAAATAACAAATTTTGTAATAAAATTGAATTGCAAACATAAAATATAGTATGAGCAGTTTAAATAAAGATAAGATAACAAAAATTATTTGGTCAAGCATTTTTATTTTGCTAGTAGCGGTGTTGGGCAGTGTGTTTGTAAATTTAGGTATGGATTGGTTTAACAGCCTACAAAAACCTAGTCAATGGATACCAAACATTGTTATACCTATTGTGTGGACAATCATATATACAACTTTTGGCATAATCAATTTTTTATGGATAAAAAAATCAGAGATACCAAAAAATGTTGTGGTTTTGATGATTGTAAATGGTGTTTTAAATGTGCTTTGGTGTTTGGTATTTTTTACATTAAAGTTAACTTTTATTGGTAATATAGTGATAATTTTAAATCTGATTGCAGGCATCGTTTTATGGCTAAACATTTTTAAAACAGAAAAACTATATGCCTATATACTATCAATTTATCCATTGTGGCTTAGTATTGCAACAACATTAAACCTTGCACTATGGATTTTAAATTAAAAAAGAGAACTTGATTCTCTTTTTTTATGATTTTTCATTTTGTACTTTAAAGTTTTTTATCTTAGTTAATATGTAGTTAAACAAAACTGAACTAACAAAAGATAGTAATAGAACAATCAAAAATTTTGGAAAGTAATTTAAATTTGTAAATTCAGATAAAATATAAATAAACAAGGGGTGTAAGATATACACAATATCGGCGTTTTTGCGCAAACATTTGGTTGTATTGTTTAATCCTATAGGGCTCCAATAGAATGTGAGTATAAACAAAAATATTGCAGGATAAAAATTAAATAGAGACATATCACATGTTAATCCGGAAATATTCAATTTAACTAAGATGGTTACTTCTACTAGAGATAGTAGAGAGAATAGAATTGTTAAAATTATATATTTATAATATGCAACACTAAAAAGTTTTTCCTTATTTACAAATATCAAGCGTCCAATTGTTATTAAAGGCAAAGCCATGAACAAGAAATTTCTGCTTGAACCAAATATGTTTATAAGATGAGATATTTTTTTCAATATATCATTATCAAAAATTTTATAATATTCATCAAAGAAAATACCTACTGTTAGCAAAGATACTATTAATATATAATAAACAAATTTTTTCTTTTCTAGTGGCATAAATTTGTTTAGCAGGTAACTTATAACAAGAGCAGTAAACAAAGCAATTAAATACCACAAATGATGATGTCCCCACAAAAGAGTACAAATTAAACTAACAAAACTATTTACTATCTTTTGCGTTATTAACACTGGCATGTACAGGGCGGTACTTACAAGATAAATAATTAGTATACGCTTTATATATAAAAGTTTTTTATCATTCGACATTTTTTCAAAGTAAAAACCAGAAGAAATAAAAAATAGTGGTACACAAAAACGAAAAAACCATTGTCCATAGTATAAATTTAAAATATCTTGTTTAAAAATTGGCAAAGTATGTGAACCAACAATCAATATTGCGCAAACAAATTTTAATATATCCAGCAGTTTGTTCTTGTTTAAAGTTTCTATCTTGTTCATTTTTACCTCAGTAGATAACTAAGCTTATCTTTTGTTTAACAATTATAACATAAAATTATATTAATATAAAGCAAAAATACCTTATATACTTATTTCTAAAAATACATAATAAAAAAACTAAAATTATTGCAAAAGCTTTGAAAAATTATATATAATGTAAGTAGCAATATTTTAAAAGATATAAAACTTTAAGGAGAGTATTTATATGAACAAGTTGTATAATAAAAGCGAGTTGGGGTTTTCAATAGTTTTTATCGTTATTTACATTGTTGGGGCAAGTTTGTGTGATATGCTTTCTGATGTGGTTAAAATAAGCAAGATTTTTACATTCTTATTTTTGTTTGTGTTATCTTTGTCTTTGTATTTTTGGATTAAAAGAAATAATTTATTAGACAAATATGGTTTGTGCAAAACCAAATTTAAACATAAAAACTTTTTGTTTTATATTCCATTATTAATATTGATATCAACAAATTTTTGGTTTGGGGTAAAGTTAAATTATAATTTTATTAATAGCCTTTTTAATGTTTTAACAATGCTTTGTGTTGGATTTGTTGAAGAAATAATTTTTAGAGGTTTTTTGTTTAAAGCCTTAGAAAAAGACAATGTAAAATATGCCATAATCATATCTAGTGTAACCTTTGGTGTGGGGCATATTGTCAATTTGTTTACAAGTGGATTTAATAACTGGTTGCCAAATATTTGCCAAATATTTTATTCAATGGCAGTGGGCTTTTTGTTTGTTATTATATTCTATAAGGGTGGTTCTTTAATACCATGCATATTAACACACTCTTTGGTAAATGCTTTTTCTGTCTTTCAAAACACACAAGCAATTACTCCTTTAATAGAAATTTTAATATCTATTGCAATAATTGTTGTTGCTGTATTTTATTCAATAGTTTTATTAAAAACTTTAAAAACAAGTAAAAAACCAAATCTCTAACACAAACAAAAAAAACTAAACAGAACATTTTAATCCGTTTAGGTTTTTGGCGGAGAGTTAGGGATTCGAACCCCAGGAAGCTTGCACCTCAACGGTTTTCAAGTTTTACCGATTAGATTTTACCTTTGATTATTTAAGATTATCAAATTCCTTTTAATCCCTTTATTTTGAAAGCGAAACTGCCAATGTAAAGTTTAATAAAGATTGTGTAAGATTAAACACTATTTAACCAAGTTTAGATAAGGTTTTAAACATAAAATATTTGTTTTTTTAGAAATTTATTAGAACAATCTGTCAGTTTTTATTTATTTTGTCAAATCATTATCTTCTTGCATATTAATTGTTGCTTGTACATTTCTAGTTGATTGTATAGATTTAATAAGTTTGTCAAGAGAAGTAAGAGTTTCCTTTGTGTATTTTATTTCCTCAATTATTTTTTCGCTTAACATTAAATTTGAAGAAGTGGAATCTGCATTGACAAGATAAACATTTCCATGGTTAAGATCCATTAGATAATTATATAAGTTGTTTCTAGTTTCAATTATATTATTTAGAATATCGTTTTGTTTTTTCATGTTAACGCTCCTTAAAAGTATGTAAAGTATAGCACACTTTTAAACTCTTTTCAATATCTTTCTTTAAATTCATTATAAAAAAAAGTGGGTGTCCCACTTGCTTTGTAGCGACAGGGGAGCGATTCAAATTGCATCTCGGGGTATGTTCAGCTGAACCACCCAAAACCGCCTATTCTATAGGGGTTTTTAGAGTTAAAATTGCAATTTTGAGTCCGCTCCTTATCCTGCTCCCTAAAATTAAAAGAAAAAACACCCAAACTTTTACTTTGTTTGAGTGTTAAATATTATATTTTGATTTAGAATTATTTAATAAATAGATTTTATTTCTTGTTCTTTCTATCTCGTCATTTCTTCAATAATCTCATTGGTTTTCGCATTGTATTTATCTGTCTTATCTTTCCACGATATTTCTCGTTGTTTTATATATTCATCTTTATATTCTTTACCAAATTTTTTATACATAAATTTCAGATATGAGGAATTCAAATAATCGCCTAGCACATCTACAATACTCATATGTTCACGACCATCAGGGTAAGCAATAGCATAAAAATCTCTAAACGCAAATATCCCACTTTGAAAATCTTTTTCCTTATCATAAAAACCAAATTTAGCATATCTATTTCCATTTGTATATAAGAAATCATCTAATATGCTTATATTTTTAATGACGAAAACTTCTTCATTTTGATTTACTTCGTTAAAAATTTCTTCGTCTGAAGTGCCATCATTATCAAACACCCTTGTTTTAAATAAGTCATAATATAAAAATGCAATTAAATCTTTATAATCTTTGTTAGACATCCTTTCTACAAACATAATTCTTCTCCTTCATTATTTTTATATTATCATATTTCTTGTTTGATTTCAATACCAATTCTAAAATTTGTCTAATGTTTGGTCTAATTTTTTTCTAACAAATTTCATTAGACAAGAAAAAGTGTGATTTTTTTGTTAGAAATTTTGTTAGACAAGATTTGTCAGTGCCAAAAACCGTTGAGGTGATTGTTGGTTTTGTTTAGGTTTAAACTTTACAATATGTTGTGTCACTTGTTAAAACTAAAAGAAAAAACCACTATATTTAGTGGTTTTTAGGTTTTGGCGGAGAGTTAGGGATTCGAACCCCAGGAAGCTCGCACTTCAACGGTTTTCAAGACCGCCGCTTTCGACCACTCAGCCAACTCTCCAAATATTAAGACTTTTATATAATATCATAGTTTTATTGATTTGACAAGTGATTTTAAAAAGTTTTTTTATTTTTATTTTTGCTAAAATTTGATAATAAATTTAAAATTTTTTGTATATATTGATTTGAAATTGGTGTTATGGTGTGTTATAATCAAGATAAGTGAGGGAATAAGATAGATATGGACAAAAGTATATATATAGTACTAAGTCAAACTGGCACGGTGTTTTCTCGTGCATTAAAGTTTTTTACTGGTGCAGAATATAATCATGCTTCAATTTCTTTGACGCCTACACTTGAAACCATGTATTCTTTTGGTAGACTTAATCCTTACAATCCTTTTGTTGGTGGTTTTGTTGAAGAAGGTAAGGATAAGGGTACTTTTAAAAGGTTTAAAAAAACTATTGCTCTTGTTTTGGAAATAAAGGTTAGTGAAGAAAAGTATAATCAAATCAAGTATTTTATAGATTATTTTGTACAACATAAGTGTGAGTTTAAGTATAATTATTTAGGTATTGTTTGTGCTTGTTTTAGAAAAAACCACACATCGCAAAAACGGTTTTATTGTTCTGAGTTTGTCCGTACATGTCTTGCATGTTTTGGTGTAGAGAACTCGGAAGAGTTGCCTAAGATTATTAAACCTATAGACTTTTTGATGCTTAACAACAAAAATGTTGTTTATGCCGGATTTTTAAGTCGTTATTCTGGAGTATAAAAAAAGACGCAATCTAGTGCGTCTTTTTTGTTATTTGTTCTTTTTGCTATTGTCTTTTTTAAACATTACACTTGCAAGGTCTAAGCACTTGTTGCTGTAACCCCATTCATTGTCATACCATGCAACTAGTTTTACAAAAGTAGGGCTCATCATTATACCTGCTTTTTCATCAAATATACAAGTGTGTGCGTCACCAATAAAGTCGCTTGATACAACTGGTTCGTCGGTATATCCAAGCACATTTGGGATCACATCTTTGCTATATTTTTTGATTGTTTTGCAAATATGTTCATAAGTTGTTGGTTTTTTGAGTTTGACTGTAAAGTCAACAACACTGACATTGATTGTAGGGACTCTAAAACTCATGCCAGTAAGTTTGCCTTTAAGTTGTGGCAACACTTCGCCAACAGCCTTTGCAGCACCCGTACTGCTTGGTATTATATTTGCACTTGCAGCGCGTCCACCACGCCAGTCTTTTTTAGAAATGCCATCAACAGTAAGTTGAGTTGCTGTAGTAGAGTGTATTGTGCTCATCAATCCTTCTTCTACACCATAAACATCATCAATAACTTTTACAAGTGGTGCAAGACAGTTTGTTGTACAACTTGCATTTGACACCACTGTCATGCTAGGATCATATTTATCTTCGTTTACACCGCATACAAAGGTAGGACAATCTTTACCAGGAGCACTGATAATAACCTTTTTTGCGCCACCTTTTAGATGTCTGATTGCATCATCAGCGCGTGTAAACTTGCCTGTACAATCTATAATATACTCTGCACCTGCAGATTTCCAATCAATGTTTTCTGGCTCTTTTTCAGCAAAGAAAGCAACTGATTTTCTGTTTAATTTAAGACCTTTTTCAGCAACTTTTAATTCAGAGTTAGACTTGCCATGCACGGTGTCGTATTTATATAAATAGCAAGCATAATCTGGTGTTAAAAACGGATCATTTACTGCAACAACTTCTACATCGTCGCGTCCAACACTTGCTCTCATAATTAATCTGCCGATACGGCCAAAACCGTTGATACCAATTTTTACTTTCATTTAAATCCCCCCTAAATTATATTTATTTTATTATCTTAAAGTTAAATTGTCAAATATATATTTTAATTTTTTACCTAATGGCAAAAATAAATACATGATTTTTATTATTCCTGCATACCTTGTGTCAATGTGTATAGTGCTTGTAATAACAAACAAACATAAAACTATTTACAAGCCATTGCCTAAGTTGACAATAACAAAAAAAGGTATTAAATTTTGCTCCAATTCAAGACATAGACTTTATATTGATGATGCAAAAACAATGCAAGTGGGCAATATTGTTTATTTAAAAAAAGGTTACAAAACAATCATTTTAAAAAATGTCGACAATGTTTATATCAAAAATAAGTTTATATATTTTACAACTATGGGCAAATGTGAAATAATGTTTGATATCAAGAGCATTTATAAATACTTTAAAATAGAAATAAAATCTAATAAGTTTGATTTAAGTGTATATAAACAAAAAGCAATTAAGGGTATGGTAGACAATGTTTTTGAGTTTGAAAAAAATCAAAATTTGTTAGAATATCTAAAAATTGTTACAAAAATTTTAAATATTCGAATAAAAGAAAAAGGGATAATAATAAAACAAAATCAGTTTAAACTGCCTTTTGAAGTAAAATATGTTTGCAACAATATAATTAAGACCATAAAAATCAATCAAAGTATTTGAAAATCTTAAGATATATGATATAATAACAGCATGGAAAACTTACAAGAATATAACATCAATATCCCTTTGGCAGAACGCATGCGTGCAACCACATTAGATCAGTTTATTGGACAAAAGCACATCGTTGGTCAAAATAGTTTGATAAGGCGCGCATTAAAAGTAAATCGTTTGGGCAGTTGTATTTTTTATGGTCCGCCAGGTGTGGGTAAAACAACCCTTGCATATATTGTTGCAAACTCTCTAAGCATGGATTATGTAAAACTCAATGCCGTGTCAAGTGGTGTGGCAGATGCAAAAAAAGTGATAGAAAATGCCAAGGCAAACTTTGAATTAACCAGAAAAAGCACAATGCTTATTTTGGACGAGTGTCATCGTTGGAGCAAGTCTCAAAGTGACTGCGTGCTTGAAGCGGTTGAACGCGGTTATATCACCTTTATTGGTACAACAACAGAAAATCCACACATAAGCATGACACCAGCTATTGTTAGCAGGTGCCGTGTGTTTAAATTTAATCCTTTGCAAGTGGAAGATATAAAAGATGCATTGATTATTGCTATCAAGGATAAGGAACGCGGGTTTGGCAGGTTAAATGTACATATGGACATAGATGCGATCAACCATTTTGCAATGTTTAGCAATGGTGATTTACGCTCTGCATACAATGCGCTTGAGTTAGCAGTTTCAACAACACCAGCTGACAAGCAGGGTGTGATACAAATAACAAAAACAGTGGCAGGGCAATGCATCCAACAACCAGTGATTTCTGTTGACGAAAATTTTTATTACGATATGCTAAGTGCCTTTTGTAAAAGTTTGCGTGGTAGCGATGCAGATGCGGCTCTTTATTATTCTCAAAGATTGATCAAAGCGGGATGCGACCCATTGCTTATCTGTAGGCGTCTGATTGCCCATGCAAGCGAAGATGTTGGTATGGCAGATAGCAATGCAGCGCTTATGGCTATGGTTGCAATGAACGCAATTAAAAACTTGGGATTGCCAGAAGGTAATATTCCACTCTCTCATGCAATAATCTATGTGTGCGAGGCAGAAAAATCTAATAGTGTAATAACAGCAATGGATGCTGCAAAATATGATGCTGAGTTTAATCCGGATGATAACATACCAGAACATTTAAAAAATTATCATTACGAAGTGGAAAATCCGCCAGAATATAAGTATCCGCACAACTATGGTGGTTATGTAAAGCAACAATATCTACCTGACAAGTTAAAAGACAAAATTTATTATCAACCGTCAAACAATGGTAGAGAAAAGGGTATGATTCGTAAAAAATTTCGTAAATGATACAAAAAATTGTAAAAAATATTTGGAATTTATAAAATCTTATCGTATAATTTAATTGTATATCGGAGGAATTATGGAATTAAAAGGTTCTCAAACAGAAAAAAATTTATGGGCTGCTTTTGCTGGTGAAAGTCAAGCAAGAAATAAATATTCTTATTATGCAAGCAAAGCAAAAAAAGATGGATATGAACAAATTGCTGAAATTTTTGAACAAACTGCAAATAATGAAAAAGAACATGCAAAAATGTGGTTTAAACTTTTGCATGATGGTGCCGTGCCAGACACATTAACAAACCTAAAAGATGCTGCAGCTGGCGAAAATTACGAATGGACAGAAATGTATAAAGAATTTGCCAAAGTTGCAAGAAAAGAAGGTTTTTTGGCAATAGCAAAATCTTTTGAAGGTGTTGCAAAAATCGAAGCAGAACACGAAGCAAGATACAACGCTTTGTTAGAAAATGTTACAAAGAAAAAATGTTTTGTTAAAAAAGAAGTTGTTGTGTGGGAATGTCGCAATTGCGGACATAAGCATGTTGGCAAAAATGCACCAAAGGTTTGTCCAGTTTGTGCACATCCTCAAGCATATTTCCAAGTGGAAGCAAAAAACTATTAATAAAAAAATATTTAACAAAAATATATTTTAGTGGTACATACAATCAAAAAAAACTCCCGATTGGGAGTTTTTTAAATACAAACTTCTAAAGTTTCTTTGACAATTTTAGAAATCATTTCGTTTACTTGTTCTGAAGAATCTTTACCTTTAATTTCAAATTTTTCTTTTGTTCCATCTTGTCTTGTTACTTTAAGTCGTTTGCCAACTTCTTCACCTTTTCTGATGATAGGTTCTACAGAAAATTTTGTAGCTTTTCTTGCTGCGGTATTTTTAACTAAATTGCCAAGATTTTGGTTTACATCAACTTCTTGTGTAGGTTCAGTTTTGATAGTTTCTTCAGTATCATTTAAAATTGTTGCAGTTTCGTTTTCAACATGAGTGTTTTGTACTGTTTCGATTGTTTGTTCAGCAGATTCAACTTGTTCGATTGTGTCAACAACATTTTCTTCAATTATATTTTCTTGTGCTGTTTCGATTGATTGATTTTCAATTTCATCAATTTCTTCTAAAGTGAGTTCTGGGGTAGTGGTTGTTGATTCTTCAACTTCATTAGTTTCCGCTTCTTCAACTATCGTTGGTATAACCATTTCAACTGGTTTTGGTATAATTAAGTTATCTATACAATCTATTGGCTTACCACCCAACATTGTGATGTCACCAGATAAAACACCGTCGATAATAGCTTTTGCATATTTATGAGTTAATTCTAATGAAAGATTTTTGTTTTTCTTTTGTTGTTTTGATAAAAGGTCTTTTGCATAAATATCAAGATTTTCCAATTTTTTAACTTTGCCACTTGCAATCATACTACACATTGCACTTAATAATTCTTGATATCTTGCGTTTGCGATCATTTCTCTTACGCTGTTTACTGTTTCGATGTTTTGATAGCACATATTAATTTGAGACTCGATATTTGCAACTTCTGCTTTCTTTTCTTTTAATGTAAGAGTTTTACTGTTTTGAATGTTTTGTATTTTTGTTAAATAACTAACAATTTCATCTTTATTATATTCTATACGCTGTTTCACCAAATCTAAATCATCAGAAATTGTATGAATTCTGTTGCGGTTTACAACATTTAGGGTGTGGCGTCTGATTTTGCTGAATAAGCCTTTTTTGTTTTTAAGTTTTAAGATTTTTTTGTTTGTTTTTTCAACTTTTTGTATCAATTTATTTATTTTAAGATCTTCTACTTTAATTTCGCCAGCTTCAAGTGCTTTAAATTTTCTTTTAGATGTATTGTATCTTAATTTGTAATACAATTTTGTTGCAAGATTTTTAATTTTAATGCCAACATAAGCAAGGCCTGCACCAATAGCTGCACCATTTGTTGCAAACATCACAGCGTTGCCGATTTTACTTGCGGTTATAAATCCACCAAAACCTTCAACAGATGAAGCAGTACCAGCGATGGCACCGATTATAGCAGTAGCAGTTATTGTCGCAAAAGTTGAACCTTTTTTTGCAAGTGGCTCAAGTTTAGGGTGTTGTTTTCTTAATTTAAATCTATCTTTTTTGCCAATTAAATTTTTTGTTATGTTTTGCTTTTCATCTTCAGTTAGGCTGTTGTTGTTAACTCTCATTTTATAAAGTGCATATAAAGCCTCATCTTTATCTAACGGAAGATTTTTAAAATGTAAGAATTTATGTACTAACAATCTATAAGTTGACAAATTGTCTTCTGCTTCGACATTTGCAATCTTAAGATTATTTAAAAGTATTGCGTACATTTCAGCAATTTCTTGTGTGTCATTTAAATCGTGAGAAAGATTTAAATTTTTGTCAAGATAAAGTTCGTACAAAGCTCTTAATTGTTTTTTTGTAGGTTTTTCAAGTTTAAGTTCTTTTTCAAAATATGCACTGACAATGTCTGAAAAATTATCAAAAGAGTCAATTTCTCTTTGTTTGTTGCCTTTTTCCTTATAAAATTTTAGAGCAGTAGAGTAAAAATTACATATCTCTAAAAATGATTGTATGCTAAGTTTATTTACATTTGATGTCATAAACCCCTCCAAATTTCTAACCAAAGTATAATACAGCATTGGTGATTTGTCAATACTGATTTTTGAAAAAAATATCTAAAAATTTTAGATTTTGTCTATAAATATATAAAAAACACAAACTTTTTATGTCAATATAACTAAATAAATATAAAAAATTAGCTTGATACATGTGTTTAAACAAAAAAAAGAGCAAATAAATTTGCTCTTATATCTATTTAGCTAAATAATTACGCATTGTTTCTACCACTTGCGGTATAGTTAAGTTTGTTGAGTCAATTATAATTGCACCATTTGGTATAACAAGCGGGGTAATTTCTCGCGTTTTATCCAAATGATCACGCTCTGCAATTTGTTTTTCTATTTCTTCTAGTGTGATGATGCTGTTTTTTGCTTGTTCTTCTAAAAATCTTCTTTTTGCACGCTCTTTTATTGAACAATCTAAATAAAATTTAAATTCTGCGTTTGGCAAAACCTCACTACCAATACCGCGCCCTTCAATTACAACATTGTTTGTGTTGCAAAACTCTTTTAAATAAGCTTGTACTTTTTGTTGTACCATGGCGTTTTGAGACGCTATTGGCACCAGTGTGCTTATGACATTATCTCTTAAAATAGGAGTATAGTCTATATCGTTGATATAAACATGTTGATTTTCATTAATCATTTTAACTTTTAAGTTAAAGTCTTGTATTTTTGTATCCACCTTTAAAAGCGAAAAATTAAAATTGTTTTTATATAAATGTGCTGTTATAGCACGAAACAAAGCACCAGAATTAAAATGTATAAAACCAATGCATTCAGCCAATTTGTCTGCTACAGTAGATTTACCACTGCCTGCAGGTCCGTCAATAGTGATTATCATACGTTAAATTTCGCCTTTTTACCTAAATTTTTTTCTATTCTAATAAGTTGATTATATTTTGCAACTCGGTCTGTTCTAGAAATTGAACCAGACTTGATTTGTCCAGCGTTTACTGCAACAGCCAAATCTGCAATAAATGTATCTTCACTTTCACCACTCCTGTGAGAAATTACAGTTTTATAACCGTTTTGTTTCGCAAGGTTGATTGTGTCCAAAGTTTCTGTCAAAGTGCCAATTTGGTTTAGTTTGATAAGTATTGCGTTTGCTGCACCTTTTTCAATACCTTCGCGCAAAATTTTTGGATTTGTTACAAATATATCATCTCCAACAATTTGAATTTTTTTGCCAAGTTTTTTTGTGATAGATGTCCAACCTTTCCAATCGTTTTCACTAAGTGGGTCTTCTATAGAAATGATAGGGTAATCTTTAGTTAATTTTTCAAACCAAGCAATCATATCTTTTGTTGACTTTGTGCCACCATTACTTTTTGTTAATTCATATTTTTTTGTTTGTTTGTTGTAGAATTCACTTGCTGCGACATCCAAAGCGATTGCTATATCGCTGCCAGGTACAAAACCTGCATTTTTGATTGCTTGAACAATGGCTTTAAGTGGTTCTTCGTTGTTTTTAAAGTTTGGTGCAAAACCACCTTCGTCACCTACGCCAGTAGAATATCCTTTGCGTTTTAAAACTTTTTTTAGTTCTACAAAAGTTTCTGATGCAAAACGCATAGCATCTGCAAATGTTTTTGCGCCAACTGGAACGATCATATATTCTTGAAAATCAACATTACTATCAGCGTGAGCACCACCATTGATTACATTCATCATTGGAGTTGGCAATAAGTCACCTTTGCCAATAGATGAATAAAGTGGCTTGTTTTTTTCAATAGCGTTTGCGCGTGCTATGGCAAGACTTACAGAAAGAATAGCATTTGCACCTAAATTGGTTTTATATTCTGTGCCGTCAAGTTGTATCATTGCGTTATCAATTTCTTTTTGTTTGCTTGCGTCCATACCAACAATCTTTTTAGCAATAATTTTATTTACATTGTCAACCGCATTTAAAACGCCTTTACCATGAAACCTTGTTCCACCGTCTCTAAGTTCAAGCGCTTCGCGTTCTCCAGTAGAAGCACCACTCGGAACAATAGCAGTTGCTTTTATTCCGTTTTCTAAAGTTACTTCACACTCAACAGTTGGATTGCCACGGCTGTCAATTACTTCATATGCAACAATTTTTTTAATTTTCATATTTTACCCCTTTTTATTCTTATATATATTTTAACACAATTATTTAATATTCAAAAATGATTTTTAAAATATTTTTTAATTTAATTAAATACAAAAAAATAAAAAAAATATAAAAAACCAAATAATTCGCGTTAAAAATATGCTTATTTTTAAATAAAATTAAAATTTTTATAGTTTTTATAAAACTGCTGAAATAATACAACAAAAAATTAATATTTTTTATATTTCATAAATTATTTATTTTCTTTTAAAACATATATCGACAGTATAGTAATGCTTATTTTAAAATCTATAAAATTTGTTAAGCAACCTACAAAATAAGACTACACAAATTTGATTTAATTTGTTATAATCATATTATGTTTATAGAAGAAATAAAATTAAAATCAAAAAACAATACAAATATTTTTGTTGTTTCAACAGACAAAGGTGTTTTTGATTTGCATAGTGATATTATTGTAAAGTATGGTATTGTTAAAGGTGAATTTGAGCAAGAAAAATTTTTTGCAGCAAAACAAGAAAGTGACGAACTTGTTGCAATTAATGTTGCAATGAAATATCTATCAAACAAAGTTAAAACCGAAAAACAAATTAAAGATTATTTATACAAAAAAGAATTTACCAAACCTATTGTTGAAAGCGTTTTAACAAAATTAAAAGAGTATAAGGTTGTTGATGATAAAACATATGCGGAAATGTATCTAAGAAGCAACCCAAATTTTAGCAAGCGTAAAGCAGAGCAAAAACTAAGTTCGCTTGGTATAAAAAAAGAACTGAGCAATAGTTTGATTAATGACATCGATGATTATCAAAGTTGTTTGAATAATGCGCAAAAATTCATGCGGAACAAGGTTATGGATAATAAAACAAAAGAAAAGTTGGTAAGGCGATTAATGTATCTTGGTTACAATTGGGATGTTATTAAAAATGTTTTAAATAATTTTAATATAGAAATTGAAGAATAATTTAAAATTGCTATTGAAAAATTATGCTAAATGTGCTATAATCATAACATGATTGGAATTGATATAGAAAAAATTAGCAGATTTGAAAATTGGACAGATGAAGGCTTTAAGCGTATCTTTACTGAAAAAGAGTTGGAGTATGCTTGTGAGTTTGAAAACAAAATAGAGCATTTGTGTGGTTTTTATTGTGTAAAAGAATCTTTTGTAAAAGCATTGGACGATACTGGTATTCATTTTAGTCAAATAGAAGTTTTGCATAACGAAAATGGTAAACCATACATAAACAACACAAGGTATATTCAATCTATTTTAAAAGAGCATTTTAAAAGCAGGGTAGAAATCAGTATATCGCATTGTAAAGATTATGCCACAGCAGTGGTTTTGGTAGAATAAGGAGCTAGATATGTCATACGTTAAAGATAGAAGTATAAAATATAAGATATTAGAAGAATCGAAAAAAGTATATCCTTGTCCGGATTTGGATGAAATTTTGCCACCAGACATCGATGCTATAGAAGACAGCATGACAGAAGAAGATTTTGATAAATTTGTTACAAAAAAATTTAATGCTTTTTATGCAAAGTATGTAAACAGTAGTGTTAAAGATTTGTTTGTAAATTTACCATTAGAGTTCTTTACAAAGCAAAATGTTGATAGAGTAAGAAGATATGCAAATATTGCTTTTGCAATTAAGGTTGAAAATAGTGATTTGTTCAATTCTAAAAAGTTTTATGAAGAAATTCATATAAGATTTTTGAAAATGCTCAAGAAAAAAGCTGACGAATTGAAAAATAAAAATTTTGCAGAAAATTTTTTTAAAAGTTAAAACATAAATATAAATATTTAAAAAAAATCCGCATTTTTGCGGGTTTTTTATTTGAATTTATAAAAAAAGTGGCAAATTGCCACTTTTTTATCTTTTAAGTTTGATTGTGATTTCTTCTTCTCCAATTTCTATAGTTTCGCAATATTCTGGATTTGAAATTGTGGTAATTGTGCGAGCAAGAAGTTCACTTTTAATTTTGTCTGCAAATTTTGCAACGATTTCCTTTAAGTCTTCGCTGTCAGTTACTAACTCAATGTCAATTCTATCTTCTACATTAAAGTTTGCTTCTTTACGCATTACTTGTGCACTTCTGATAAGTTCACGAGCAAGACCTTCAAGCATAAGTTCACGGTCCAAAGTGATATCCAAAACAACGGTAATTTCGTTTTCGTTAGAGATAACAAATTCTTCTTTTGCTTTTGTTGCTAGTGTAAACAAATCACTTGGTAGATTTTCAAATTCTTTAACATTTACGCTTCCTGCCTTGTAGCCTTTAACCATTTCTTCCATTTCTTCGTCTGTTGCATTTACAAGATAGTTTTTAACTTTTTGTACATCGCCTTTAAGCACGGCACCAGCTTTACGGAAGTCAAGGTTTAAGAATTCGATGTTAAATTTAGAATTGTCATGTTCTATAACAATGTTTTTGATGTTTAATTCGCTTTCGATAATGTTTCTATAAATTTCAACAGCTTTTGCAACTTCGTCGTTACCATTTACAAACATGGTTTTAAGCGGTTGTTTAACCTTAATTTGATTTTCGTTTCTTAATCTTTGAGCGTTTGATATGATGCTTCTTGCATAATCAGTTAACTTAATAATTTCATTGTAGTTTGCATCATAAATTTTTGATGGATAACCACTCATCATAACACATTCTTTTTCGTTCTTTTCAATTTCGCGTACAAGATTTTGCCAAATATGTTCACTTAAGAAAGGTGTTATAGGGCTCATTACTCTAATAATTGATTTGATAGCTTGATACAAACACCAATATGCAGTTAATTGATCATTTTTATTTTCAGATTTCCAGAAACGTTTTCTGTTTGCACGAATATAGAAGTTAGAAATATCATCAATTAATTTTTCAAAATTTTTAACAACAACATATTGCTTGTCGTTTTCATAGTTTAAATCACTTTCTTCAATAAACTTGTTTATAGATTCAATCAACCACTTATCACTAGTTGATAGATTTGTTTCATTTGGAACAAAATTTGCTATATCTGGGTTGTCTATGCAAGCATAAGTGTTAAAGAAAGTATAAATATTCCAGAAAGCAATCAATTTTCTTCTTGCTTCGTCAGTTAAAGAATAACCAAATCTCATGTCAAGAGTAGGGCTAGAACTTGAGAACAAATATCTTACAACATCCGCACCTACTTTGTCAGCAACAATATCTGCCTCTAAAGAATTTCCGCCACTTTTATGGAATTCTCCACCATGTTCGTCACGCACATATTGATAAGTTACCAATTTTTTGTAAGGTGCTTTGCCTGTTAAAACTACGCTCATAATTAAAAGAGAGTAGAACCATAGTTTGATTTGTTCAATCATTTCACAAACATAATCGCTAGGGAAGTTCTTTTCAAAATATTCTTTATCGGTAAAGTATTTTTTTGTACTAAATGGAGTGATGCCTGCATCAAGCCATACGTCGCCAACATCTTGAATTCTTTCAATCACTTCACCACAAGAACATTTGATTTTAATTTCATCAATCCATGGTCGGTGTATATTTGGAAGTTTATCCACAAGCTCAGGATTAACAGCTTTTTCTTTTAATTCTTCAAGTGATCCAATAACATGAGTTTTGCCACATTTTTCACAAACATAGAAAGGTAATGGTAAACCATAGAAGCGCTTTCTGGAGATATTCCAATCTCCCATATTGTTTAGCCAGTCAGTCATACGCTTTTTAGCATATTCTGGTTTAAATTCTACATTTTCAATTGCTTTAAGAGCCATTGGACGTATTTCATCCATTTTGATAAACCAAGCAGAAATCAATTTATATACAAGGTCTGTTTTACATCTCCAACAATATGGATAGCTATGTTTATATTTATGAGAATATAATAATTTGTTATCTTGTTTTAAGCGATCAACAACCATATCAACAACATCAGTTGTCTTTTTGCCTGCAAGGAAACCTGTATTATCAAGCATAACACCTTGCTCATTGATAGGGCAATATTCAGGCAAGCCAAGTTTTACACCTAATTCAAAGTCTTCAGTTCCACAACCTGGAGCTATGTGAACAACACAAGTACCTTCAGCATTGTCAACAAGATCCCAAGCTACAACTTTATGCTCAAATTGTTGTTCACTTAATTCAGGGAAGCAAGTTTCATATGTTAATCCAACTAAATCTTTGCCTTTTAAAGTTTCTAAAATTGAAACTTCTTCTTTTAATATAGAAAGTCGGTCTTTACCTAAACATAATTTTTCACCATGGAAGTTGACGATAACATAGTCAAAGTCTGGATTTACGGCAAGGGCTGTATTAGCGCTTAGTGTCCAAGGAGTTGTTGTCCAAGCAATGATTTTAAAATCCTTTCCTTTTACTGGAAATTTTGCAAAGATTGCTGTGTGTTCAACTTCGTGGTAAGAAGAACTTGTTTCGTGTTCGCTTAAACTTGTGCCACATCTAGGGCACCATGCCATTGGGCGATTTTTTCTTGTTATCCAACCTTTTTCATCACATTTTTTTAAGAAATGCCAAATTGAAGTAATGTTTTCATCAGTGTTGGTGTAGTAAGAATTGTCCCAATCCATCCATTGTCCCATACGAACACTTTGGTTTGTCATTTCGTTGCCAAAATAACGCACGCGTTCCATACATTTATTTGTAAAGTTGTCAATGCCATAATTAATAATTTCAGGCTTTCCGTTAAGACCTAATTCTTTTTCAACATTAACTTCAACCCAAAGTCCTTGAGCATCAAAACCGTTTTGATATTGACAATCGCGACCTTTTAAAGCATTGTATCTGATTACAGAGTCTTTAATTGTTCTTCCCCAAAAGTGGTGAATACCAAGTCTGTTGTTTGCTGTTGCGGGACCGTCTAAAAATTTAAAACGCTCGTTTCCTGCATTTTGTTGTCTTAATTTTTCAAAACTGTTGTTTTCTTTCCAAAATTTAAGAATATTTTGTTCTAATTCAGGAAAATTTGGATTGCCTTGTTCTTTTTTCATAATTCCTCCTTGAATTTGGTTATAAGTGTTTGCTTTTTAGAAAGCAAATTTAAGATGCTCATCATCTTGCTAACAAGATAATTTTTATTTATTTGTTTTTAAAAAATGTCAGCGTAATTGCTGACATTTAAACATACACAGCAAAACGCAATCCTACTTTGTGGGTAGAAGAAGTTTTCCTATGAAGTAAACAAACACTATAAGTTCTATCATCGACATAATTATAACAATAACAGTTTAATTTGTCAATCATTTAGTATTATATTTGCCAATTAATTGGTGTAACATTGTGCTTTATTAAAAAATCATTACACTTGCTAAAATGTTTGCAACCAAAGAAGCCGTTATAGGCAGAAAACGGACTAGGGTGTGCAGATTGTAAAACCAAATGATTTGGATTGTTAAGTTTTGGTAAAAAAGATTTTGCATGGTTTCCCCATAGTATAAATACAATTGGTTGATTAAGTTCGTTTAAAATTTTAACAATTTCTGTTGTAAATGTGTGCCAAAGTTTGTTGGAGTGGCTTGCCGGCATGTGTTCAACAACTGTCAAACTTGTATTAAGTAACATTACTCCTTGCTTGGCCCAAGGTGTTAGATCTGTGGAAGTGCTCATGGTTAAACCTAAGTCGTCATTGATTTCTTTAAAGATGTTTCTTAAACTTGGTTGAGGTGTGCCATTATGACAACTAAATGCCAATCCATCTGCTTGACCAAAAGTGTGGTACGGGTCTTGTCCGATGATGACAACTTTTACATCGTTTGGGTTTGCAAAATTAAGTGCATTAAAAATTTTTTCCTTAGGTGGAAAAATAGATTTTGTTTTGTATTCTTCTTCCAACCAAGAAAAAAGATTTCGTTTATACTCAATATCAAAACGGTCTTTAAGTTTTTCGCTCCACTCAGTAGATAATTTGTAATTCATATTATCATTATAACATCAGTCATTTGATTTTGCAACAAAAAAAATCATATACAAAAAAGTATACAATTTTTAAAAAATTTTATTAAAATATTAAAAATTATTGATTTTTTATCAAATTTTCTAACTTTTTAAGAAAGATTTGTGCAATTTCTTTATTTTTATTTTCTACAAACAATCTTAAAACTGGTTCTGTACCGCTAGGCCTTATAATTACTTTGCAGTCTTTTTGTGTGGCTTTTTGTATTGTATCTTCTATTTCTTTTGTCATAACAAATTGTTTTGCTAGTTTAAAATTTGCACGCAACTGACAATGTTCTTGATAGTCTTTGGTTAATTCTTCTAATGTAGAATTTGTCAATTCTAAAATGTTGCAAACCATGATTGCAATCAAAAGTCCGTCACCAGTATTTGCGCGATTTTTTAAAATTATATGTCCACTATCTTCGCCACCTAGAGAAGAAGAAAATTCCTTCATCATGGCGGATACTTTTTTGTCTCCAACTTGTGCGCGTTTAAGTTTTATTTTGTTTTTATTTAAAGATTTTTCAAGTCCGCTGTTTGTGTAAATTGTGCCAACCAAAACATCGTTGGACTTTTGAAAAAATTTAGATAATATGTAAAGAATTTTATCTCCGCTAAAAATATTTCCTTTAGGACTGACAAGATGGATCCTATCTGCGTCGCCATCAACAGAGATACCAAGTTTTTTTTGTTTGATGCATAAAGAGCGTAAAAATGATATATGTGTGCAACCAGCATTTTGATTGATGTTTGTGCCGTTAGGTTTGTTGTTGATTTTTATAGCATTAGCAAAAACAGCATTACAAATTTCGCTAGCTCCACCATTGGAACAATCGATAATTACTGGCAACTTGTTTTTGATTAAAGATTTTAGGTGTGTAATATAATATTGCTTTAAGTGTTCTTTATTTTTGTGTGTTGCAAATTTTAATTTTGTTTTAAGTGGCTTTTGCATAAGGTTTTCAAACTCTTCTTCAAACTCATCGGATACCTTTTCCCCTAAATTGTTAAAAAATTTCAATCCATTAAATTCACTTGGATTGTGAGATGCACTCAACATTAACCCAAGTGGATAATTAAATTTTTGTGTTAAATATGCAAGGCATGGGCTAGAGCAGTTGTCAACTGTTTCTACATTAATACCGTGTTTAAGCAAGACACTTTCTAAAACTGAAAGTATGTAATAAGAAGAAAGTCTTGTATCGTTGCCAACAAGCAAGATTTTGTTCCATTTGTTTTTGTTATAAGTCTTAACAATGGCGTTGGCGACTTTTTTAAGTAATTTTTCGTTTAAATCTTTTACTGCCAAGCCCCTAATTCCATCAGTGCCAAAATATTTCATATATCTCCTTTATCTATATAAATATATTTAATAAAACATAAAAAGGTTATTATTTAATAAACATTAATAGACTTATATAATATGTTTAAATAGTGGCAAAAGAAGACAAAAAAATATTTGCTTTTTATTTGCAATCAATATATAATGAAATTGATATGAATTTATATTATCTTCCGCCAGATGGTTTTTTTATAGGTAATCTTGAAATCAAGTTTTATGGTTTGATTATGGCTTTTGCCATGCTTTTAGGCATACTGCTTGCTTGTCATTTGGCAAAAAAGCACAAAATAAAAAGTGATGATATCTTGCTGTTGGCATTGATTATCTTGCTAAGTGCTATTGTTGGCGCAAGGCTTTATTATTGCTTTTTTTATGAGTATAGTTATAGTTTTAAAGAATTGTTTAATTTGCGACAAGGCGGGCTGGCAATTTATGGTGGAGTGATAGGCGGTTTTGTTGGTATAATGATTTTTTGTGCAATCAAAAAAGATAGATGTTTGCTTGGCAAAATTTGTGATATAGTTGTGCCATGTCTTATTATGGGTCAAGCGCTTGGACGCTGGGGTAATTTCTTTAATCAAGAAGCGTATGGCAATATGGTAACAAATCCAAGTTTGCAATGGTTCCCGTTTGCGGTGTTTATACAGGACGAAAACGCATGGTTTCAAGCAACTTTCTTTTACGAAAGTCTTTGGAATACAATCGGTCTTGCATTGTTGTTGTTTGTTTTCTATAAATCTAAATATACTGGCTCTACAACAGCGTTTTACTTGATTTGGTATGGTTTGGGCAGAGTGTGGATAGAAGGTTTAAGGTCTGATAGTTTGTACATAGGTGCAACAGGTATAAGAGTGTCTCAACTTTTAAGCGCGATACTGATTTTGGTTGGCGTCGTGATTTTGGTCTATAATATAATAAGGAAAAAGAAACATGGGTAAAAAATCAAAAATCCTATATTATACAGTTTTGTTGGTAAACGTAGTTTGCTTAATTTTAGATTTGTTGCCAATCAACTTTCCGTTTTTTAGGGTTAGTTTTGCAATATCTTTATTGCTTATTGGATTGTTGTTGATTGTTCGTGCTTTTACGTACAAAATCGACAGTAGTATGTTTTTTGGTGTGACACTATTTTGTTGCGGTATATTAAATTTGGTGTTATACTTTGGTCAAACATACTTTGCGTTGGATATAAATCAACTGTGGCCATATTATTTGTTGTCAGTGTCTTTGGCAAGTTTTGTTACAGCGGTGTATTTTAAGGATAAATTACAATTTAAATTATGCTTATTGTTTTTAGGTTTTGGTATGATATCATTGTTGTTTGTACAAGGTTTGATAGGACTTTGGTGGTTTGTGGGATTTATGATAGCGTGGTTTGTAGGTTACTTTGTGATAAATATAGTTTTGTTTAAGAAAAAGAAAGGAGCAAATAATGGATAAGTTAGACACTAAAGCATTGCAAGACAGAATATTTGAATTAGAAGCACAAGTGGACAGTCTTAAATCTACAAATACAAAACTTAAAGCTGTTGTAGACGAATATAAAAATAAAGAGCAATCTATTTCTAGTGCCATTATTTCAAGCATGGAACATGCCAATCAGTTGGAAGCAAGCAGAAAAAAGTTGTATCTACTTGATATACAAAGAAGCAGATTGATGTATCTTAAAATGGAACAAATTATAAACGAACTGTATCGTAAATATCCAGAATTAAGAAAAGACGAAAAACTTAAAGATATGTCAGAAAAGTTTAAAACTATGTTGTTTCATGATATCAACGAAAAAAGTCAAGACAATATTTTGCAAGATATGAAAAAACAATCAAAAACAGATGACCCTATCAAAAAATTGTTGTGCAATATTGTGGATAGTTTTGACAGCAAAAAAGTGGAAGAAGATGTTGATATTAAAAAGGCGGAACCTATTAAACAAACTGAACCAAGTGTTGGGTTAGACAGATTTATTCAAGGTGTAACACCTCCGCCACCATCTAGCAGTGGTTTTGACTTTAACGAGGCTCTACATCCAACTATGGAACTTGACGAAATTATGAAGGCTTTTAATATAGAGCGTACAGATGAAGATAAAAATTAAACATAATGCGAGCAATATGCTCGTTTTTTTATTTTAATAAATATTACCTAATATGTTTTAAATGTTTGTCATATTTCGCCTTACGATATCATAAGTTATGATAAATTGGAGGAGAAAATGGACAAAAATTCTAGCATCTACACAGACATTGCAAAACGCACAAACGGCGATGTCTATATAGGAGTGGTTGGACCTGTTAGATGCGGTAAATCTACATTTATTCAAAAGTTTGTACAAAACTTTATGTTGGCAGGGATAACCAACAAACACGACAGAGAGCGTACTAATGACGAACTGCCTCAAGCAAGTGCCGGCAATATGGTTATGACCACAAAACCACAATTTGTACCTAACGAAGCAGTAAAAGTAAAAATAGGCAATGCTACAATGTCTGTTAGGCTGATTGATTCGGTTGGCTTTATGGTTGATGGTGCAGTTGGTGCAACCGACAATGACAAACCACGCCTTGTAAAAACTCCTTGGAGTGACCAAGATATCCCGTTTGTGCAAGCGGCAGTTATTGGTACCGAAAAAGTGATAAATGATCATTCTACTATTGCGGTGGCGGTTACTACTGATGGAAGTTTTGGTGATATACCAAGAAAAAACTTTATAGAAGCAGAAAAACGCACAATCAATCAACTTAAACAAACAGGCAAACCTTTTGTTGTGATTTTAAACACAGCAAAACCAGATGATGATAATGTAAAAAGTATGGCTAGCGATTTAAGCAAAGAATATAACACAGCAGTTTTACCTATAAATGTAAATGAATTAAAAAAGGAAGATGTAGATAATATTATGACAGAGATTTTAAAAGAATTTCCTATCGAAGTGATAAACATTAAAACACCTAAGTGGTTAAAACCCTTGCCTCAAGATAATCCTATTATTAAAGAAATCATAGACGCGGTATATGATGCTGTTGGCGATGTTACAAGGATTGGAGAATATGATGTCAAAAGCGTATTGTTTGAAAACTCTCAAAACTTTGAACCGATTTTAAACAATAACATAGAAATGGGAAGTGGCTCTATTAGTTTTGATGTTGTTCCAAAAGAAGGATTGTTTTATCGTGTACTTAGTGAGCAAATTGGTACTGATATTCATGATGATTTTGAATTGGTCAGTTGCTTAAAAGATTTAACAAACGCAAAAAAACAATACGATAAACTTAGCTCAGCATTGCAACAAGTGGAAGAAACGGGTTATGGTATAGTAATCCCTTCTATTGAAGAGATGGAACTTAAAGAACCAGAAATTGTTAAACAAGGTGGCAAATGTGGCGTAAAACTTAAAGCGCAAGCGCCAAGTTTACATATTATGAAAGTTGATGTAGAAACAGAAGTAAGCCCTATTATGGGAGGTTATCAGCAAAGCGAAGATTTGGCAAAATATTTGTTACAAGAGTTTGAAAACAACCCTCAAGGAATATGGCAAACCAATATGTTTGGTAAATCGTTAGAAAGTTTGGTGAACGAAGGTTTAAATGGAAAGTTGACATCTATGCCTGTTAATTTACAAAATAAATTAAGACGCACATTATCTAGAATTGTAAACGAAGGAAAAGGCGGAATATTGTGCATTTTGTTGTAAAAATTGGAGAAAATTTTCTCCATTTTTTTATAGTGTTTTATTTTTCTTTAAAAAATTTAAAAAATTTGTCAAAAAAGTAAGAAAATCGTTTGTTTTTAAAAATATTTCGTGCTACAATGATTAAACTAATTTTAAAGGGGTGAAATTATGGAATTTATTAAACAAAATTGGTGGTGGTTAGCCATCATTGTTGCGGTAGCGATAATTGCGCTTGTTGTAGTGTTGATTGTACTTGATCGTCGCGACAAAAAGATTAGATCTGATTTTCAAGAAAAATTATTGGCAATCGACAGTCTTGAAGAAAAACCAGTAAAAACTGTTGCAGAAGCAAAACCTGCTTCAGCAAAAAAATCAGTAGCTAAACAAGCTAAAGTAGAATCTACTAAAAAATCTTCAAAAGTTGCAAAGGCAGAATCTAAACCTGCAGTCGCAGAACCAGCATTGGCCGAAGCAACTGTTGTAAAAGCACCTGCAAAGAAGGTAGAGGCAAAAAAACCAGTAGCTAAAGTTGAAAAGGCACCTGCTAAAAAAGCAGAAGCTAAAAAACCCGCAGTAAAAGCAGAAAAGAAGTTAACTGAAAAACCTGTTGCAAAAACTCCGGCCAAAAAGGTAGAAAAAGCACCTGCTAAAAAAGTAGAGGCTAAAAAACCTGCAGCTAAGGTTGAAAAGAAAGTGGCTGAAAAACTAGCTGATAAGAAAGTTGAAGCTAAAAAACCAGTTGCTAAAACTCCAGCTAAAAAGGTAGAAAAAGCTTCAGCAAAAAAAGTAGAAGTTAAAGCTCCTGCCAAGAAAGTTGAAACAAAAAAACCAGTAGCTAAAGTTGAAAAAGCTCCAGCTAAAAAAGTTGAAGTTGCTAAGGTGGAAAAGAAGGTTGATGAAAAGCCAGCTGCTAAAGCACCTGCAAAAAAAGTAGAGGCTAAAAAACCGGTGACTAAAGTTGAAAAGGCTCCAGCAAAAAAAGTTGAAGCTAAAAAACCAGCAGTTAAGGTTGAAAAGAAAGTAGCTGAAAAACCAGTTGTTAAGAAAACAGAAGCAAAAAAACCAGTTGCTAAAGCACCAGTAAAGAAAGCAGAAAAGGCACCAGCAAAGAAGGTTGAAACTAAAAAGGCAACAACTAAAACAACTGCAAAAACAACTAAAAAAACAAAATAATTTAAAAAGCCCGTATGGGCTTTTTTGTTGCTTGTTTGCAAAAATTTTAAAAAATATAAAAAATTGCTAGACATTTAAACAAAATATTGTTATTATTATCCTAATAACATAGGAGAAAATTATGCCAACACTTTATTTGATTTGGATTATAGTATCTGTTGTATTGATTGCTGCTATTGCGGGTATAGTAACAGTTTGTGTTTTGATGGATAAAAAAGACACAGCACTTATTAATGATTTTATTAAATCATCTACAGCTGATGTTGAGTCTGAAAAAGCAGAAGCAGATGTGCAAAAGACTGAATAATATAAGATATTAAGTTTGACATTTGGTCAAACTTTTTTATTTAAATTATTGCAATAATTTTTTAGATGTATTAATATGTTTAAAATTTAGGAGAGTATTAGTGAGAATTGTTGCAGGGAAATATCGCGGTAAAAAGTTAAAAGAGTTTGATTTAGATTCTACCAGGCCAACCACAGATAGAGTAAAAGAAAGTATTTTTAATTTAATACAATTTGATGTAGTGGATGCTGTCGTTTTAGATTTATTTTCTGGCACGGGAGCTTTGGGGATAGAAGCAATTTCTCGTGGTGCAAAAAAAACATATATGATTGACCAAAATATAAAAGCAATCAATATCATTAAAGATAATTTAAAAGAAATACAAGGTGATTTTGTTGTAAAACACATTGATGCTATTGAGTTTTTAAAACAATCAGAAAAGTTTGATATAGTTTTAATAGACCCACCTTACAAAACTGATTTAGGTGTTAAAGCAATAGATATAATCATCAATCAAAACAAACTTAATGAAAATGGTATAATTATTTTTGAAACAAGCGCCGAATTGTATTTTGATTTTGATTATGAAGGTTTTGATATTACTAAAAGGAAGTATGGCACTGTAATGGTGTACAAATTTGTAAAGCAATAAAATGAACATAGAAAAAAACAATACAGAAATTATAATATATAAGCCACAAGATTTTGATGTTGTACAAACGCTAAATTGTGGTCAAATTTTCCGTTTTGTTATTGATGGTGATACAGCGTATGTTTGCTCACAAGACAAGCGATGTGAAATACAATTTAATGCTGATAAGATTGTTATAAAAACAAAAGATGTTGATTATTTTTATAATTTTTTTGATCTTGATAGAGATTATTCTATAATAAAAAATACTTTAAGAAAAGATCGATTTTTAAAATCTGCAGTTGATTATGGATACGGTATCAGAATTATAAACAATGATGCCTTTGAGATGATTGTAAGTTTTATTATTTCTGCAAACAATAATATTAAAAGGATAAAAAATTCTATAGAATATTTGTGTGTCAACTTTGGACAAAACAAGGGTGTTTATTATGCTTTCCCTACACTTGATCAACTTAAACAAGCAACAGTAGAAGATTTTAAAAAGGCCGGTTTGGGTTATCGCGCAGATCAAATGTATGAAACAATACAAAAACTAAAACAAAAAGATATCTTAAATTTAAAGCAAATGAAACCTGATGATCAGTTTAAATTTCTTGTAAGCTTAAAAGGTGTAGGGGAAAAAGTTGCAAATTGCATAATGTTGTTTGGATTGGGTGTAAAAAGCGTATTTCCTGTAGATACATGGATAAACAAAGTATACAACAAATTGACAAACACAGTAACTAAGGATAGAAACAAGATAACAAAAGAATTAACTGAAAGGTATCAAGATTTATCTGGTTTTGCACAACAATACTTTTTTTATTATTTTAGAGATAACAAATTGAGTTAAAAAAAAGACGACTACTCGTCTTTTTATTTTTTAGTTTTATTGTTGTTCGTATTTTTTTATTACTTTTTTGCCAACTGCAGATACAACAAAGAAAGCAACAAACAATGTTACACTTGTGATTATCAATACCATTTGTACAACATTATCAAACAAAAATGTTGTAATGGTAAATGCTATTGCAGCAAGCAAAATCAACAGTTTTGCAACATTAAATTTGTTTTTAAGTTTGTTTTTGGTCAAAACATTGTCTTTTGCTTTTTGTATGTCTTCAGGCATAATCAAATCTTCTCTTGGTTGGGTATAATCTCTTAACTTAGCACCACAGTTTGTGCAAAATTTTCTGTCATTACGATTTTCTGATCCACATTCTTTACAAAACATATTATTTTATCCTTTTGTTATTTAATAATATTATTATATTATATATATTTTTCAATGTCAATTTAATCACAAACTTTTTTTAAAAAGGGTATTGACGAGCGGTCATTTTGGTTGTATAATTTGATCACAAAGGAGAAAATATGGATTTATTAGCTATATTTACCCAAATGAGTTGGGTGGCTGCGATCTTGCTTATTGTGGGTGTTGTATTGATAGGTATTGAAGCGTTTGTGCCAGGGTTTGGATTTTTTGGTGTCGGCGGCACAGTATCTTTGATTGCAGGTATAATTGTGCGCATATGTCAAGGCTTAAATGTGGAGCAATCAATGGCGTTTATACTTTTGTGTTTGGCTGTATTTATTGTATTTGGTTTAATTTTTGTGTTTAGCGCTAGGTTTGGTTTGTTTGGCAGAAATTTGTTTGAAAAAAGTTCTACATTAGACAAAAACTACAATGTGCCAGAACGCAAAATCAAAAAACTTGTAGGTAAATCTGGTAAGGCAATTACAGACATCAATTTAGGTGGCAAAGCAAAGATAAGGGGCAAAATTTATGATGTTCAATCTTTAAGCTCTTTTATAGAAACAGGCTCAAATATAAAAGTAGTCGATATAAAAAACAATATTCTTGTTGTAAGAAAATGGTTTGAATAGGAGGAGTTATGAATAATTCAATGTTACTTATGCCTAGTTGGGCGATTTTGACAATAGTTTTAGTAGTAGTTGCCTTAATTGTTGTTGCAATGTTTATACTTGTGCCTTTTAGTGTATGGTTCAGGGCTTTGGCATCTGGTGCATATGTGTCTATGTTTAGACTTATTGGCATGAAGTTAAGAAAAGTAGATTACAAAAAAATAATCAATATTTATATCATGGCACAAAAAGCGGGTTTAAACATCAATGTTTCAGAGTTGGAAACTCACTTGATGGCAAATGGTGATATAGAAAAGGTTGTAGATGCACTAATTGCGGCTCATAGTGCAAAATTAGATTTAACTTTAGAACAAGCAAAGGCAATCGACCTTGCTGGCAGAGATGTGGTAGAAGCGGTTAGAACAAGCGTCAACCCAAAAGTTGTAAAGACAAATTGGATAGAAGCAGTGTGTAAAAATGGTATTCAAGTTAAAGCAATTGCTCAAGTGACTTTAAGAGCAAAACTTGACAGACAAATTGGTACAGCTGACACAGAAACTATTTTGGCGCGTGTTGGAGAAGGTGTTGTTACTGCAATAGGTAAGGCAAATCATCACAATGATATTATGTCAGATCCTTCTATTATTTCTAAAACTATATTAAATGACCATCTAGATAAAAACACTGCTTATGAAATTATATCTATTGATATTTGTGATGTAGATATCGGTTCTAACTTAGGTGCAAAACTTAAAATAGAAGATGCTGAAGCAAAGAAAAAGATTAGTCAAGCCGCAGCAGAAGAAAGAAAAGCACAAGCTATTGCCTTAGAGCAAGAAATGAAAGCAAAAACTCAAGAAATGAAAGCAATCGTACTTGCGGCAGAAAGTGAAGTACATAAAGCTATGGCAACTGCCATGAAAAATGGTAAGTTTGGTGTAATGGATTATTACAAACTTCAAAACATGGTGGCGGACACTAATATGAGAAATTCAATTAGTAACGCAAAAGAAGAAAAACCAAAACATGGAAACGGAAAACCTGACGAAAGTTAGGTTTTTCTAAAAGGAGCATATGTCAAAGATAGAAATAGCAATCGTAATACTTGCTGTTTTAATGCCTTTGTTGGCATTGTTCTTTGTTGTGCCAAAACGCAAAAAAAAGGATAAACAACCAAAAGTTGTCAAATTGCCAGAATCTGAAATGCCCAAAATGGAACAAGAAAAACCTTTTGTGCCAGAAAAACAAGAAAAACCATCAAGAGTAATAGATACTCCTAATTTTAATCCAGACGAGTTTAAAGAATATTTTGCAAAAAGAAAGTCAAAATATTCCGCACCACACATGATATATGACGATGTGCCAGATATGACAGAGTCTTTATTTGATTTCAACAAGCGCAACAATAAAAAAGAGAAAAAAACCATACAAGAACAATTACAAGATTTGTCTCCAGAACTCAAAGCTATGATTATTGCAGGTGTTTTGGATAAAAAGGATTTTGACTAAGGATGGATATGTTTTCTTTTAAAAGATGTAAGGATTTTTCTGTCGACATATTTAGCGACAAGTGGAACAAAGATGATTTTTTAAATTTTAATGATGTAAAATTAGATTATAAGGGAGAACTGCTTTTGATAAATGGTTGTCTTATTGTGCAAACACATGACGACCTATGGGCTTTTATCGATGAAGATTTAAATGAGTTTGGCAAATTTTACTCTGTTCAAGATTTTGTTGTTTCTGGTTATTATTCTTTTATTGAATGCACAAATAATAAAGGTGAAATTGCATATATAGATATGCTGTGGAGAAAAACTACCGCAAAAACACAAAGCGGACAAGATTTTTATGATTTTATGTTTAATCGATTAGAGTTAAATGAATTAAACGAAGATTATTTTTTAGACCAAAGATTTGCCAAAGGTGTTTTAAAATTTGAAGCATTGCAAATCAAAGATGACTTGATAGAACAACATCCAAATTTAGGTTTGATAACTTTAGAACAATGGGAGACTTACAAGCATCGTGCAAAACAAATCAAAGGCATAATTGACAAAAAAATATTGGCAGCAACATTAAAATTGCAAGATCCGCAAATAAAAAAGAAGTTGTTTAAAAAGATTGACGATGAGTTTGGATTATAACGGAACAGGCGTTCCGTTTTTTTGATTGCAAAAAATATTTTTGTATTATATAATAACTTTATAGGAGATATTATGAAGCTTATAACAATAGACATTAAAAGTCAAAAACAAACAGTTGCTGAAGCGGTTGCACAATTTTTAATAGAATTAGAAAGTTATCAAAAGGGTGGCTTTAAGGTGATGAAAGTTATTCATGGTTATGGTAGTCATGGGGTAGGTGGTGCTATACGAAATGCTTTTTTTAAAAAATGCCAAGACCTTAAAAACAGAAAAATGATAGAAGATTTTACTTGTTGTGATAAATGGACAGATAAAAACGTTGTTAAAAAGATTGCAATCAACTATTGTCCAGATTTAATTGCAGATGCCGAGTTAAGGACGCTTAATCCAGGCTGTTCAATAGTGATAATTTAAAGTTGACTATTTTGACGAATTATATGTTATATTTATCTTTTGATTAAAATTTGTTTGATTTTTTTTGATTTTGTGTAATAATAAAAATATACTTGGAGGTGTTATGAGTAAAGAAAAAAAATCACGTGCTTCAGGCGTTGGTAAATTTTTTGGTGGTACCTTTTTTGGTTTTATTTTATGTTTAGCTTTGTTGGCTGGTTTGGGTGCGTTTGTTTATTTTAAAGTGTCTGCACAATGGATAAATTCTACATTTAAAACAGAAATAGACTTAGGTAATGACCAAATCAATGGTTTGACACCTAACAAACTTGTGTCACATGCTATGAATTTGCTCAAAAATAAAGATACATACACAATAAATGACTTAAAAAATGATTTTGGTATCGAAATTGGCGATCAATTGATGGGTATTGATATATCAGATTTAAAAAATGTGGGTTTGTCTGATCTTTCTGGTGCTATAAAAGATAAGGTGTCAAATATAAGTGCATACGAATTGGACAACGAAAGCAATACAGTTGTTGACCTTTCAGACATGCAAGATATTTTTGAAAGTGAAATCACTTATTATTTTAACAATGAAAATCAACAACTTTATAAAAAATCAGAGTTCAACGACGACAATTTGGTAAGCAAAACTAATGATTTTGATTATGATGTACAAGAAATTAGCTCAAAAACATATATAAAAATTAAAAAGCAATCATTTGAAGTAAAAAGTGGAGAAGTTAAAATAGAGTTACAATATCTACCTTTAACATATGCAATCTCAAGTTATACTTCAAACCTTGGTGAAAATATTACATTAAAAGATTTGCACTCGAAATATGGTGTTAATCTTCCAACTTATATTTATAATCCAGACACAGAAAAAAATGCAGATAAAACTATTAATCAAATTTCAGGTATAATTGATGATTTGTATGTTTATGAAATTTTAGGATATACACTAGGTGCTGACGATCAAGTTATGGATGATGGAAAAGAAGTAATAGGAGCTTTAGCAAAAATTGCAAAAGAGCAAGTTAAAAATCTAGGAGACAACATCCAAGGTGTTATTGATGGTTTAACTATTGCAGAAGCATTGGATTATAAATACGATGAAGAAAATGGCTTTTATCAAGATAAAAATAGCAACGAACAATTTGACGCTGATGAAAAAGTAACAGGTATTCTTACTTTAATAGACTTAACAAGTTCTGTTGCAAGTCTTCCTGATACATTGTCCACTGTTATATCTGATACTGAGATTGACAAATTTATAACCGCTGGTGTTGTTGAAAAACCTGATAGTTATGATACTTATAAAGACAAGTGGATAGAAGTTGGTGAAGATTACAAACAAGTAAAAACCTTATTACTACAAGATATTGTTGATGTATTCTTTGATAATCTTGGCAATTTCAGCTTAGAAGATGCAAAACCAACAGTGTAAACTATAAAGAGTATTCTGTAAAAGAGTACTCTTTTTTATGCTAAATCAAAAAAATTATATTCTTTTATTAAAAAACCTGATATTACTTTTGAAAATTTAAAACTTTTTTTTGCGTCATTGGTGTTATAGGATGTTTAAAAATATATTATAAAATAGTATAAAATGACGATTTTAAAAAAAAATAAAAAAATTTTTAAAAAAGTTTGTAAAAACACTTGCATTATTTTTGAATATAGTGTATTATACATATCGTCTCGTGTAAACGGGGCGATAGATAGGCATTTTAAGAAATTTGTCTAAAATAAAAAACTTTTAAAATTTTTAAAAAATTTTTAAAAAAGTGTTGACAAAAGTTTTAAAGTGTGTTATCTTATAATTGCGCCAAGTGAAAAACATGGTGCCGAACGCAAGTTCGTAAGGACAATTTATATCTTAATAGGTACAAGGTAAGAACAAAGTTCTTGCCAATTCCAAGTTTTTTGAACAACGAAATAAGCCAAGCAATTGAGCAAGGTTATTTACAAAGATTATTATTTATCGCAAGATAATTTTAATACCATTTTTTGTAGAGTTTGATCCTGGCTCAGGAC
>JAFXKG010000010.1 GCA_017531805.1 Clostridia bacterium | reverse complement strand
TTAAAGCAAAAATACATTATAAAACCTGTTGAAATTTTTAAGGTTTTAGAAAGTAAAGACGGAACAAAAAAATATTTAATAAAGTTGCACGACAATAATATTGTAGAGTGCGTTTTCTTAAAACAAGACTATGGCAATACAATTTGTATGTCCACTCAAGTTGGTTGTAGGATGGGTTGCAAATTTTGTGCTTCTACTTTAGGAGGGTTGATACGCAACCTTACAGCTGGTGAAATGTTAAGCACTATTGCGCTTGTTAATGCCGATAATGGCAAATGTACAGAACGCAACTTTACAAACATTGTGCTTATGGGTAGTGGGGAACCTTTTGATAATTACGATAACGTTGTAAAGTGGCTTGAATTAATTACTGCAAAACAAGGGTTTAATTTAAGTGAACGCAACATTTCAATTTCAACTTGCGGTTTGGTAGACAAAATTTACGATTTTGCAAAATTGAATTTTAACATAACTTTGTGTGTGTCTTTGCATGCGACAACAGACGAAACACGAAAAACTATTATGCCAATTGCAAACGCTTATTCAATTGACGAAATTATAAAAGCACTAAAAGTGTATGTAAAAGAAAACAAACGCAGAGTTGTTTTTGAATATTGCTTAATAAAAGATGTAAACAACACAGATGATGATATTGTAAGATTAAAACAACTCACACGCGGTCTGCTTTGCCATGTCAATGTAATTTGCTTAAACCCTAATGGTGGGACGCTAAAAGCCACCACAAAACAAGAAGCACACGAGTTTGTAGATAAACTAAACAAAGCAGGTGTTTCTGCAACACTGCGACGCAGTCAAGGTAGTGATATAGAAGGTGCATGTGGTATGCTACGCGCAAAAACTTTAAAAGAAAAGGAATAAAAATCCTTTTTCTTTTTATTTAAATTGTGATATACTAATCAAGTAAAAGAATATTAAGATAAAATAATCATAGAGTTTTATTTCAAGATTAATTATCTTATTGCAAACACAATCAAATTTAAGGAGTCTTTATGAAAAAATTGTAGTGTCAGCATCAAGTTTGCCAGCAGGCAGAAATATGTCAGCACAAATTGAATATTTGGCGCGTGTTGGAAATTTTGGCGCAGATATGTATCATTTAGATGTAATGGACGGCAAGTTTGTTAAAAACAAGTCTATAGATTATTCGTATTTAGAGCAATTAAACGAAAAAACTGCTCTTTTGTTTGATGTTCATTTAATGATTGAAAACCCGTCAAAAGTGATAAAAAAATACATTAAATATGGTGCAGATATCATTACTTTGCATTACGAATCTTATAGCCAAATTGAAAAACTTATCTCCGACCTTAAAAAAATTAAAGATAATGAAGTTATGGCAGGTATTGCTATAGATATAGATACAGACATTGCAGTGTTAGAACCATTGATAAAATATATTGACTTGGTTTTGATAATGTGTGTTAAAGCAGGTAAGGGCGGTCAAGAGTTCCAAAAATCAGCATTAAAGAAAATCAAAGCTTTGCGTAGTCAAAACGCAGAAATTTTAATTGAAGTTGATGGCGGTATAAATGCAGAAACTGGTGCTCAATGTGTTAAAGCTGGTGCAGATATTTTAGTTAGTGGCAAATATATTTATTCTAACGAAACATACGAAGCTATACAAAAGTTGAAAGGTAAAAATGGATAATAGATTTTATTTCAATACGATTGAAAACGACAAAATCTTAATAGACGGTGGTGAAGCACAACACTTGTGCAAGGTACGACGCGCACAAATTGATGACGAAATTATGGCTTTTAACGGAGACGGATATGATTACCTTGCAAGAATAAGTGAAATTACAAAAACCAAAGTTGTGGCAGATATTATTGAAAAACGAACAAATCCAGCTTACGACAACGACAATATAGTTGTTTATCTTGCCATGATTAAAAATGATGCTTTGGCTACAACTATTGACAATTTGGCAGAATTAAATGTAAAACATGTAAAACTTTTTAAAGCAGATTATTCAGTCGCAGTAGTGGACGAAAAAAAGTTAGAAAAGTTAAACAACATCGCAATACAAGCCAGCAAGCAATGTGAACGCGCGGATATTATGAAAGTATCTATAATAAACAAAAAAGATATAGAAAATGATGCAAAGCAAATAAAAAACATATTTTTTGCTTATGAAAATTCAACCAATCCACTAACAAAGTTTGCAGGTGATTTTGCAGTTATTATTGGGCCAGAAGGCGGTTTTAGTAAGCAAGAAAACGAATATTTTTCTAGTTTTGCAAAAAATATAAGTCTATCCAAAACTATTTTGCGTGCAGAAGTAGCTAGTGTCTGTGCGGTAAGCAGTTTAAAGGCGGTGAGATTATGTTAGCAAGTGTTATAACTCTTGGATGCAAAGTAAACGAATACGAAAGTCAATCAATAATGAATCAACTAAAGCAAGAAGGCTATGAGATAGCAGAAGGGTTGGTAAAAGCAGATGTTTATGTGGTAAATACATGTGCAGTTACAAACACAGGGGAGCGCAAATCTCGCCAAGTTTTAAGCAAAATAGAAAAACTAAACCCCAATGCAAAAATTATAGTTTGCGGTTGTGCTGTACAAAACAATCCAAGCCAATTTTTAACAAACAAAAATGTAATTGCTCTTACTGGCAACTATGGCAAGCATACAATTATAGATTTTATCAACAAACAAAACAAAGTTTTGCCAGATTTAGAACATAAAAAATATGTACCTTTCCCAAGACCGATAGAAACAAGGACAAGGCAATACATAAAAATTCAAGATGGCTGTGATTATTTCTGCTCATATTGTCTAATACCATATGTGCGTGGTAGGAGCAGAAGTAGAGATTTGTCTGATATAATAGACGAAATCAAGCACACAACCGCCAACGAAATTGTGCTTACTGGCATAAATATGAGTGACTATCGCATAAATGGCAAACTTGCTCTTAAAAAGGTAGTTAAAGAAGTTGATAAACTAAAAAAAAGGTTTAGGATATCTTCAATAGAATGTCTTGTACTTGATGATGAAATGATAGCAATACTTAAAAATTGCAAAAATTTCTGTCCGCATTTCCATTTAAGTTTACAATCAGCATGCAACCAAACACTTAAGCGTATGAATAGGCATTATACAATCGAACAATTTAAAGAGATTGTTAAAAAACTTAAAAACGCTTTCCCTAATGCTAATTTTTCAACAGATATAATTGTAGGGTTTAAAGGCGAAACCGACCAAGAATTTGAAGACACATACAACAACTTAAAAGAAATTGAATTTAGTTCTATGCATATTTTCCCGTATAGTGAAAGGAGCGGAACAGTTGCTTGTAAATTAAGCGGTGCGGTTGATAAAACCACCACAAAAGAGCGAGAGAAAAGATTACAACAACTAAACAAAGAGTTTAAAAATAAGTTTTTGGCAAACAATTTATCTACAAATCATAAAGTACTTATCGAAGAAGTAGACGACAAATACTCTTTAGGCTATACAGAAAATTATATATACACATATTTAGAAGGCAATTTCAGTGTTGGTGATATTGTAGATGTTAAATTAATTAAACCGTATCAACAAGGTATGGTTGGCGTAAAGATTAATTAATCTAAAAGGAGAAATATTTATGGTAGAAGAATGTGTTTTTTGTAAAATCAGAAAAGGGGAAATCCCAAGCACAACTTTGTATAAAGACGATGAGTTTATGATAATTAAGGATATAAATCCGCAAGCAAAAGTTCATCTAATTGCAATCCCAACCGACCACGTGCCATATATTGATATGATGACACAAGAAGGTACTGCATTGCTTGGCAAAATCATGGGCAAAATCAGCCACATGCAAGAAGAATTAGGCATAACAGAAGGTTATCGTTTGCTTATAAATCAAGGCGAAAATGCAGGTCAAACAGTAAATCACTTGCATATACACATTTTAGGTGGAGAAAAGTTAAAAGATTTTTAAACTTATAAAAAGTTTGCAAAATCTATTGACAATTTGCTTGTTGTAGAGTAAAATAAAAAAGAATTTAAAAACAAAGGCGGGTGAAAAAGAAGATGACTACTGTTCGTTGTGGTGAAAATGAATCAGTTGAAAGCGCATTAAAACGTTTTAAACGTAAATGTCAAAAAGATGGCATTATTGGTGATTTAAAAAAGAAAATCGAATATAAAAAACCAAGCGTTGCTAAAAAAGAAAAACAAAAAGCAGCTCGTAAGCGCGCAGCTAAAAAATCTCGTTATTAAAAAATTGATGGCATTAGCCATCTTTTTTCATCTTGACATAACTTGATTTTTTTAATATAATATCATTATATGGAGTTGTTATGAAAAGAGATTACAAATTGAGACATGTTCAAAAATTTATTAAAGCTCATTATGGTTATGACTGGACAGGTTTTCGGGTGCTTGAAAATCAAAAAGAGAGAACACCGCGTGCGTGGGATTTTAAAAACAGTTGTTTTTCAGCCGTAGTCGTGTTATATAAAAATACCAAGCGTTATGTTAGGCTTCTTGAGTGTAGTAATGTTAGATTTAAAATTCATGGCGAAGACAATTTAACGGCAGGTGTTGAATGGTTGAAATTTTTAGATGCAGAACTTATACACGAAAGCGGATTAGAAAATTGGCTTAATTAAAAATTTAGAATTGAAACGTTTGCGTTTCAGTTTTTTATTTGATATAATAATTATGAATTATATATTTGCACGCTTAGGGGGAAGTGATTATATAATTCTTTTTCTTATGTAAAATTTAAATTTTGGAGTTATTTTTTTATTTATGGATTATAAATCATTATTAAATGAAGAACAATATAATGCAGTTGTTTGTACTGATGGTCCTGTGCTTGTAAGTGCAGGCGCAGGCAGTGGCAAAACAAGATTGTTGACATATAGAATTGCATATTTAATTACAGAGTGTGGAGTCCCTGCACATAAAATTTTGGCAATAACTTTTACAAACAAAGCAGCAGGAGAGATGAAAGATCGTATTGGCAAAGTTGCTCAAAATGGTGATATGGTAACAGTTTGCACCTTCCACAGCTTTTGTGCAAGGATGCTAAGAACATATGCTAGTTTTATAGAAGGTTATAAAGAAAACTTTACAATCTTTAGCGATACAGACACTGCAAAAATCTTTAAAGAATTGTTTAAAAAATATAACATCGACGACGAAACAACAAAATGTAATTACAAGCACAATTTATCTGTAATTAAAAATGACAATATGTCAATTGATGAATTTGTAAAGATTTACAGTTACGATAAAGATATTGAAATTTTTAAGCAATTTTATTTAGATTACGAAAACGAATTAAAGAAAAACAATGCAATGGATTTTGATGATTTGCTTATCAATTTTTATAAACTTATTTCAACAAATGCCCAAATACTTGAAAGTATACAAAACAAATTTACTCACTTTAGTGTAGACGAATTTCAAGATACAAACAAGCTTCAATATGACATTGTAAAACTGCTTGCAAGCAAAACAAGAAACATACTTATCGTTGGTGACGAGGACCAATCAATTTACGGTTGGCGTGGTGCAAATATTGAAAACATTTTTAATTTTACACGCGACTTTCCTGAAGCAAAAGTGTTTAAATTAGAGCAAAATTACCGCAGTTCTAAAAAGATTTTGGAACGCGCCAACACTATTATAAAAAACAATAAAAATAGGTTAGATAAAGTGTTGTATACTGAAAATGATGACGGCGCAGATGTAACATACTATCAAGCAATGACCGAAACGGACGAAGCAGATTTTGTTGTAAGAAATATTATCCAAATGCACAATCAAGGTGTCCCTTATCACGAAATGGCAATTTTGATGCGTGTAAATGCACTTTCTCGTTCGTTTGAAGAAAAACTGCTTGCTTACAATATCCCGCACATTATGTATAATGGCTTTAAGTTTTTCGAGCGTCAAGAAATCAAAAATGTTCTTGCGTATTTGACTGCAATAGTAAACCCTGACGACAATGTAAGTTTTGCGCGTATAATCAACTTTCCAAAACGCGGAATAGGCGATACAAGTATAGAAAAATTAAACGAAATTGCAATAAAAAATCGTTGTTCTCTTAAAGATGTTGTTATGAATTACGAAATGGAAGTGCTACCAAAAGCATTGCGCGATAAACTTAAAGATTTTAAATCTCTTCTTTGCAAAATGGAAGAAAATATAAACACAATGGGTATGTTTGATTTCTTTAAATTTATCCTAGAAGAAAGCGGTATTTTAAACGCTTTTGACTTGGATAACGAGCAAGAATATGAAAGATATTTAAACATAAACTCACTTTCAAACTCAGTACGCGAATTTGAAGAAAACAACCAAGGCGCTACTATTGTTGATTATTTAGAGAGTGTGACACTTTCTAGTGCAATGGATACTGATGACGGCAAAGGCGTTGTAATTGCAACTGTTCATGGCTCTAAGGGACTTGAATTTGACACCGTTTTTGTTGTAGGTTGTGAAGAAAAAATCTTTCCAATTTCTCGCGATGATGCGGACGATATTGAAGAAGAGCGTCGCCTTATGTATGTGGCAATTACAAGAGCAAAAAAGGACTTGTTTTTAACAAGTAGCATGTCTCGTTTTATGTATGGCAAGAGAGAAAACAGCGCAAAATCAAGGTTTTTATACGAACTGGACCTTGTTCAAAAACGACAAATAAACACAGGCTTTTCAGCATATAATAATCAAAATAAATTTACAAAATATGGAGACAATATGAACACATTACAATCAAACAATTTAAACAAAACTTTTAATTATACCTTTGGCAAAGATACTGTTGAAAAGAAAGCAGTAGATTTTTCAAAAATCAAACTTGGTGCTAAAGTTACGCACCCTAAATTTGGTGATGGCGAAATTACAGAAGTTACACCAAACTCTAGCAACCACTGCGTAAAAATTAAGTTTGAAGGTGTTGGAGAAAAGATGCTATCTCTTGACTATGCACCAATAGAGTTTAAAGATTAACAAACAATCCAATCAAATTAAAGGATAAATATGGATAAAATGGAACGCTTGAAATGGTTGACGGACGAAGTAAATAAACATAACAAAAATTACTATGTTTACGATAATCCAACCATTTCAGATGCAGAATATGACGCACTATATTACGAACTTGTAGATCTTGAAAAAGAACTAAATTTTTCTTTGCCAGAAACACCAACTGCGCGTGTTGGCGATTATGTTTTGCCAGAGTTTAAAAAACGCAAACACCAAGTTCAATTATATAGTTTAAATAAAGTAAAAGATTATGAAGATTTAACAAAATGGTTCAACGATATGCGTAAAGCAACGCAAAACGACAATCTTACTTTTAGTATAGAATATAAATACGATGGCTTAAAAATTGTGTTGGAATATGTAAATGGTCATTATAAATCAGCAACAACGCGTGGCAATGGTACAATAGGCGAAGATGTTACAAAACAAGTGCGTACTATTAAATCTGTTCCGCTTACTATTCCTTTTAAAGGCAAATTGTTGGTGGCGGGTGAGTGTATGATGACAAACTCTGCATTTGAAGAATACAACAAAACTGCAGAAATCCCACTTAAAAATCCGCGTAATGGCGTGGCAGGTGCTGTGCGGAACCTAGACCCAAAAGAAACAGCTAAAAGGCGTTTAGATTTTTTCTGTTATGATGTTTTAAGTATAGAAAATCAAACAATAAAAAACCAAAAAGAAATGCATGAGTTTATTATCAACCAAGGCTTTACAACTGGCGAGTATTATGTAGAGTTCAAAACTTTAGAAGATGCAAAAAAACAAATCGAACATATTGATAAAATTAAAGATAATTTAGATGTCATGATTGACGGTATGGTTATAAAAGTTGCCGATTGTATGGTTCGCGACGATATTGGTTACACAAACAAATTTCCTAAATGGGCAATGGCTTGGAAATTTAAAGCGGTTGAACTATCTACAACATTGCTTGATGTAAATTGGCAAGTTGGACGCACAGGCAAAATTACGCCTATTGCAATTTTGGATCCAATTGAACTAAGCGGAGCAACAGTAAGCAGGGCAACACTTAACAATATGCAAGATATAGAACGCAAACAAGTAAGTATTAACAGTCGTGTGTTTGTTAGGCGTTCTAACGAAGTTATACCAGAAGTTATGGGTTTGGCAGAAAAAAGCGAAAATGCTGTTGAAATAAGCAAACCACTACATTGTCCAAGTTGTAATAGTTTGTTGCAAGAAATTGGCGCAAACCTTTTCTGTGTAAACCACAAAGGTTGTTTTGACCAAATTATAGATAGGTTGTCTCATTTTGTTTCTCGTGATGCGTTTAATATTGAAGGATTAAGTGAAAAAACCTTAAAAGTGTTGTTTGACAAGTTTAATATTGCATATCCATACGAATTGTTTACATTAAAACCAGAAATGTTAATTGGGCTAGAAGGTTTTAAAGATAAAAAGATTTCAAACTTAATTGATGCAATAGAAAAAAGCAAACAAATAGACTGGTCAAATTTTATTTTTGCGCTTGGTATAATGAATATTGGCAAAAAAACTGCATTTGTTTTAAGCAAAAAATATCCTACAGTTGAAGACCTTAAAAATGCTACTGTTGAAGACTTGACAAACATTGAAGATGTTGGCGAAATTGTGGCAACAAGTATAATAGAATATTTTAAAGACTTTGATAATATCGAAAACATAAACAAACTATTAGAATTAGGCGTAACAATAAACAAAGCAGAAATCAGCCAAACAAACCCACATTTTGCAAACAAAACAGTTGTTTTGACAGGCGGTTTACAAAATTATACGCGACCAGATTTGACAAAAATATTACTAAATATGGGAGCAAATGTGACAAGCAGTGTAAGCAAAAAAACAGACCTTGTTATTGCTGGCTCAGATGCTGGTAGCAAATTAGACAAAGCAATCCAATTAGGTATAAAAGTAATAGACGAAAATCAACTAATAGATTTATTAGAAAATTAATTTAAAAGTCACTTAAAAAATAGTGACTTTTTCTTATTCTTGATTAAATAATTTTATCATAATTAGTTTAAATCGTTTTGAAATTAGTGCTACTTTTTGCTATAATAAAGTTGTTTAAGCCTATATGGCTATCCTTAGGGGAACATATGATAACTTTTAAAGAAATTGAAATGGTAGGTTTTAAATCGTTTGCTGATTTAACAAAAATTAGTTTTGACGGTGGAATTACTGCCATTGTTGGTCCTAATGGATGCGGAAAAAGTAATGTTAGTGACGCTATCCGTTGGGTGTTAGGTGAACAATCAAGCAAAGCCTTTCGTGGTAAAAGTATGCAAGACGTTATTTTTGCTGGAACTGAAAAAAGGAAAAAACTCAGTTACTGTGAAGTATCTTTAGTTTTTGACAACACAAACAAGTGGTTCAACATTGAATACGATGAAGTTGTTTTAACTCGTAAACTTTACCGCAGTGGTGAAAGTGATTATATGATAAACCGCAAACCATGCAGACTTAAAGATATCCGTGATATTTTGTATGATAGTGGTATAGGTAAAGACGGTTATTCAATTATTGGTCAAGGTAGAGTGGAAGAAATTATTCAATCTAAGCCAGAAGAACGTCGCGCTATTTTTGAAGAAGCCGCAGGTATTGCAAAATACAAGGCCAGAAAAGTAGAAACCGAAAACCGCTTGGAACGCGTGCGTGACAACTTGAGCCGCGCTGGTGATATTATGACCGAAGTAGAGCGTAGACTAGGGCCATTAAAACGCCAAAGTGAAGATGCTAAAAAATACCTTGAATATAGAGATATTTTGAAAAATCTTGAAATCAACGCATATATTTATCAATTTGACCACGCTGCACAAACAAAACAAGAGATAAACGAAAAATTGACAGGTTATAGAGACAATCTAAATGTGCTTACTCAAACCATGGAAGCAGAGCAAGCAAAATATGATAAATCTATGAACGAAATCAGTGCGCTTGACAAAAAGGCAAACGAATTGCATGAGCAAGTTCTTCAACACACTATTGCACTAGAAAAAAAGCAAAGCGATAGTCGACTTTTAAATGAGCAAGCAAGATATTTAAAAGAACAAATCAGCAGGTTAGAAACACAACTTAATACATATAACCTTGATTTAAATCAAAGAAATACTTTTGTAAATTCTGCAATACATATGCGCAATGAAGAACAAAAAAATCTAGAAAATTTGCGCAAAGAAAACGAAAAAATTACAGAGCAATATATGCAACTTGTTGATGAAATGGCAAAAACAGAAGGCGAAAAAGAAGAAAATCAACGCAACATTATTGATAATTTGTCTAAACTTACTGATATTAAAGCAAACTTGTCAGCATACATTGCAAAACGCGACACTTTGCTTGAAAATATCCGTCAAGACAAGTTAAAGTTAGACAACGCAGATTTAGAAAAAACAAAGATAGAAAAAGAATATGCGGAATTAAAATCAACAGTAGAAAATTTAACAAAAACCAAAGCTAAAAAACAAGAAAATATAGACAATCTTAACCAAAAATTAACAAATCTTTCAGCCGATTTGGAAGAAATAAATTCAACCATTTATGCACTAAAAACAAGCATATCTAACGACACAAATAGGAAGAATATTTTAACAAATTTACAAGCAGATTTTGAAGGTTATCAATTTGCTGTTAAACGCTTGTTGCAAGAAGGCAAAAACAATGCAAAATTAGGTTCTGCAATCAAAGGTGTGGTTGGTAATATAATCAATGTTGATGAAAAATATCAAACTGCAATCGAAATTGCACTAGGCGGTAGCATACAAAACATTGTAACCAAAGACGAAAATGACGCAAAAGTCTTAATCGATTATTTAAAAAATTCTCGTCTTGGTAGAGCGACTTTCTTGCCAATTAGTGCAGTTAAACCAAGATCAATTAACGCTGCGGATAAAAAATATTTGTCTGCAAAGGGTTGTTTAGGTGTTGCAAGCGAACTTGTTAAAACCGATGCTATATATCGTCCTGTTATCGACAGTTTGCTTGGCGCAACAGTTGTGTGTGACAACCTAGACAATGCAGTTTCAGTTGCAAAACAATCTGGTTATGCGTTTAGGATAGTAACACTTGAAGGAGATGTATTATCTCCACAAGGTAGTATGTCTGGTGGTAGCAAAAAGAGTAATGATAGTTCACTTCTAAGCAAAGAAACTGAAATTAAAAACTTAGCAAAAAATATTGAAGAAAAATCTAAGGAATTAGATATTATAACCAAAAAGCAATATGCTATCACTACTGAGATTGACAATGTTAAGTCACAATATAAAACTGAAAATGAGTCTTTGCAATCAGTTAACAGCGAATTTTACACCTTTAACACAAAACTAGAAGGTTTAAAAAGCAATTTAGAAAGTAGTGAAGAAGATATCTTTTCATTATCAAGTCAACTTAAAGTTGCAGAAAATATTGTAAGCGAGTTAAATGCTCAAATTAATTCTATTGATAAATTAGAGCAAGACTACAACTCAGCACAAGCAAAAGTTGGTCAATTTAACGACACTCAAAAATCTCAGTACGAAGAACTTAAACATAAACGCGAACAACATGCTGAAATTATGACAACTTCTAAGGTAAAGATTGCATCTACTGAAGAAAAAATCAAATCATTAAACGAAACAATTCAAACTCAAACCAACGAAATTGATATTTTAAAATCAAATATAGAAAGGGTAGAAAACGAACTTAACAGTCAACAAAAAGTCCTTAACGAAGCGTTAAATTTAAACAAATCAAAAGGTAGTGACGAAGAAGTTTCTAACCTACAACAAAACCTTGATAAGTTAAATTTAAAAATTTCTCAATTTGATGAATTTAAACAATCTTTATTAAAAGAATTAAAAGATTTGGACGACAAGAAAACTGTTATTTCTAACGATATTTCAAAACTTAACAACAAGATTTATCAAGAAGAATCAAAGCTTCAAAAGGTAGATATCGACATCGAAAATATGCAAGAACGCATTTATGAAGAATACGAAATGACATATAACGATTGCTTGCCGTTTAAAGATCAAGGTGAAGATTATGATATTAAAGAAAATTTAATCAAAATCAGCCGTATCAAAAATCAAATCACAGCACTTGGTTATGTAAACATAAATGCTATTGAAGAGTATAAGACTGAAGGTGCAAGATATGAGGAAATGAACACTCAAATTGAAGACCTTAAAAAAGCAGAAGAAGATGCTGTTAAAATCATTAAAGAACTTTCTGCAGAAATGCTTGAAAAATTTAATGTTGAGTTTGTAAAAATTCAAGAAAACTTCACTAAAGTATTTAAAGAATTGTTTGGTGGTGGTAATGCTAGGTTAGAGTTGTTGCCAAGTGAGGATCCACTTACTGCAGGTGTTGAAATTATTGCTCAACCGCCAGGCAAAGTATTACAAAATATCACTCTTATGAGTGGTGGCGAAAAAACCATGACAGCAATTGCTATCTTGTTTGCAATATTAAAATTAAAGCCAATGCCGTTCTGTTTCTTGGACGAAATCGAAGCAGCACTTGATGATGCAAACATTGATAGATACGCAAACTACTTAAAGCGCTTCAGCAACGAAACACAATTTATTGTTATCACTCACCGTAAGCCTACAATGGAAGTTGTAGACGCGTTGTATGGTGTTACAATGGAAGAAAAAGGTGTAAGTAAAATCGTGTCTGTAAAACTAGCAGATGCTGTAAAAACAATCAATGCAGAGTAAATACATTTAGCGTATATTATTTAATGTATACGCTAAATATTGTATTTAGATATATTTACTTTAGTCGACAACTTAGGTAGATATATCTTTTAATCTAGCATTTAAAAATTTTATTCAAGATAAAAACTTGACAACAATGCAATACAATACAATCAAAAGGAATATTATGGGAATATTTAAAAAGTTTTTTGATAAACTTAAATACACTTTTAAACGCACAGAACTTGATGACGACTTTTATGATGAATTAGAGTCTGTCCTTGTTTCAAGCGATATGGGTGTTGAAACAGCTTTAGATATTATGGACGAGCTTAAAGACATTTGCAAGCAAAAACTTATTAAGGATACAGAACGAGCGCAAGATGAGCTTAAAAACTTGCTAATTTCTAAATTAGACGCAAATAAAGTTGAATTTAATTATCCATTGATTATTACTGTTGTAGGTGTCAATGGCGTTGGCAAAACTACAAGTATTGCTAAAATGACAAAGTATTTTCAAAGCAAAAAGAAAAGTGTAATTCTTGCCGCTGGCGATACCTTCCGCGCCGCTGCTACAGAGCAATTATCCAATTGGGCAGAAAAACTTAAGGTTAAAATTGTAAAGCAAGGCGAGGGTGCAGACAGTGCTTCTGTTGTTTTTGATGCGATAGACAGTATGAAGGCAAAAAATAATGATGTACTGATTGTAGACACAGCAGGTCGACTTCATACAAAAACTAATCTTATGAAAGAGTTAGAAAAAATCAACAATATTGTCAATCGTCAATATCCTGAAGCCAAAAAACTTAATTTGATTGTTTTAGATGCATCTATAGGTCAAAACTCTATCGCTCAAGTAAAAGCTTTTAAAGATAGTGTTAATATTGATGGCATAATACTTACAAAGCTTGACGGAACAGCAAAAGGTGGGGTTGTATATCCAATAATAAACGAACTTAAAGTTCCAATTATATTTACAGGCTTTGGCGAAGGTGTAGACGACATGGATACATTTGACGCAGAAAGTTTTGTAGAAAAAATCTTAATGTAGGTGATAAATGGAAAAATTAAAACAACAAATTGAAAATTTTAAACCTACTTGCGAGCAAGAACAAAGAGATAAAGAATTTTTTTTAAAGTGTATCAATTTTTTTGATGATGTTCTAACAAGGGATAATGTTTTGGTTCACTTTTCTTCATCTGCATTTGTTGTAAATAAAGAAAAAACAAAAATTTTATTGGTTTATCATAATATTTATAAGGGTTATATTTTTCCAGGTGGTCATGTAGATGGCGAAGCAAATTGTTTATCTGTAGCCTTGCGTGAAGTTGAAGAAGAAACAGGAATAAAAGCAAAACATATAGGCAAAGAAATATTTTCAGTTTGGACGGGTCCTGTTTCAGCACATATTAAGCGTGGTAAATTTATTTCTGCACATACTCATTTGGATGTAGTATATTTATTCGAAGCGGATGAAAATCAACCATTAAAAATTAAACCAGATGAAAACCAAAGCGTTATTTGGGCACCTATAAATGAAATAGGTAAATCAATAAAACTTGTTGATTTCTTTATTCCAGTTTTTGAAAACTTTAAAAATAAAATTTAAAAGGACTAAAATGAACATAGAAGAAATAGTGCAGGTTGCAGTATTAAACAAATATTACGGCAAACTTTTAACAGATAGACAACAAGACATTTTAAAGATGTATGTAGATAACAATTTGTCTTTGCAAGAAGTTAGTGAAGAATTATCTATAAGCCGTCAAGCAGTTAAAGACGCGGTAGATACAGCTATTGTTACACTCAAATCTACAGAAGAAAAATTAGGATTTGTGGCACGAGACGAAAAAATTAAACATATCCTTGAAGACAAGTCTGAAAAGGATATCAGTATGATGACAAGACTAGAAATTATAGCGTTATTGGAGGACATTTAATGGCATTTTTTTCAAATTTATCAGATAGATTAAACCACATTTTTTCTAAAATGACAAAGCATGGCAAACTTACTGCACTTGAAATTAAAGAGGCAATGCGTGAAATTCGTATTGCACTTTTAGAAGCTGATGTTAACTATGTTGTTGCCAAAGATTTTTGTGCGCGTGTAAGTGAAAAAGCGCTAGGAGAAGAGATTTTAAAAAGTCTCACTCCAACGCAACAAGTTATCAAAATTGTGCGTGATGAATTAACATCTTTGATGGGTGGCGAAAATCAAAAATTAAATGTATCACCAAAACCACCTACAGTTATTTTAATGTGTGGTTTGCAAGGTAGTGGTAAAACAACAATGTCTGGCAAACTGGCATTAAAACTAAAAAAAGAAGGTAAAAAACCACTTCTTGTTGCGTGTGATATTTATCGTCCAGCTGCTATTGATCAACTTAAGGTGTTGGGCAAATCAATACAAATTGATGTGTTTGAGCGTGGTACACAAAATCCAACAAAAACTGTTAAGGAAGCAATCGCATATGCAGAAAAATTTGCGCTAGACACTGTTATAGTGGATACTGCTGGTCGCCTTCAAATTGACGAAAAATTGATGGAAGAAATCAAAGAAATCAAAAAAGTTGCAAATCCAACAGAAATTTTGCTAGTAATTGACGCAATGATTGGTCAAGAAGCAGTGTCAGTATCTAAGGCATTTAATGACGCGCTTGATGTTACAGGTGTGGTACTAACAAAAACAGATGGTGACACTCGTGGTGGTGCAGCACTTTCAATTCGTTCAGTGGTAGGTAAACCAATCAAGTTTGTCGGTGTGGGTGAAAAATTAACTGATCTAGAACCATTTTATCCAGACAGAATGGCGTCACGAATTCTTGGCATGGGAGATGTTTTAACACTCATTGATAAAGCACAAGAAGCAGTGGATGAACAAACTGCAAAAGAAATGGAGCGTAAATTCCGCGAAAATAGTTTTGACCTTAACGATTATATAGAACAAGTAAACTCACTCAAGAAAATGGGTGGATTGAAATCTGTTTTAGGTATGCTACCAGGTATTGGTGGCAAATTAAAACAAATAGAAGATCAGATTGACGACAAAGCCTTAGAAAAAAATAAGGCAATAATTCAATCTATGACTGCCAAAGAGCGCTTAAATCCAGACATAATCAATGGTAGCAGACGCCAACGCATAGCAAAGGGCGCAGGCGTGCAAGTAAGTGATGTTAACCAATTAATTAAACAATTTAACCAATCTAAAGAAATGATGAAAATGATGAAGAACCCGAGGGCTTACGGGGGACGCGCAGCGATGCTCCGTAAGATGATGGGTTCATAAGAAGCATTCACAAAACACAAAGTGTTTTATGAGTCTATGAAAAACCCAAAGGCATATGGAGGTAAGATGGCCATGATGCGTAAGCTCATGGGTGGCTAACGACATTGAATTTGGGCAGGGCTCATCATGCAAGCCAACACAAATTTTTTGTGTTATGAAAATGATGAAAAACCCAAAGGCTTATGGCGGTAAAATGGCTATGATGAAAAAAACTAATGGGAGGACAATTTTAATCATTTTCATAATATGTAAAATAGATATATTAAGGAAGATGATAGGCAACTAATTTATTTAGTTGCTTATTTTTTTAAAAAAATTACAAAATGTAAAGTAAAAATACTTGACAACATGCATTTTGTATGCTATACTATCAACAATTTAAATATTAAAAAGGAGAAATAATCATGGCAGTAAAAATCATATTAACTCGTTTAGGCGACAAAAAATCACCTTTCTATCGTGTTGTTGTTGCAGATGCAAGAGTAGCTCGTGATGGTCAATATATCGAACAAATCGGTACTTACAATCCGCTTACAAACCCTGCAGAAATCAAAATCAACACAGAACTCGCAAACAAGTGGATCAAAAATGGTGCTCAACCTACAGAAACTGCTAAAACACTTCTTCAAAAAGTTGGTGTTTTGGAAGTTAAAGGTAACAGCGTGCCTAAAACAAACAATAAAAAGAAAAAAGCATAAGGAGATAAGTTATGCAAGAGATGTTAGAGTACATTGTTAAAAACCTTGTATCAAATCCTGATGCTGTTGAAATTGCTGTAGAAAATCAAGGCAAAACCAAAGTATTTAAAGTTAAGGTTGACGATAAAGATTTAGGTAGTGTCATTGGTCGTGGTGGTTGTATTGCCAACGCAATCCGCACTGTTGTTAAGTCAACCAGCAATAAAGAAAGATTGGTTATCAAATTTGATGCAAAGTAAAGTAAAAATGCGAGTATTATACTCGCATTTTTTTAATTTAATACTATACAAAAATATATTTTTATGTTATAATCTAGTTGTATTACGGAGTGTTTATGGTAGAAAAAGTTAAAAGAGAAACATACAAAGACGATACATATAATATAATTATTACCGATAAGTTGGGAAACAAATTTACAATGTTTATGGGCGGAAATGGAGATTTATATTGGCTTCCAGAAGATAAACAAAACACAGTTTTTTATATAGATAAATCAGATACTTTAATGTTTAAAGGTTTAACAAAATTATTTAAATTTATTAAAGAGCGAGATGATGTTTATAATCTAACTCTTAAAGAAAATATTTTTACATTTATTAGTGAAGATAGACCCATTGATGAGGCTAATATTCTTAAAATTACTAATAGCAAGCAGGAATTTATAATTGAATTTATTAAAACAGAACTTAAAGATAATTTTTCTGTGCCAAAAAGATGGCACACAATATGCTTTTGTAATTCTGGAAGTCGTGTTCCAAGAATTGAACAATTATTTCAAATTATGTTTATTGAATTAGCTTATTATGTTAAAGAAGTTTCTGAAAAAGAAAACAATTTATAGTTTTAATTGAAAAATTGAGATTAATATGTTATACTTGAATTATTATAAATTTATTATTAGCAAAATCAGAATAGATTAGGAGAAAGTATGAATTTATTAGAAATTGGTAAAATTGTGCGCCCACATGGTGTAAAAGGCGCAGTAAAGGTGTTAAGTTATGTTGATGAAGATTTTTCAATCTTTAAACATATTTATATTTCGCATAAAAAGGTTAATGCTAACATTAAAAAAGTTCTACCACTTAATAATGACGCATATTCAGTTACAATTGATGTTATTCCAGATATTGACACAGCAGAAAAGTTTAGAAACATGTCAATATATATTGATAGGGAAGAATATTCTGAGTTTCAAGTTAAAATTTATATGTCAGATTTGTTAAATAAACCTGTTATCAATGAAAAAGGCGAACAACTAGGTGATATGGTTGATTTTGATGACTATGGTGCAACAATTATCCTTACAATCAGATGTGGCTCAGTGTCTTATACAATACCTTATGTTGATGACATTATTGTTTATGACGAAGAAAAGGACGCTTTTGTAATTGAAGAACAAAAATTTAAGGATTTGCGTGTATAAATGTCATTCTGAGCGTAGTCGAAGAATCTAAAAATAAAAGGATTGAAAATGAAAATAGATATTTTAACCTTGTTTCCCGAAATGTTTGCGCCTTTGAAAGAAAGTATTATTAAACGCGCTGTAGAAGATAAAAAAGTTGAAATAAACATAATAAATATACGAGACTTTGCCAATCCACCACACTACAAATGTGACGATGAACCTTTTGGCGGTGGTGCGGGTATGGTTATGCTTTGCGAACCACTTTTTAAGGCAATAGAGAGCGTAAAAACTGAGAATTCCAGCATTTTCTATATGTCGCCTAGAGGAAAGGTGTTTAAACAAGAAATAGCGCGTGAAATGAGCAAATTAGAGCACATTATATTGCTTTGCGGTCATTATGAAGGAATTGACCAACGCGTTATTGATTATTTCGACATACAAGAACTTTCAATTGGTGATTATGTACTAACAGGTGGAGAACTAGCTGCAATGGTTGTGGCGGATAGTATTATTCGTCTTATTCCAAATGTAATTAGGGCAGAAAGTACAGTTGAAGAAAGTTTCAGCACCAATTTGCTTGAATATAACCAATACACTCGCCCAGCAGAATATCGTGGTATGAAAGTGCCAGATGTATTATTGAGCGGTCACCACAAAAACATAGAAAACTGGCGTAAAGAACAATCATTAGAAATAACAAAGAGAAATAGACCAGATTTGTTGGATAAATACAAAAAAAAGAACTGAGATTTCAGTTCTTTTTTATAATAAGTCAATATTTTCTTGGTTAAATTCATTAATAAGTTTATCCTGTTTGATTCTTAATTCTTCTTTTAAAAACTTTTGCGCATCTTGAATATATTTGGGATATGTTTCTTTCATTATTTTACGCCATTGTTTAGTTGCTTCTTTATCTCTAAAATAAACGGCAGTTGTATACATTGCTTTGTAAACATTAAAAGCACTAATGTAGTAAGAAATAATTTCAAAGTCTTTTACTAGAGAAAATCTTACAAAAATATTATTATTTTTATCAATAAAAAGTTTAAATATATTATCATCTAAACCAGGTCTTTCTAGCAAATTTCTAATCAAATCAAAATTATCAATGTAATAATAATTTTTTATCTTATTTAGTGCAAATTTCTGCCTAGTTTCTTCAACTTCATAAAAATATTCTAAGCCTTCTGTGTCTAAAATTCCCATAAGTTCTCCTTAAATTTATTTTAAATTATATCACAAAAAGAAAATTGTCAATAATAATACAAAATAAATCTTGTTAAAAATTTTAAAATATGCTAATATAAAAGTGCAGGAGATAACATGGGAATATTACAATTTTTAATAAGTAGAAAAAAAGAAAAATCAATTTTGGCAAGTAGAAAATACGGTAAAAAACAAGCAAATCTAGAAGAATTGGATAAACCATTGCTTGCACATAAATTTCCAACAATGGAAGATAAAGTTAAATCAATAAACATTGACGAAAAGGAAGTTTGCATGTTGGGTAGAAAAGAATATCCTAAAATATTTACAGAAGCAGAAGAAAAAGAAAAGGAAGTATAAGTATGATAAACTGGTTTCCAGGGCATATGAACAAAACGCTAAAACAAATGCAAAACGACAGCAAGTTTTGCGATTGTTTTGTTTATGTTGTAGATGCAAGATGCCCTAAAAGTTGTATTAATCCAGAATTTGTTAAGGTTTGCAAAAACAAACCTATAATTTTTGTTTTAAATAAAGCAGATTTAGTTGAAAAAGCAGACATAGAAAAGGCAAAACAATATTTTTTGTCTTTAGGTCATTTTTGCGTCAGCTTAAATGCGATTGTAAGTGGCAGTGCAAAAATTATCGTTAGTGAAATTAAAAAAGTGTTTGCAGAACGCATTAAATCTAACAAAGAAAAAGGTGTAAATTTTATTCTTCGCGCAATGGTTTTGGGTGTTCCAAACTCTGGCAAATCTACCATAGTAAACAACCTTTGCAACAAAGGTAGGGCGGTAACTGGCAACAAAGCAGGTGTTACGCGTAGCAAACAATGGGTTAAAATTGACGGCAACATTGAAATCATGGATACACCAGGCGTATTATTGCCAAATTTTGAGCGCGACGATTATGCATATAATCTTGCTTTCGTGGGTTCAGTTAAAGACGAAGTGCTTAACCTAACAGATGTTGCAACTAGGCTTATTGCACGACTTAATGAAATTGACTGTGGCATAATAAAATCAAAATATAGTGTTGATTACGATAAAAATACACGGAATATAGATATATTAGAACTTGTTGGCAAAAAACGCGGTTGTATAATCCGTGGTGGCGAAATTGACCATGAGCGCGCAGGTAAGGTGTTGTTGACAGATTTCCGCGCGGGTAAATTAGGGCGCATTATATTGGAGTAGTTATGATAAACACAAAAGAAATTTTTGAACATGATAAAGCTCTGTTAAATGATAAAATTAAATTAATTGCCGGCATTGATGAAGTTGGTCGAGGTCCACTTGCGGGTCCTGTAGTTACAGCTTGCGTAATTATGCCTTACGATGATATGATTGACGGGGTTTATGATAGCAAAAAAATATCGGCAAAAAAACGAGAAGCACTTTATCAAGAAATTATAAATAGGGCAGTTGCAGTTTCAATTTCCATGCGAGACCAAGATACAATCGACAAAATCAATATCCTTAATGCAACAAAGGAGTGCATGAAGGAAAGTTTTGAAAAGCTAACAATCAAGCCAGACTTACTGCTTATTGATGCAGTAAAATTAAATATCTTTGAAAACGAAAAAGCGATAATTAAGGGTGACGCAACCAGTTATGCAATAGCATGTGCTTCGATAATTGCTAAGGCTTATAGGGATAGGATAATGGTTGACTATGCTAAACAATATCCAAACTATGATTTTGAAAACAATGTTGGTTATGGTACAAAAAAACACATAGAAGGCATTAAACAAAGTGGAATTACACCAATACATAGATTGAGTTTTTTATCCAGAATTATAGGAGAAGAAGTATGCAAACAAAAGAGTATGGAACGCGAAGCGAAATAATAGCCTCAAATTACTTAAAAGAAAAGGGTTATAAAATTATTGCTACAAACTATAAAAATAAAATTGGAGAAATTGATGTAATTGCAAAGGACAAAGATACAATAGTTTTTGTGGAAGTAAAGGCGCGTTTGTCTCAAGCTTTTGGTCATCCGCTAGAGGCAATTAATGCTGAAAAACAACTTAAAATTAGACGAGTGGCTGAATTATTCCTTATGTCAAAACACTTGTTTGATGCACCTTGCCGATTTGACGCAATTTCAATTTTAGGGCTTGAAAATCCTGAAATATTACACATAAAAAATTCTTTTTAAAATTATTAAAAAACCCTTGCAAATATATTTTTATTGTGCTATAATTTATTTGTTGTTGGCGGTCCACTGCGGTCCAACGCAAGAACGTCAAATTTAGGAGGTATATATGAATATTATCGACCAAATCGAGAAAGAGCAATTAAGAAACGATATCACCCCTTTCAATATTGGAGACACTGTAAAAGTATCAGTTAAAGTCAAGGAAGGTGACAAAGAACGTATCCAAGCATACGAAGGCGTTGTAATTGCAAAAAAAGGTTCAGGCATTCGTGAAACTTTCACAGTTCGTCGTGTATCATTTGGTATCGGCGTTGAAAGAACTTTCCCTATGCACAGCCCAAGAATTGAAAAAGTGGTTGTGACAAGAAAGGGTAAAGTAAGAAGAGCTAAAATCTATTACATTCGTAATCTTTCAGGTAAGGCTGCTAAAGTTAAAGAAGACAGAGCATAATCAAGCCGTACTTAAAAACGATAAGGTTAAAGAGATAGTAAAGACTATCTCTTTTTTAATTTTAACATCGTCGAACAAATGTTTGATAAATTAATTGACAGATTTTGGTAATTGTGCTAACATAACAACAATTAGAGGTGAAAGATGTTATCTAAAATATTATCTTTTGGGTTAAATGGGATAACTGGATATCCAGTAGAAATAGAAATTGATATTAATACAGGTTTGCCAGGGTACGATGTTGTTGGTTTGGCTGACACCGCTATAAAAGAAAGCAAATCGAGAGTAAAAGCTGCAATAAAAAACAGTGCTTATAACTATCCTATACACAAGGTTATCATAAACCTTGCACCAGCAGACACAAAAAAAGAAGGTAGTATGTATGATTTGCCTATAGCTCTTGGCATCTTGGTATGCGAAAAGGTTATAGAAAACAAATCGCTTGATGGTTTTGTTGTTTTGGGTGAGTTAAGTTTAAATGGAGAAATACGCAAACTAAACGGCATTATGCCAATGCTTATCAGTGCAAAACAAATGGGGTACAATAAATTTATTATCCCTAAAGAAAACGCTATGGAAGCATCGTTTATTGATCAGGTGGAAGTTTATCCGGTTGAGACATTGCGTCAAGTGGTAGATTTTTTGCGTGGTGAAAATAAACTTGAAAAAAACAACAGCAAAACATTTGAAAGTGCACTAAAAGAGCGAGAAATTGCTCATGATTTTGCTTATGTAAAAGGTCAAGCCAGCGCAAAGCGTGCTATGGAAATTGCTGCTGCAGGTGGGCACAATATTTTGCTTATTGGTCCGCCAGGTGCAGGTAAAACAATGCTTGCAAAATGTTTTTCTTCTATATTGCCAGACCTTACTTTTGAAGAAAGTTTGGAAGTGACAAAAATTCACAGCGTAGCAGGTGTACTTGATGCGCGTACTGGTATTGTTGTAGAGAGACCTTTTAGGAGTCCGCACCATACTGCAACTTTAATTTCTTTGACAGGTGGCGGAGCAAAAGCCAAACCAGGTGAAATTAGTCTTGCACATAATGGCGTATTATTTTTAGACGAAATGCCAGAATATGCACGCAACACTATAGAAACTTTACGACAACCTATGGAAGACGGCTATATCACAGTTGCACGCAATGCTTTGACAGTGCAATATCCTGCTAACTTTATTATGGTTGCAAGTATGAATCCTTGTCCTTGTGGCTACTATGGTAGCAGTACAAATGCTTGTAAATGTAGCCCTGCCGCGATACATAAATATTTATCAAAAATTAGTGGACCTTTGATGGATAGAATAGACTTGCATATAGAAGTAGATAGCATCAAATATGAAGAGTTAACTCAATACGATTTAGAAGAACCAAGCAAGGAAATCAAAAAGCGCGTTGACAAAGCAAGAGACAAACAACTTGCAAGATTTAAAAACAGCAAAATATATTCCAACGCAAAAATGGGCGAAAAGGAATTTAAACAATATTGCTCATTAGACAAGGAATGTACAGATTTGCTTGAACTGGCTTTTAAAAGACTTAATTTATCCGCTCGTGCATATAACAGGATACTTAAAGTTGCAAGAACAATTGCAGATTTAGATAATAGTGAAAAAATTGAAAAACAACACTTGCTTGAAGCAATACAATACAGGTCGTTAGATCAAAAATATACGGTGTAATTATGACGATAGACGAAAAAAATATTATATGGTTAGATTTGTTTGAGTTTTTAACTTATCACAAAAAAATCAAGATATTAGATTGTTTTAATAAAGGCGAAGATATTCGCCTTAAATTTTTGTCAAACCCTAAAATAAATGAGGTATTGTCAAAGTCAGAAATCAATAAAATGGCAGTATGTTTACAAGACTCTTTTTTAGAAAAACAACTAGAAAATTATAAAAAATCAGGCATACAGCTTATTACTTTTTATGATGATAAATATCCATATGCTTTAAAGCAAATTTCAACTCCGCCATTATGTTTATATTGCAAAGGCAACATCCAACTTTTAAATACATTTTGCATAGGTGTTGTAGGCACACGCAAACCTACAGACTATGGCATAGCAATCACAAAACAATTTGTAAAAGAACTTGTAAAGCATGATATAACAATAGTGTCAGGCATGGCAGTTGGTGTTGATACAGTTGCGCACAAAACAACATTAGAAGAAGGTGGCAACACAATCGCAGTACTTGCAGGTGGGTTTAATCACATTTATCCGGCAATCAACAATGCACTTTCAAAAAAGATTATGGAAAGCAACTTGTTGATTACAGAAAACAATCCAAATGTGCCGTCGCTTGCATATCTTTTCCCAATCAGAAACAGGATTATTGCAGGATTATCCAAAGGCATTTTTGTGCCAGAAGCAGGAGAAAAAAGCGGATCTATGAAAACAATAGACTATGCAATAGAATTTAACCGAGATATTTTTGTTGCACCAGGCAAAATTAACTCTCCTATGTCAAAAGGTACAAATCAAATTATTAAATCTCTACAAGGTTCAATTACGCTTTGTCCAGAAGACATTTTGGAAAATTATGGATTAAACATTGATAAAAATCAAAAAAACTTTAGTGTTCAACTTGACATGGATGCACAAATTGTATTAAATTATATCCAGACTGAAAAAAAATCGTTTCAAGAATTGGCTGATTTAACCAAGTTTTCAGCCAAAGATTTGAATACAATTTTAATGGAACTTGAAATGTCTGGTATTGTGACAAAATTGGCAAATAACAGTTACATTAAAACATAAGTTCCACAAACGAAAGATTGTAAATAAGTAAGAATTAGATTAAGGAGCAATGATGAAATTAGTTTTTATAGAAGGTCCCGGTAAGCGAGATACAATATCTAAATATTTGGGTAGCGATTATGTTGTTTTCCCTACAAAAGGACATGTGCGTGATCTTCCTGCAAAAAGTTTTGCCATTGACTTCAATAACAATTACGAACCAACCTATGAAATTATCCCTGAAAAGAAAAATCTTGTTGCCGATATGAAAAGAAAAGCACAAAATGCAGAAGCTATCTACCTTGCAACCGACCCGGATAGAGAAGGAGAAGCAATTGCATGGCACTTGGCAACTATTTTGGAATTAGACAAAAATGCAATGGTTCGTACCGCTTTTAATGAAATCAGTAAAAAAGCCATACACGAAAGTATTGCAAACCCAAAACCGCTTAACTACGATTTAATCAATGCACAACAAGGCAGGCGTGTTTTGGATAGAATTGTTGGTTATCAACTCAGTCCTTTATTGTCAAAAAAAATACGTGGCAAGTTAAGCGCAGGCCGTGTTCAATCTGTTACACTCAAATTGATTGTAGATAGAGAAAAAGCAATAAAAAACTTTGTACCTGAAGAATATTGGAATATAACTGCGGAACTTAAAAAAGGCGACGAAAAGTTTAAAGCAGATTTAATCCAATATCAAGAGAAAAAGATAGAGCCAACAAGCAAAGAAGAAGTTGACAAAATCCTTTCTTCAGTAGAAAATGCAGAATATAAAGTGCAAACTGTCAAACGTGCTGTCACTTATTCAAAACCACCAGCACCATACATCACAAGCAGTTTGCAACAAGACGCAATCAGCAAACTTAAAATGACACTTAATTCTTATACAAAATGTGCTCAATCTTTGTACGAAGGTGTCAATATTCAAGGTGAAGGCAAAACAGCACTTGTAACATATATCCGTACAGACTCTACTCGTGTTAGCCTAGACGCACAATTTATGGCAAAAGAATTTATCTTAGAGCATTACGGTAAAGAATATCATCCAGGCAAATTTAATGAGTTTGCATCAAAGGATAGTGCTCAAGATGCGCACGAAGCAATCAGACCAATCAATTTAAAGTATACACCTAACTATCTTAAGGATAAAATAGATGAACAATACTTAAAACTATATACACTCATTTACAAACGCTTTATTGCCAGTCAAATGAGCTATGCTCAATATGATAGTTTGACTGTTGATGTTGTTGCAAATGATTATAAATTTAGATCAAGTGGCAAAGCTTTGATTTTTGATGGATATACAAAAGTATACAAGCCTGAAGATGATGATAAAAAGGGCATCAATATCCCTGATCTTGTAGAAAACGAAATTGTTGTAAAAGATAAAATCAAAACAGAGCAAAAATTTACAAAACCACCAGTTAGGTTTACTGAAGCCAGCCTTATCAAAGAAATGGAAGTACAAGGTATCGGTCGTCCGGCAACATATGCCGCAACAGTTATGACTTTGTTTAACAGAGAGTATATTGTAACTGAAAAGAAATCACTTGTGCCAACAGATTTAGGTGTCCATGTAACAGAGTATTTGGAAGATTACTTTAAAAATATAATGAACATCAAATTTACTGCAGAAATGGAAAATCAACTTGACGATGTAGAACGCGGCAAAACAAAATGGCAAGATATTGTTGATGTGTTTTATAAAGACTTTAATCAACAAATGGAATATGCAAGTCAACAAATGGGCGTTAGTATGCCAAAAGCTCAACCAGAGCCAAGCGATATCAAGTGCGAAAAGTGCGGATCTATGATGGTATACAGAGAAGGTAAGTTTGGCAAATTCCTTGCTTGTTCTAACTTTCCGCAATGTAAAAATACAAAAAATATAAATGAACCAGAAAACAAAATTACTGAAACTGGCATTTGTCCAAAATGCAATGGCGTAGTAAGTGCAAAATATAGCAAGCGTGGTAAATTGTTCTTTGGATGCGACAAATTTCCAAAATGTGATTATATTTCTTGGGATTTGCCTTTAAGTGAAAAATGTCCAAAATGTAATTCTGGTTTGTTTAAAAAATATTCAAGAGGTAAAGAAACAATCGTTTGTAACAACAAGGGCTGTACTTATGTTAAAGATTAATATAATCGGTGCTGGTCTTGCCGGCAGTGAATGTGCGTTGTATCTTGCGAACCTTGGTTACAAGGTTCATCTTTTTGATATCAAAAACAAATCAATGACACCAGCACATCACTCTACAAACTTTGCAGAAATTGTATGTAGCAACTCTTTTAAAAGCGATGACGAAAACACAGCATCTGGTGTACTTAAAAGGGAATTGCTACTATTAGGCAGTGAATTAATTAAAACTGCATATCAGTTTAGGGTGCCAGCAGGACAAGCTCTTGCTATTGATAGAGATCAATTTTCTGAACATATCACAAAAATATTAAAAAATCACAAAAACATAACCTTGCATTGTGAAGATGTTTCAGACTTTGAAGACGATGCAATTACGGTGTTAGCAACTGGGCCACTTTCAACAGAGAATATATGCAATGCTATCAAATCAAAAATAGGTGAAGACTTCTTTTATTTTTATGATGCAGCAGCGCCTATTATTGATGCAGAAACAATTGATATGAAAAAAGCATTCTTTGCTTCTCGTTATGATAAAGGGGATGCTGACTATCTTAATTGTGCAATGGATAAAAATGAATATTCTACATTTTATAACGCGTTAATAAATGCGGAAACAGTGCAACTACATGAGTTTGAAAAAAATAACATATTTGAAAGTTGTATGCCTATTGAAATTATGGCAAAACGCGGTGTAGACTCAATTAGATTTGGTCCACTTAAACCTGTAGGACTTAAAAATCCGCACAAAGAAGAAAAACCTTACGCGGTTGTTCAGTTGCGTAAAGAAAACAATTCTGCTACAATGTTTAATATGGTTGGATTTCAAACCAATTTAACTTTTCCAGAACAAAAAAGGGTTTTCCGCATGATACCAGGTCTGGAAAATGCAGAGTTTTTACGATATGGCGTCATGCATACTAATCATTTTGTAAACTTTCCAAAATGTTTGGATAAATATTCTAGATTAAAAGCGGATTCAAACATTTTTATAGCAGGACAACTAAGTGGTGTTGAGGGCTATGTAGAAAGCATTGCTAGTGGGTTATATTGTGCTATAAATGTGGCAAGAATTATACAAAACAAACCACTTGTGTCATTTTCGGCAGATACAATCATAGGTGGTTTGTATAACTATCTAACCAATGCGGATACAAATAGTTTTCAACCAATCAATGCAAATTTTGGTATACTAAATCCAATACAAGAACGAGACAAACAAAAAAGATACGAAAAATATCGCATAAGAGCATTAAAAGAGATGCAAGAATTTAAGGAGAAATATGGAACAATTTAGAGGTACAACAATCGTCGCTGTAAAGCGTAATGGCAAAACAGTAATTGCGGGTGACGGACAAGTGACTATGGGACAACAAGTAGTTTTAAAAGGTACTGCTCATAAAGTGCGTAGACTTTTTGAAGGTAAAGTTGTTGTTGGCTTTGCTGGTGGCACTGCAGACGCTTTTGCTATATGTGAAGAATTTGAAAAAATGTTAAATAAATACAGTGGAAGTTTAATGCGTAGTGCTGTTGAATTTGCAAGGAACTCTCGTGGTTCTGGCAAAAATACAGAAGCACTTATGATAGTTGCAGACAAAAACACTTTGTTGATTTTGACAGGTCTTGGTGATGTTATCGAACCCGATGACGGCATTTGTGCAATCGGCAGTGGTGGCAACTATGCTTTGTCTGCTGCTAAGGCATTGTTAAGGAATACTGATCTTGATGCAAAAGAAATTGCAATTAAATCAATGGAGATAGCATCAGATATTTGTATTTTCACAAACAGCAATTTTGTTGTGGAGGAAGTGTAATATGATGACTTGTAAAGAAATTGTTAAATCACTAGACAACTATATTATAGGGCAAGACAAGGCAAAAAGAGCTGTTGCAATTGCTTTAAGAAACAGGTATAGAAGAAGTCTTTTGCCAAAGGACATGAAGGACGAAATTACACCAAAAAACATCATCTTAAAAGGTCCAACAGGTGTAGGTAAGACAGAAATTGCAAGACGCCTTGCAAAGTTGGTTAATGCTCCTTTTGTTAAGGTTGAAGCAACAAAGTACACTGAAGTTGGTTATGTTGGTCGCGATGTAGAAAGTATGGTCAGAGACTTGGTGGAAGCTTCTGTGCGTATCGTTCGTTCAGAGCATCAAGCACGCAACAAAGATAAAGCAAAAGCAGTGGTTGATAAAAAATTGACAGATATTTTGTATCCAATAAAAAAAGCCAATAAGCCAGAGGATCAAGATACAGAAACTTTCCGTCAACAATTCTACGAAGACTATTACAATGGTAAATTTGACCAAGATCCTATTGATGTAGAAGTAAAAGAACAAGCAAAACAAATCAATTTAATGGATGGCATTGGTGCTGAAATTAATATTGGTCAAATTATGGGCGGAATAATCAAAACCCCTAAAAAGATGAAAAAGATGACTGTGGAACGCGCTAAGGAATTGATGTTAGAAGAAGAGTGCGACAAGTTGATTGATCCAGACAATCTTAACAAAGAAGCCATTTTTAGGGCAGAACAAGAAGGTATTATATTTATCGACGAAATAGACAAAATCGCAGCAAAGAAAAACAACGGACAAGATGTTTCACGCGAAGGTGTTCAACGCGATATTTTACCGATTGTAGAAGGTTCAGTGGTTAATACTAAATATGGTGTAATTCATACAGATTATATACTGTTTATTGCTGCTGGTGCATTCCATATTTCAAGTGTAAGTGATTTGATACCAGAGTTACAAGGTCGTTTTCCAATTCAAGTGGAATTAGATAACCTTGGCGTAGAAGATTTTAAAAAGATATTAACTATACCTCAAAATGCAATCACAACACAATATCAACAGCTATTGAAGGTTGACAATATCGACTTAAAATTTACCGATGACGCTATTGACTCTATTGCAAAACTTACTGCTGATGAAAATGATACAAAAGAAAATATTGGTGCAAGGCGTTTGCAAACTATTATGGAATTATTGTTGGAAGATATATCATTTAATGCCAGTGACGAAAATCCTATGATAGAAGTCGTAATCGACCGTCCTTTTGTAGAAAATACAATGGGCAAATTAATACACTCACACGATTTTAAAAAATATGTCTTATAATTTAGATTTTCTTAATAGATTTTTTATGATGATTGATGAAGAACAACAAAAAAACCTGTTGTCTTCTCGAATCATAGTTTTTGGCGTGGGCGGTGTAGGTTCTGCACTTGTTCATATGCTTGCAAGGTCTGGCGTGCAAAATATTGGTATTGTAGATTTTGATAGCATTGACACAACCAATATTAATCGTCAAATGGTTGCTTATCACAATAATGTTGGCAAACTTAAAGTTGACGAGCTTGCCATGCAACTTAAACAAATAAATCCACAAATTAATGTTAAAAAATATCCAATCAGATTTTCAGTTGATACAGTTTCTGATATAGACTGGGATTATGACTATATAGTTGATTGCATAGACGACTTAAATGCAAAAAAATTGCTTATACAACAAGCAAATCAATTAAAAATACCAATTATTTGTGCCATGGGTGCAGGTAATAGGTATCAAGAAATACCACATTTTGAAATCACAGATATCAAAAAAACTTCGTATGACCCTATCGCAAAAATTATAAGAAAATTTTGTGCAGAGCAAGGTATAAATCATCTTCAAGTTTGTTATACTAAGCAAAATGCACTAAAATTTGATTGCAAAACTATAGGAAGTGTGGTATACTATCCTATAAATATGGCAAGTGTAATGTGCGCCAAAGTTATAAATGATATTTTAAATCGATAAAGCAAGTTTATTTGATTATAAATGCAAAAATCGTAATTTAGGGGAGAAAAATGAACGAAATTGATTTTGATGAATTAATTAATGCAGACAATTTAACAGTGGTAGATTTTTCTGCCACTTGGTGTATGCCATGTAGGATGCTAAAACCTATTTTGGAAAGAGTTACTGAAAGATTTGAAGATGTAGATTTTTTTGAAGTTGATATCGACGATAACGAAGAAATTGCTAAAAGATATAGGATTTTTAGTGTACCAACATTGGTTTGCTTTAGAAATGGCAAAAAAATTGATAGTCTAGTTGGATTAAATTCTTATGACGATATTGTAGAATTTATTGAAAACTGTCAAGAGGCAGAATTGCCAGAGGACTAATTTTAATCTATAAAAATGACGCTTTGCGTCTTTTTTTATTTGCAAACACTGATAAGCAAATTATTTGCTATTTTATAATTTGATATTGACAAAAGAGTCTTTGCGTGTTAGATTTATTTTATAAAAATTAAAGGAGTAAGTGATGGAAGATTTTTTAGATCAAACTCAATATACAGCTTTAATTACAATTGCAACACTAGAATTTAAATCATACGCAAGCGCTTTTGACGAAGAATATGATAGTGAACTTGATAAATTATCCTACATTTTTGACAATATTGTAAAAGCAAACTCAACAGACTTGATTTTTTACGATGTTGTTACAAAACTTTATTATGAGTACAACAAACTTAAACAAAATATCGTTGCATTAAAGGAAAAGATAGTAAAAAAACATCGCAGTAAATTAGAACCATATTTTGAGATTTATTTTAAGTATCAAAAAGATTACAAAATTGCATTATCAAACCTTATGCAAAAAATAAACAAATACGAAACAATAATCGACCATCAACTTGATAGTTGCAATGAATATTTAAATAATTGTGACAATCAAAATATCAAATAATATTGACAAAAATTTTATAAAATGATAAATTAAAACATGGAGAATACGATGAAAGAAAAAATTTATTTAGACAACGCTTCAACCACAAATTTAAGTGCAGAAGTTTTAAGCGCTATGATGCCAGTATTAACAAGTACTTTTGGCAATGCTTCTTCAATACACTCTTTTGGTAGAGATGCATCTGTTTTAGTAGAAGAAGGCAGAGCAAAAATTGCAGAAAGCATCAATGCAAAATCAAACGAAATTTATTTTACATCAAGTGGTAGCGAAGCAAACAGTTGGGCAATCATCGGCATTGCAAACGCAAACAGAGATCACGGTAACCACATTATAACAAGCAAAATTGAGCACCCTTCAGTTTTGCAAGCTTGCAAGTATTTGGAAGATAATGGTTTTGAAGTAACATATCTTGATGTAGACGGTAATGGTTATATCAACTTTGCTCAGTTGATAAGGGCAATCAAACCAACAACAATTCTTATTTCAATTATGGCTGCAAACAACGAGCTTGGCACTATACAAAACCTTAAAGCTATTGCTCAAACAGCACATGAAAAAGATATTATTTTCCATACTGACGCAGTTCAGCTATATGGAAATATGGAAATAGATGTTACAGACTTAGGTATAGACGCAATGACAATCTCTGCACATAAAATTTATGGACCACAAGGTGTTGGTGCTTTATACTTGTCAAATAAAGTTAAAATCGAACCAATAATTTTTGGTGGCAACCAAGAAAGGAATTTGCGTGGTGGCACTATAAACACGGCTGGCATAGTTGGTTTTGCAAAAGCAACTGAAATTGCAATGCGTGATATGAAAATCAACAACTACAAATTGCGTAGTTTAAGTGAGTATTTTATTGCAAAACTTACTGACACTGTAGAAAATATAAAAATAAATGCAAATGTTCGTCAAAAACTCCCACACATTTTATCAGTCTCTTTTGTCGGTGTTGATGGTGAAAGTTTGCTTATGAAACTTGATATGAACGGTATAGCAGTTTCAACTGGCGGCGCATGCTCTAGCAACAGTTTATCAGTTTCATATATTATGACAGCTATCGGTCTTAAAAATGAAGACGCAAGAAGTACCGTACGCTTTAGTCTTGGTAAAAACAACTCTTTTGAAGAAATAGATAAAGCAGTTTCAATAATTAAAAAATGTGTAGACGAATTAAGGGCATATTCTTCTACATACGGTATGAAGATTCGTAAGAGAAAGGGGGACAAAAATGTATAGTAAAGTTGTACTTAATTTGTTTGCAGACCCTAAAAATACAGGCAGAATAAGCAAACCAGATGGTATTGCAGAAGTATATAACAATGACAATACTGCGCATGTAGAATTTTCTATAAGGGTGGAATCTGGCATAATTACAGATTGTAAGTTTAGAGCACAAGCAAATCCTTATATTGTCGCAATTTGTTCCACAATGACAACGATGGTTAAAGGTAAAATGGTGGCAATGTTGTTTTTAGACCCATACAGCATCAAAACAACTCTTGGTGATGAAAGTCCTGTTGATATTGGATTCTGTATTGATTGTATAAGATTGGCTGTTCAAGATTATAAAGAAAAATTGGAAAAATCTAACAAATAACAATTATATATTTCTACATATTTTTACAAATTCTACAGATAATATCGGTAGGAGGAAATATGAAAGAATTGCTTATTGGTATGGGTATGGGTTTTATTGTTGGTGCCATAATGTGTAAGACTAACAAACCTGTTGCAGACACAATTGAAAAAGGTGTAGAAAAGGGTAAAGAAATTATCAGTGACATCAAAGATGAAGTTAAAACCCAATCAAATAAATCAAAAAATCAAAACGCGTAAATATTAAAAAGTCCATCATAAGGGCTTTTTTTAAGCAGAAAATAAACGAAATAAAAATTTAGTTGGCTATTGACAATTCAGTAGATAATGTTATAATAAAATCACGAGGACACAAATGAATAAATCAGGTATTGAAACTATTAAAGATAAATTGAAAGCATTAAATTTGTCAGAACAAAAAATAGAAGAAAGGCGAGAAAACTATTATCAAAAAGCAAAAAATCTTTACCCACAAATGCAACCTATTTCAAAAGTAGAATATGAGACATTAAGAGATAGATTTAATGACGGCGAATTAGATATGGAACACGAAATCATAAACAAATCATTAGCATACATCTTTTCTCCAGTAATCGGGCTTTATTCTAGATATGATTTAAGTCAATTAGATTTTGAAGATGCTTTAAATATGTCTTATTTAAACGCGTATAACTATATTAGATACAAAGACTTTATCATGCCAAAAAACAGGGCGAGACTAAATTATGAATTAGAGCAAAGATTATATGTTCAAATTATAAGACAATACTTTGCCACAAAACGCAAAAATATTCACCTTGCAAACAATACAAATATAGATATAGATAGACTTTTGGATGTTGAATATATGTTTTCAGATTCAGACGAAAATATCTATAAAGAAGAAATTGTTAAAGAAATTAAAAAGTTAATTTACAAATTACCAAAAAGGTCACAAATAGTTTTTAATTTATCTTATAATAAAGGTATGTGTGATGCGGATGTTGCAAAAAGAATTGGTGTTTCAAGACAATTAGTTTGTCTTATCAAAGCAGATATAAAATCAAAAATACACCAACATCTTTTACAGAAAATGAAATATGACGCAACAGCAAATATCATAGAAAGATAATTTAAAAATTAAAATTGCTTAAATTTATTTACATTAAGCAATTTTTTTGTTAAAATATAATTATGAAAGCAATGGGCATTGATTTTGGTATGGCACGTATTGGTATTGCCTTTTCGGACGATACCAAATTTTTAGCATCGCCTTTCATAACTTATAAGCGAAAAAATGAAGAAGCAGATTTAAACTATATCTCAAATTTAATAAAAGAAAAACAAGCGGATGAAATTGTCTGCGGTTTGCCTATGAACATGGCAGGGGAAGAACAAGAAATTGCAAAAAAAACACGCGATTTCATGACAAAACTTCAATCTGTTTGTAATATAAAAATTGAGTTTGTAGATGAGCGTCTTTCAAGCATTTTGGCAGAAGAAATGTTAATGGAAACAGAACGAGATTGGAAAAAACGCAAAGAAAAATTAGATGCGGTGGCGGCTTCAATAATTTTGCAAGATTATTTAGATTTTAAAAGATAAAGGAGAGTTTTATGCAAGCAAAAAATCCAATTGAACAAATTTTGGACGAAAATAATTTAGACAACATATTTTTATATGATGCTGAAAACAAACCAATAGAATTTGAACAAGTTGCAGTTATACCACATGATGACAGCGATTTACTATATGCAATTTTAATACCTATCACACCGATGCAAGGTGTGCAAGAAGGAGAAGGTGTGCTTTTTGCTATTGACGAGATAAAGGGCAGTCTTGACATCGTAAGTGATGAAGAAACTATTGATAAAGTTTTTACTATTTATCAACAACTTCTTCAAGAAGGAGAATAATTTTGCCTTAATAGCAAAGATTTATCGTTGGCATAATAAAAAACAACTCGATTGAGTTGTTTTTTTGTCTAATTTAGTGTTAATTAAACTTTTTGAGTTATAGCGTCAAGCAAAATTTTACGTCTAGAATTTATAGCACTTTTAATATCTTGGGAGTTGTATTTTGATATGATTGAATTAACAATATCTTTATGATTTAATACAATTGATTCTGGCAATTCGCCAATTAAAGATTCAATAGAGTCTTTTTCACTTTTGATAGATAAAAGGTACATAAAACCATCAGCAATATTATTTTGTTCTAAAAACGCTTTGATGTTTTTGATTTTTAATGTGTCCTTAATTAAACCTTTGTGGTCTAATGAAATTGTAAATTGAGATTCTTCAAATGTAAAAAAATTTTTATAAATTGCTGTTAAAACAAATTGATTTTTATTTGTACATTTGCTAGTCACTATACCATAAAATTTAAAACCATATTTATCACATTTGTTTACGTTTTTCATCATAATTCTCCTATTAACATTGTTAATATAGCACAAAAGTTTTGATTTGTAAATACCAAAATTAAAATTTAATTAAAAATTAATGTTAAGTAAATAAACTTTACAAAACTAGTTGACTTTTTCACTTATATTTGATATTATTTAATCGTTCAATGAAAAAAGCACCTATTACGATTGCTTGACTGTTGCTCTGATTTTAGGGTTGTAAAGCAAAACGACTAATAGGGAAGACAAACAGGAGGAAAATATTTATGTCAGTTATTTCAATGAAACAATTATTGGAGGCTGGATGTCATTTCGGTCACCAAACTAGGAAATGGAATCCTAAAATGAAGAAGTATATCTTCACAGACAGAAATGATATTCACATTTTAAATCTTGAAGACACTTCAAAACAAATTGATGAAGCATATGTATTCATCAAAGAAAAAGTTCTTGCAGGCGCAAATGTTCTTTTCATCGGAACAAAAAAACAAGCAAGCGAAATCGTTAAGCAAGAAGCTGAACGTTCAGGCATGTTCTATGTCAACTCTCGTTGGTTGGGAGGCACTTTAACAAACTTCTCAACAATCCGTAAAAGAATTGACAGAATGAACAAACTTAACAACATGGAAACTCTTGGAGATTTTGATCTTCTTCCTAAAAAAGAAGTTATCAAACTTAAAGCAGAAAGAGACAAGTTGGCAGCAAACTTAACAGGTATCAAAGATATGACATCTGTACCTGGCCTTATCATTATGGTAGACCCACACACAGAACACATCGCAGTTAAAGAAGCTAAGCGTCTTGGCATCCCTACAGTTGGTATTGTTGACACAAACAGCGACCCAGATGATGTTGATGTATGCATCCCAGCAAACGACGATGCTATTGGTTCTGTAAAACTTATCTTAAGTGCTTTAACAGATGCTATTATGGAAGCTAAGGGTGGTGTTGTTCTTCACGACCTTACTGCTGATGAAGAAGAAGTTTCTATGGAAGCTATGGTTACTGGCGACATCGTTAAAGATGAAGAAAAACCAGCAGACAAAAAGCGTCCAGCAAAAAAAGCTAAAAAAGAAACTACTGAAACTGAAAATGCTTAATTGCAAGCAAATTTAAGGGGAGATATTCTCAAATAAATAATAAGGAGAAATATAATTATGACAATTACCGCATCAATGGTAAATGAATTAAGAGGTATGACAGGTGCAGGCATGATGGACTGCAAAAAGGCGTTGGTAGAAACTGACGGCGACATGAACAAGGCTGTAGAAGTTCTTCGAGAAAGAGGAATTGCTAAAGCAGCTAAAAAACAAAGCAGAATTGCAGCAGAAGGTTTGATAGAATGCTATATCCACATGGGTGGCAGTATGGCAGCTTTGGTTGAAGGTAACTGCGAAACAGACTTTGTTGCTAAAAATCCAGAATTTAAAGAGTTCTTGCACAATGTTGCAATGCAAGTTGTTGCAAATCGTCCACTTTGCGTAAGCATTGATGAAGTTCCTGCAGATAAACTTAACGAAGAACGCGCTATTTATCGTGCACAGCTTTTAAACGAAGGCAAACCAGAAGCTATGATAGACAGAATTGTTGAAGGTAAAATCAACAAATATTATGAAGAAGTTGTTCTTTTAGAACAAGTTTACATCAAAGATCCAGATGGCAAAAAGAAAGTTAAAGATGTTTTAGCTGACTTGACTGCTAAGATTGGTGAAAAACTTACAATCAGAAGATTTACTCTTATGATTATGGGTGAAGGTCTTGAAAAACGTAATGACGACTTTGCTGCAGAAGTTGCTGCACAAATGGGTCAAAAATAATTTTTGATTAATAAATAAAGATAGCAAGTAGTTTTTACTTGCTATTTTTTTTTAAATTAGTTAATATCAAATATAAGATAAATCTATAAAGATTTAATAAAGGAGAAAAACTAATGAACGAAATGGTAGACATGGCTCTTATGGAATATGAAGAGAATTTAAATAAACACTTTAATCGCTTGCTTGATGAATTTATGCTTATCCGCGTTGGTAGGGCAAATCCAAGACTTATTGAAAACATTAAAGTAGATTACTATGGCACAAAAACACCTATCAATCAAACAAGCAATATTACAGTGCAAGATGCAAGAATGTTGGTTGTTTCACCTTGGGATGTATCAACTCTTAAAGCAATCAAAACAGGCATAGAAGCAGCAAATATGGGTGTATCAGTAAGTGATGATGGCAAGATTATCCGTGTTGGTTTCCCAATGCTTACAGAAGAACGCAGACGTGAATATTCTAAGGATGCAAAAAGATTGTTGGAAGAAGCAAAAATTGCTATGCGTAATGCTCGTCGTGATTGTCTTGATGTGTTCAAAAACATGAAAAAGAACAGTGAAATCAGCGAAGATGACTATGCAGGGCTTGAAAAAGATGTACAAAAGACACTTGATGGTTTTACTGACAAATGTGACAAGAGTTGCGAAAAGAAAATTGCAGAAATCATGGAGGTGTAGTTTGACTTTTGAAAAACTCAAACAAGACCCTCGCATGCCAAATCATATCGCTTTGATAATAGATGGCAATGGAAGATGGGCAAAACATAGAGGTTTGCCACGCAGTATGGGGCATAAAGTTGGTTTCGAAACATTAAAAAAACATATAGAATATATCCAAGATTTAGGCATAAAAAATTTGTCTATCTATTGTTTTTCTAAACAAAACTGGAATCGTCCACAAGAAGAAGTTGACTATTTGATGAAACTATTTGACGAAATGCTAGATGAATACAAAATCAAATATATGGATAAGGATGTAAGAATTGTTATATCTGGTGATATGGATGATGAACGCATACCAGAGATTGTCAGAAAAAAAGCCAAAGACTTAATGGAAAGCACTAAACAAAAAACAGGTTTTATCTTAAATCCTTGTATTAATTATGGTGGCAGAGAAGAAATTTTAAATGCTGTAAACACGCTTATTTTAAATGGAGAAAAGGACATAACTGAAGAAAAATTTGAACAACATTTATACACTCGTGATATGTTGCCTTTAGATTTGGTTATCAGAACATCAGGAGAACAAAGAACAAGCAATTATATGCCGTGGCAAGCGACATATAGTGAGTGGTATTTCACTAAAACTTTGTGGCCAAGTTTTAGCAAAAAAGACTTGATTAAAGCCCTGAAAGCGTTTATGAAGCGTAACAGAAGATTTGGCGCAATAAAAGGATAGAAATGAAGGAAAGATTTAAAACAAGTATTTACATTGTTTTGGCAACTGTTCTTGCTATTGTCAGCAAGTTTTTGCCATTTTCTATAGGTACTTATATATTTGATATTTTCGTGCTTTGTATTGCAATTGTTGCAGGTTTTGAAATGTGCAACATAATGGAAAAATGCGGCAAAAAAACAAATAAATATTTTGCATCTATGTATGGCATTTTTAACTATATTATTTTGCTGATTTGCGCAGAAGGTAATACAATCAACTTTGCATATCTACCATTAATAGAGTTGGGTAGTCTAGTTGTATACTTTTTTATCATATGGTTATCACAAATCTTTGTAGAAAAAACACAAGGACTAAAACAAAATACAAAAACAACTCTCAATAGCATGATTGTGTGCATATATCCAGGTTTTTTATTCTGTTTAATGCTTTTAATTAACCATATTGATGCTTATACTGGTATTGTAAATTTATCTATGGCATTTATTATCATGATTTTTGTCATAACTTATTTGACAGATACATTTGCTTATCTTGTTGGTAGAACATTTAAAGGTCCTAAACTTGCACCAAAAATTAGTCCTAACAAAACAATTAGTGGGGCGGTAGGCGGATTGCTTGGCGGTATTGCAGGCTCTATGTTGGTATACTTGATTATTTACAATGTTAATTCATGGTCAGTTGTGCTTACACAATACAGCCTTGCATGGTGGCATTTCTTAATTATTGGTGCTGTGGCATCAGTTTTGGGACAATGCGGTGATTTGTTTGAAAGCAAATTAAAGCGTATAGCAAATATTAAAGACAGTGGTTCAATTTTCCCTGGTCATGGGGGCATGTTGGACAGAATTGATGCTATGACTTTTGTTACCGCATTTGTTTTTGTATCTTTAATAATTATAACTTTATAAAACAAGAATAAATATTTAATTTTTTGAATATCATTTAAATAAATATGTCTAATTTATTAAGCGTATCAAAAATATTTACTTATATTGGCTATATTGGTATAGCCATTCTTGTTTTATTATTCATGGTGCTTATACATGAATTAGGTCATTATGTTGCAGGTAAAATTCTTAAATTTAAGATTAATGAATTTAGCGTTGGTTTTGGTCCTAAAATCTTACAAAAAAAGAAGAAAAATGGTGAACTTATCAGCCTTAGAGCCTTTCCTTTAGGTGGTTATTGTGCTTTTGAAGGGGAAGGAGAAGACGAAAATCCATCACCAGATGCATTTAACAAACAAAAGCCTTGGAAACGCTTGATTGTGCTATTTTGTGGGGCATTTTTCAATTTCCTTAGCGCAATTATATTTTCATTTATTTTGCTTGTAAGCAGTGGCTATGATTATGTACAAATTAAATCTGTGGCACCGCAATCAATAAATTATAATGTCATGTATGCTGGGGATGTAATCACTGGTGTAAACGGCAACAAAATTGATTTTGTTGATGACGAATTTATGAGTGTGCTTATCACTGAAGATTTGATGGTTAGATACGCAAAAGCAGACGATATTGTTGATAATAACGATTATTCGTACACAAAAGATGGAAAAACATTTTATCTAAAAAAAGGCAATATAAAATTTGATGTAAAGCGTGATGACAAATCATTAGTTGTTGATGCTTATATAAATGTTGTATATGACGCAGATGGCAATTATGCTGGATGGTCTCTGCTTAATACAGAAAACGATAATGGGGAATTTGCTCTTAAAACCTATAAATACAGCTTTGGTGAAGCTTTAGGACAATCTATACCATTTACCTGCAAATGGGCTTGGAAAGTGCTTAAAATATTTGGTCAATTAATTACAGGGCAACTATCTCTTACTTCATTGGGTGGTCCAGTTACAACAATCAACATGATTGCATCTTACACTCAACAAAGCGCAAATTACCTATTGATTTTGTTGCCACTGATTGCTGTCAACCTTGCAGTATTCAACTTGTTGCCAATACCTGCACTAGATGGTTTTCAAATGATTTTTGTAACTATAGAGTGGATACGCAAAAAACCAGTAAAACAAAATGTAGTCAACCTTATCAACAATATTGGTTTGATTGCGTTGTTGGGTTTTGTTATAGTGATAGATGTGTTGCAATTTGTTTTATAACTGAGAGTCAACTTGACACTCTCAGTTTTTTTTGTTATAATGACGCAATGGAAAACAAATTATCATTACTTGACACTTTATATAAAGGTTTAAAATTTAAAGATGCAGTATATACAGAGAAGGATAATGTCTGCATCATGAATTTTTTATATAATCCAGAAAACTTTAAACCAACCGAAGATATCAGGCAAGACTTACTAAAAAATATCAATGATTTAATAGGCGATTTTGTTAAATACGATTTATCATTTACAAGTTGTCCGCTTGACAAACGTTCTATCGCTAACCATACATATACTACAATAGTAAACAATTTCCCTGCAATTTCTAAAAGTTTTACATATGACGATGTTGCAGTTGACATAACAGATATGATTGTGACAGTTACACTTAAACTTGCACCTTCTAGTTACGAATATGCCAAATCTTTAAATAGAGAAGACCTTATATCAAACAAACTTAAAGATAGTTTTTTTGCCGATTTTAAAGTTGAATTTGCAAAGAAAGAGGACGAAATTGAAGCACGCAATTCAATCGAAAGCAATATGGAACTTATGGCAAGCATAAAAGAAGCAGAAGAAAAAACAGTATATGAACTATCAGAAATTGCAGACATAATTGGCAAAAATGAATATACTCTCGCAATTGATTATACAAAAGTCAACTCAGTTTTAGAAAATGTTGTAATCTGTGGAGATGTTACATCTTGTCAAAAAAAGTCTTATAAAAGGACAATTACAAAAAATGGTGAAAGCAAAGAAATAAACCGAACATTTTACAACTTCAGTATTAAAAATGATAATAAAGTTATGTATTGTTCAATTTTCCCTAAACAGCATGATGAAATTAAGGGAGATTTAATTGAAGTAGGCATGCCAGTTTGCTGTTTTGGTTCATTTAGAGACTTTAACGGTAGGCTAAACTTTACTGCACAATCAATCGCAAGGTGTAAATATAAAAGAGAAGAAATTAAATCAGTTTTTAAGCAGGTTAATGAAGAATATCACACAATTTTTCCGCAAAAGTTTGTAGACTATGAACAAAGCCAACTTTTTGATGATGAAGATAAAGTTATTGAAGGCTCTTATGTCGTTTTTGACTTAGAAACAACTGGACTAGAAGCAAATAAGGAAGAAATTATCGAAATTGGAGCATGTAAAGTAGTAAACGGTAGGATAGAAGAAACTTTCTCTACATTTGTAAAACCAAGCAAAAAAATACCAAAAGAAATCACTGAACTTACTGGTATTGATGATAATATGGTGGCAGAAGCACCAACAATTAATTATGTGTTGCCAGATTTTTTCAAGTTTTGTCATGGTTCAACTATGGTTGCGCACAACATATCGTTTGATATCTCTTTTATCCATGCAGTTGCCAAAAAATTGTCTTATAATTTTGACCACATAAACATGGATACTATAGAAATTGCAAAACGCAAACTGCCAGGACTAAAAAACTATAAGTTAGGCACCGTGGTGGAAGCACTTAACATAGTATTAGACAACGCACACAGAGCAATACATGATGCAACAGCAACAGCAAAAGTTTTTATAAAATTAATGTAAAAAGTATTGATTAATTGTAATTTCTGTGTTATAATACAATAGATTACTAGGAGTGGCCCAGCCACTCCTAATTAATTTTAAAAAGGAAACTTAAAAAATCTTCAGTTTTAAATTACAATCAAATAAAGGAGTATTTGTTTATGAAAGTTTCAGAAATAGTATTTGAAGGTATCAAACCACTATTTGTTAATGACGTTAAACTTGTTGATGTAGAATATGTCAAAAAAAATGATGGCATGCACCTAATAATTTATATAGATAAAGAAGGTGGCATTACAATTGATGATTGCGTTGCAGTCAACCACTTGATTGACGATAAGTTGGAAGAACTTGATCCAACAGGCAATCAACCATATTATTTAGACATTTCATCTTATGGTCTTGACAAACCGCTTAAGTTTGATTGGCAATTTAAAAAGTACGAAGGCAAAAAAGTAAATGTTAAACTATATCATAAAGTTGACGACAAAAAGGAATTTGTTGCAATCTTAATTAACAGCAACGAAGATGAATTTATGTTTAGTTTAAATGACCAAAACTTTGCAATTAAACGCGCAGACGTAGCATATATTACGCCGTATATAGAATTTTAAGGAGAAGTAAAAAATGATAAACAAAGATTTTTTCCAAGCATTAAAAGATTTAGAAGCAGAAAGAGGCATCAGTGAAGAAGTGTTCATTGCAGCATTAGAGCAAGCAATGACAGCAGCATATAAGAAAAACAGCGGTATGGCACGCAATGCTCAAGTTAAACTTAATCCAGAAAAAAACACAATCAAAATCTATTCTTACAGAACAGTAGTTGAAGATGTTGAAGACGAAGAAAAGGAAATTAGTCTTGCAGAAGCTAAAGAAATCAAAAAGTCATATAAAGTTGGTGACCAAGTGATGCAAGAAGAAAGCACAAAAGACTTTAACCGCATTGCTGTTCAAACTGCAAAACAAGTTATCACTCAAAAAATTAAAGAAATTGAAAAACAATCTATCTTTAAAGACATTGCAGAAAAAGAAGGCAAGTTGATTGTTGCTAATGTAAAGCGTATCGATGTTGATAATGTTTATCTTGAAATTGGTGGCACAACACTTGAAGGCTTGCTAACAAAAAAAGATTTGTTGCCTAACGACAACATGCGTCCGGGCGATAGAGTTAAAGTTTATGTTCGTCATATTAAAGACGATTTCCGTGGAGCAGTTGTACAAGTTACTCGTACTCATCCAAATTTTGTAAGATTATTGCTTGAAATGGAAGTTCCAGAACTTAACAATGGCGATGTTTCTATCGTTGGTATCGCAAGAGAGGCTGGTCTTAGAACAAAAATTGCTGTTAGTACTTCTGTTCCAAATCTTGATGCAGTTGGTGCTTGCATCGGTAACAAAGGTGCGCGTATCAATTCTGTAATTAACGAATTAAACGGAGAAAAAATCGATATAATCAACCATAGTGAAAATCCTGCAGATTTCATTGTTGCAGCACTTAGTCCAGCAGAAGTAAATGAAATTACAGTTGACACAGCAGCAGGCATTGCAAACGTTTTGGTGCCAGAAAACAAACTTTCACTTGCAATTGGTAAAGGTGGCCACAATGTTAGACTTGCAGCTAAACTTACTGGATATAAAATTGATGTTAAACCAACAAGCGCACAACAAGTTGAAAACAAATCAAATGATGTTGTTAGTGCAAGCACAGCAAATATCATTTTGGATGATGACTTCTTTGATGATATCGACTAATAATTAGGAGACTCAATGCATACAAAAAAAGAGCGTAGATGCGTAGCCTGTCGCGAACCAAAACAACAATCAGAGTTGCTTAGAGTAGCAAAGATAGACAATGAATATATCATTGATAAAAAACAAAAATTAGGTGGTCGTGGTGCATATGTTTGTCTAAACAAAGATTGTATTAATTTAGCAATAAAAAAGAGAGCTTTTAATCGTGCTTTTAAAACAAATATTGACAGCGAGTTGTATGTAAAGTTAGGAGAATATGAACAAAATTAAAAGTTATGTAGGGTTTGCAATAAAAGCAAAAAAAGTAGTTATAGGTCAATCATTAATCAAACGAACAACTCAAAAGATGATGTGCATACTTCTAGATGCAACTGCTAGTCAAAATCTTAAGGATTTGGCAACAAATGTGGCTAGCAAACAAGGTTGTGCACTGATACTTGTAGAAAATTTGCAAGATATGACACATATTAATGATTTAAAAATTATTGCCATCACGGACGAAAGTCTTGGCAACGCGATTATAGAGCAAAGTAAATTATAAGGAGAAATCAATATTGGCTAACGAAATCAAAAATCAAGAATTTAACAGAGCAATAAAACAACTACAATCAATGGTTAAAGACAAGGTGATAATAAATCTTGCCGAAAAGTTTTATCATCTTAAAACTGAGATGACTGGACTTACTAGATCTGCAAAGGATAAGGAAGTCTCTCTTTTGCTTGAAGAAACTAAGGCAAAAGCAGTAAAACCTGATGTTGAAGTTGTAACAAAAACAGAAGTTGCAGAAAAACCAAAAGTTGATACTACTCCTGTACAACCTAAGGAACAAGTTGCTCAAAAACCTTTTGTTGATCGTCCAAATAAGACACAAAATATACAACAACAAAACAATTTCCGCAACAACTATAATAATAGAAATAACAATCCTAACAACAAATTCCAAAATGCAAATTACCGCAACAATCAAAATGGTGCCTATAACAATCAAAATGGACAACGCAGACCATTTAATCAAAACAATCGACCTGGCCAACCATATCAAAATCGTCCTAATCAAGGACAAAATGGCTTTAGACAAAATCCAAACTTTAAACCAGGCCAAAAACCACCATTTAATAAGGATAATCAAAACAAGCGTCCTGCAATCAACTATGCACAGCCTATCATTACGGCAAGTCCTACAAGATCATTTGCTAACAAAAAGAAAGATGGTGAAAGATACGAAGAGAAGCGTCAATACTCAAAGCGTGATCTTCTTAAACGTGGCATGATTGAAGACGGAAACGAAGATAGAATTTTAAACCGTAAATTAAGGACCAAAAAGAAAGATACTCCTGTACAAGTAGTAGAGCGTCCACAAGGTCCAGCAATTATTACAACAGACAACATTACAATCAAAATCTTGTCAGAAGCAAGTGGCAAACCTGTCAGTGAAATTATCAAAAAGTTTATGTTGTTAGGCATGATGGTTACAATCAACTCAACAATAGATTTTGGTACTGCAGAGTTGGTAATGTCTGATATGGGCATAGAATTGCAACAAAAACTTGACAAAACAAGTGAAGAAAAATTGCTTGATCTACAAACAAATCTTCGCTCTTATGATGAGGCAGATGCTGTTACTCGTCCGCCAATAGTTACTGTCATGGGTCACGTTGACCATGGTAAAACAAGTTTATTGGACTATATAAGAAAAACAAAAGTTACAACTGCAGAAGCGGGCGGTATCACTCAAGCTATTGGTGCATACAAAGTACAAGTAGAAAACAAATCAATTACATTTATTGATACACCAGGACACGAGGCATTTACAGCAATGCGTGCTCGTGGTGCGTCTGTTACTGATATTGCAATCTTGATTGTTGCAGCAGATGACGGCATTATGCCACAAACAGTAGAAGCTATCAATCACATCAAATCTGCAAACATCCCTATGATTGTTGCAATCAACAAAATGGATAAATTACAAGCAGATCCAGATAGAGTTATGCAACAACTTGCAGAACACAACGTATTGCCAGAAGCTTGGGGCGGAGACGCAATTATTTGTAAAATATCTGCTCACACTGGTGAAGGCATTGACAAATTGCTTGAAACAATCTTGCTTATTGCAGATGTTCAAGATTTAAAAGCAAATCCAAATATCCCTGCTATGGGTACATTGTTAGAAGCAAGACTTGATAAAGGTAAAGGTGCTATTGCGTCTTTGATTGTGCGCGATGGTTCATTGCATATTGGCGACACAATAGTGTCAGGTACTTCTATATGTAAAATCAAGGCAATGATAGACGAAAACAACAAACAAGTTAAAGTTGCTACACCTTCAATGCCAGTTACAGTACTTGGCTTTAATGAAGTACCAAATGCAGGCGAAACATTTACAGCCGTTGATGAAAAACTTTCTAAACAAATTGTAGAAGAAAGAAAAGCAAAACAAAAAGAAGAACTTATCAAAGGCAGTGGTGGTAATACGCTGGAAGACTTAATGCAAAAAACAAGCGAAAAGGATATGAAAATACTTAATATTGTACTTAAAACAGATGTTCATGGATCTCTTGAAGCAATCAAGGCATCAGTTATGAAACTTGTTAATGACGAAGTTAAAATCAATATCTTGCATAGTGGTGTAGGCGCAATCAGTGAAAGTGACCTAATCCTTGCAAATGCATCAAACGCTATGTTAATTGCCTTTAACATTGGTCAAGACAGCAAAGTTAAAACCCTTGCAGAACGCATGAAAATGAAAATATATTCTTACAAAATCATCTATGAATTACTAGACGAAATCGAACGCGTTGTTAAGGGTATGAAAGAACCAAAATACGAAGAAGTTTACTTAGGCAGAGCAGAATGTCTTGCAGTATTCAAATTATCAAATGCAGGTATTGTTGCAGGCTGTATGGTTAGAGATGGTAAAATTGTTCGTGGCGAACATGTTAGAATTTATCGCGGAGACGAAATTATTGCTACAACAGAAATTAAATCATTAAAAGTTGTAAAAGACGATGTTAAAGAAGTTGGCAAGGATAGAGAATGTGGTATCAAAACTCCATTTGACGAAATTCAAGCAGGAGATAGAATCGAGTGCTATACTCTTAAAAGGATAGAAGAATAATGAAAAATGTAAGACTAGAAAGGATCAATGCTGAAATCAGAGATCAACTTGCATACATCATTGACCACGAACTTAGAGACCCGCAAATAAACGCAATAATTAGTGTAAGTAGTGTTGATATTACACCAGATTTGGCAAATGCACGCGTGTATATCACTTCTTTTGGAGAAACATCTTCAGACGAAGTGATTGCACGCATAAAAGGTGCAGCTGGTTTTATTCGTGGAGAATTATCTAAGCGTATTAAACTTAGAATAACACCAAGACTTGATTTCAGACTTGATACTTCGGAAGAATATTTTAGCAAAATTGACAACATTTTAAAGAATATTACTTATTCAACACAAGAAGATGATGATGAAGAATAAAGGTATAATTTTAATCAACAAACCAGCAGGTTGGACAAGTTTTGATGTTGTAAACAAAATAAAACACATGGTAAAACCACTTAAAGTTGGTCATTTGGGCACACTTGATCCTATGGCAACAGGTGTATTGATGGTTACCATTGGCAAAGCAACCAAGTTGTTTGACCTGATGCAAGAAAAAACTAAAACTTATTTAGCAACATTTGAATTTGGATACGAAACTGACACTTTAGACTCTACAGGTCAAATTACAGATAAAACAGACATAATCCCTAATATTGAAGATATCAAACAAATTATGCCTTATTTTATTGGAGAATATGACCAAATACCACCTAAATATAGTGCAAAATCTATTGATGGTAAACGTGCATACGATATGGCAAGACAAGGTATTGAGTTTGAATTGAAAAGTAAAAAAGTAAAAATCCATAATCTTGAGATTATCAATTTTAAAAATAATGTTTTAAAAATTCAAATCAAGTGCGGTAGTGGCACGTATATTCGTTCTGTAGGACGAGACATCGCTTATAAATTAAACTCTTTAGCCACAATGACAAGTCTTGTTAGAGAGAGTGTTGACAAATTTACACTAAAAGACTGTCATAACATTGAAGAAATTGACAAAAACAATATTTTCGATAAATTGCTTACCGTTGATGAATTGTTAGGATATACAACATTAAATCTTGATGATATCAATTTATCAAAGATATTGAACGGACAAACATTGTTTATTGATATGCCAGATGGAACATATAAAATAAATGCTCAATCTGACACCGTTGCATTAGTTAAAATTACAAATTTTAAAGCCAAAATGTCGCTATTTTTAGGATAATTAATTGGCAAACATTAAAATATATGATATAATATGATCAGATAAATAAAGGAGAAATATATGATTACAGCAGGAGATATTAGAAAAGGTGTCATCTTTGACGACGGCACATCAACAGACCCTAAAAAACCAAGCCTATATTTGGTTGTTGACTTTCAACATGTAAAACCAGGTAAAGGTGCAGCTTTTGTTAGAACAACTCTTAAAAGCGTTTTAACAGGTAAAGTTATTGAAAGAACTTACAATCCGAGTGAAAAAATAAACGACATTTCTATCGAAAGAAAAGAAATGATGTACCTTTACAACGAAGGTGGATTATACTATTTCATGGATAATGAAACTTATGATCAAATTCCGTTCAACTATGATAGCGTAAAAGATGCTTTAAACTTTGTAGTTGAAAATACAAACTGCCAAATTCAATTTTACAATGGCACACCAATTAATGTTGAACCACCTATGTTTGTTGAACTTACAATCGCAAAAACAGAACCAGGTGTTCGTGGTGATACAGTCAAAACTGGTGGCAAACCTGCAACTTTGGAAACAGGTTATGTTATCCAAGTTCCATTGTTTGTAAACGAAGGTGAAAGAGTAAGAATTGATACTCGTACTGGCGAATATATGGAAAGAGTGTAAGATTTTGTCTAACTTAGTTTTGCAAATTTTTATATAAAATCAATTAAAAAGACGAAAAATCGATACTATTGTGGTATTGATTTTTTTTGTGCATTTTAAACGCCAATTTTAAATATTTTTAAGTATGTTAAAAGATTATTTGGATCCTGAAATTTATCATTTAATAAAAAAAACCTTTAATTTTGATGATATTAATGAAATACGCATGCGCACAAATGCAAAATTAATTGTTGTAATTAAAAACAAAAAATATTATTTAAAAAATGATAAAGGAGATTACATTGTAGCAAATAAAGTGATGATAGAAAACTTTATAAGGCGTGCAAGCGAAAACTCCATATATGCCTTTAATGATAGCATAATCAATGGATATCTAACATTGCCAAAAGGCATTAGAGTTGGTATTTGTGGCAATGTGGTGTCGGATAACAACAATATTATAACAATTAAAGAGTTCCAATCTGTAAATATTAGAATCCCTCATATTATTAAAAATTGCAGTCTATCAGCATATCCATACTTAATAATTGACAATGAAGTTTATAATACGCTTATTATATCAGCGCCAGGAAGGGGCAAAACAACCTTTTTGCGTGATTTAGTTTATCAAATGTCTCAGAATAATTTGTCAAAAAATGTACTTATTGCAGACGAAAGAACTGAAATCTGCTCGGTCATTGATAGTGAACCAATGATAAATTTAGGTGGGTTTTGTGATATATATTCAAATTGTAGCAAAAAGTTTGCCTTTAAAAATGGTATACGCAGTATGCGACCAGATATTATTGTAACCGATGAAATTGACCTTGAAAAAGACCTGGATTGTTTGTTAGAAGCAATGAATTCTGGTGTAAATGTAATTGCCTCAATTCACGCAAAAGACATTAAAGAATTGCGCAACAAATCGGGTTTTGAAAATGTTTTAAATCAAAAGTTTTTTAATAGGTTTGTAGTTTTGTCTGATACGGAAGGAGTTGGGACTTTAACAAATATATATGACGAAAAACTAAATTGCATTTATTGTAGGTAGATATGAAATGGTTTTTAATTATTGTCTTAATTTGCGTAATTATGCTGATTGCAATGGGTGTCAGTGAACAATATAAAGATAAATTTGATTTTTATTCAAATCTTAAAAGTTTTTTAAATCAATTTAAACTTAATTTATCGTTTAAACAAGAAAAAATAACAGACTTTTTAAAAAATACACAGGGCAAAAAATATTTTAAGCAATTTGTTTTAGCATATGAAGATTATTTGTCTACCGATATAATAAACCTAAATAAAATAAAGGTTTTAGAGCAATCAGAAGCCACAGAACTTGAAAACATAATCAAAAACATAGGCAAACATGATGCAAAAAACGAAATAAAACAATTAGATACATTTTTATTGGAAATAGACAACAAATTAGCAAAAGCACAAGAAGACAAAAACAAACTATGTCCAATGATATTAAAGTTATCATTGCTGTTTGCTATTGGACTGGCAATTATATTAATTTAAGGAGGTTGACATGGAAATAATCTTTAAACTTGCAGGCATTGGACTTATCACTTCAATTGTAAACCAAATTTTAAAGTATTGCGGCAAAGAAGAAATCGCATCCATTACCACATTGGCTGGATTAGTGGTTAGTTTGCTTATGGTGATAAATTTGGTGCAAGAGTTGTTTGACACTGTAAAAACTTTGTTTATTTTTTAGGTGTCGTCCATGTCCGAATTATTAAAAATTGTTGCAGTTGCTTTAGTTACAGTATTTGCGCATATGCTTGTTAAGCAAGCAAAACCAGAAATCGCTATGATAATTTCTATCGTTGGTAGTATATTGATTATCATAATGATTGTTGACGCTATAGGCAATATAACATCATCCTTTTATGGCATATTTCAAAAAACAGGCGTGGATACAGCACTTTTGACACCATTGTTAAAGATAGTTGCCATTGGCTACATTGCAGAATTTGGTGCAAACATTTGTGCAGATGCCGGTGCAAGCAGTGTAGCGGACAAAATTTTGTTTGCTGCAAAACTTATTATCTTAATGATATCTTTGCCAATTATTACAACTGTAATTGATATGGTGGTAGCTCTGTTATGATAAAACAAAGTAAAACATATAACAAAAAATTAGTTATTTTGCTTGTTATAATGATAGCACTTTTTAGTATATTATCCCCGCTAGAAACTTTTTGTGCCTCACAAACTGAAATACAAATAGCCAATGACTTAAATTCAACCATACTTGAAGAATTAAATCAAATAGATTTTTCTAGTCTTAATCAAATAGTGTCTGAATTTCAAAACAATGATACAAATATTTTTGCCATTGACAATGTAAAATCAAAAGTATATTCAATCATATCTGGCGAAAGTGCTGTATCATATTCTTCAGTGTTTGCAGGGTTGTTGTCCGGTATTGTAGAAGAAATTGTAAGGTATTTGCCACTTTTATCTTTAATTATTGCAATAGGAGTAATAAGCAACCTTTTAAGTGGTGTAAAAAGCAAGTTTAATGAAAAATCTACAAACAATTTAATTCATTTAGTGTGCTTTTTAGCGGTCGTGATACTGATGACGGGTATGATTTCAGGCTTAAGTAAAACCACGGATACGGCAATAAATGGCATGGTTTCGCAAATGAATATATTGTTCCCGATACTTTTAACCATGATGGTTGGAATTGGTGCTGGTGCAAGCGCAAGTGTCTTTCAGCCAGTTGTTGCCATATTGTCTACATATGTGGCAGATTTCTTTAAATATTTAGTGTTGCCACTATTCATGTTGAGTTTTGTGTTTGGGATAATTTCTGGTCTTTCAGACAACATAAAACTTGATAAATTTAACAGTTTTTTATCAAGTTTGTTTAAATGGTGTGTGGGCATAGTGTTTACATTGTTTTTTGCAGTATTTACTTTGCAAGGCATTTCTGCTGGTAAATTTGATAGTTTAAGTATTAGAACCACAAAATACACTATAAAAAGTTATGTGCCTGTAATGGGCGGTTATTTATCAGATGGTATGGACTTAATCTTGTCTAGCACAATTTTGATAAAAAATTCTTTAGGATTGGTTGGAGCATTAATGATTATAACAACTATATTATCGCCAATTATCGAGATTGTAATATTTAGCCTTATGCTTAAACTTGTTTCAGCCATATTGCAACCAATGGGCAACAACAAGACATCAAACTTTTTATCATCAACATCCAAATCTGTAACAATGCTATCAAGTTGTATAATTGCCATTGGTTTTATGTATTTAATTTCTATTGGTCTTGTGATGACCACGTCTAATGTGGTGGTGTGATGACAGCGTATATTTTAAGTATTTTAGGCATTGTGGTTGCAGGTATTATTATAGATATTATTGTGCCTTCTGGTACAATAAATAAGTATATCAAAAGCATTTATGGTATTTTTGTGGTTGCAGTTATAATTAATCCTATTATCAAATTTTTTAACCAGCATCACGATTTTAATTTTACATATAAAGATTACGAAGTAAGCGAAAAATTATTAAACTATATCAACAATTCAAAAATAAAAGGGATAGAAAGTAACATAGAAAAAGAACTAGAAGAAAATGGATTTAAAAATGTCGACATAATTATTATTTATTCATCATCTGAAGACCAATTAGTTTATAATTCTTGCAATGTAAATTTAAATTACTTGTCAATAGATGCGGACAAGCAGCATATAAATAGGTATGAATACATAATAAATGTTATTGCAAAACATACAAACTTGACAGCAGAGGAGATTGTGTTTAATGAGTGATAAAGAAAAAAGATTTTCTTTTAAATGGTTAGAAAAACTTAAAAAAATTAAGCATATTGAAGTGTATGTTGCAATATTATTTATTGTAATACTTGCTTTGATTTATCTATCTAACTTTAAGTCAGATAATGCAAGCAAAACAACAAAAGATACCACCACAAAAGAACTTACAATAACAGCATATGTTGATGATTTAGAACACAATTTAGAAGAGATTTTAACAAACATAGGAGGCATTACAAATGTCAAAGTAATGATTACTCTTGATATGGGACAAGCTCAAGTGTCTGATTCTAAAATCAACCTAAACCATTTCCCAAATATCAAAGGAGTAATTGTTACAGCAAACGGTGTCAAAGACACAAGCGCACGCATGAAAGTACTGCACGCAATAGAAGCAGTAATTGACGTTACAAATGGAAACATAGAGATTTTATCAAGTGATTAGGAGGGATTATGAAAACTTTATCAAAGAAAAAGAAAATAGTTATTTTATCAGTTATGATTGCATTGCTTTTGGTTACAGGTTATGTAAATGTAGCATTAAACAGTTCTTTATCAAGCGGGATGACAGCACAAACTAGTGCAACAACAACTTCTGCAAATTTTTATACAACCTACAGAACAGAAAGAGAAGCAACAAGAACACAAGAAATCCAATTCTACGATAGTATAATTGCTAGCGCATCTTCAAGTCAAGAGGCAAAACAAGAAGCAGAACAAAACAAAAATGCATTAATTGCCCAAATGGAAAAAGAGTTGGTTACAGAAGGTATTATAAGAGGTAAGGGTTTTGAAGACGCTATTGTAACAAGTTCTAGTTCTAATGTAAACATTTTTGTAAAGAGTGCAGAACTTACATCAACAGAAGTTGCACAAATCACCACTGTAGTTACAGAACAACTTGGTGTAGAGATAGATAAAATTATTATTATTCCTTCAGAATAATTGCTAAATTAATTTTAATGTGTTATAATAATTGCCAGAGGGATAAATATGGCACAAATTAAAGAAAGTGTAAATAACACATATATTAATAAAAACATGGTGGTTTCTATCGTAAGCCTTGCTGCAAAAGAAATCGAAGGGGTAAAAGATGTTTATAAATCAAAAAGATTATCTCTTAGAAGTTTGTTTAATCGTAACATTGGCAAAGGCGTAAAGATTAAATATACAAAACTTGGCATATTGATTGATATCTATATTGTTGTAGACCCTGGTTGCGAAGTTAACGAAGTAGTATACCACATCCAACAAAATGTAAAAAATAGCATAACATCATTATTGCCATTACATATCAAAGCAATCAATGTACACGTAATGGACGCAGAAAAAATTTCTCTCTAATATAAGAGAGAATTTTTGTCTTGAAAGGAGAAAACATGAAAAGGACAGATGCCAGAGAACTAGCTTTTAAAACAATATATTCTAAGTTCTTTAACAATTCAGATGAAGATACACTAGAAAATGCAGACACAAAGGATTTGGAGTTTACTAACAAAATTTTAAAATGCTTTGCACAATTTTATAACGAAATTAATGAAACAATATCTTCTAACTTAAAAGGATACACAATAGATAGATTATATAAAGTTGACTTAGCAATCTTAGTGCTTGCTATAATCGAACTTAATTATCTTAAAGAAAATCCTAAAGAAGTTGTTATTAACGAAGCCGTAGAACTTGCAAAAAAATATTCTACAGACAAAAGTCCAAAATTTATAAATGGTTTTTTAGCTAGCATAGTAAAATAATGAAAATATTTTCAGTAAGTCAAATAAACAGGTTAATTAAAGATTTAATAGACAACGAAATCATATTAGAAGATATAATTGTAACAGGAGAGTTGTCTAGTTTTTCTATAACAAGAAATATTGCTTACTTTACATTAAAGGATAATGACAATTTGCTTTCTTGTGTGCAATTTAATGCAAAACAAGACTTCAAAATTGGCGATATGGTGCAATGTCGTGGCAACATAAAATACTATCCAAAAGGTGGCAAATTAACACTTAATGCCTTAAATATCGAGCAATGCGGACAAGGTGAATTATATCAACAGTTTTTACAGTTGAAAGAAAAATTATCCAAAGAAGGTCTGTTTGACGATATAAATAAAATTCCAATACCTAGATATATTAAATCTATAGGTGTTGTTACTAGCAAAACTGGTGCAGTGTTGCAAGATATTAAAAATGTTACTGGCAGACGCAATCCAAACCTTGAAATTTATGTTTATGACGCACAAGTACAGGGCAAATTTGCTGTAAATGATGTAATACAAGGCATAACCTACTTTGACAACATGACTGATGTAGATGTAATCATTGTCGCGCGTGGTGGCGGAAGTATTGAAGATTTGGCCCCGTTTAATAATGAGGAACTTGCTCGTGTCGCATATATTTGCAATAAACCGCTTATTAGTGCAGTAGGGCACGAAACAGACTTTACAATTTTAGATTTCGTATCAGATTTGCGTGCACCAACACCAAGTGCAGCAGCAGAACTTGTTACATTTGATTTGCAAGAACTAAAACGCTATATTAAAGATAAAATTACTGATTTAAGCAAATTAATAGACAATTATGTCCTTGATTTGTATAACAAGGCAAATTTGCTTACCTTAGAGATAGAAAAGGATATTAAAGAAGTTGTAAATGACGAAATTTTACATATTAACGACTTGATGCGTATATGTGATTCTAATTTAGAAAACATTATAAATAACTCTATATATCGTGTAAATATTTCAATAAACACACTAGATAAGCTTAATCCAATAAAATTGTTGTCATCAGGGTATGCATATGCTACAAAGGACAATCAAATAATAAATGCTGACAATACTTTTGTTGGGGATAAAATTAAAATTATAACAAAAGATGCCAAATTTATGGCAACAATAAATCAAAAGGAGAAAGTATGATAGAACAAGATATAAAAAGATTGGAAGAAATATCAAAAATGATTGAAGAAGGTTCCAACCTAGACGAATGCTTAAAACTCTATGAAGAAGGCTGTAAATTGGCAAAACAATGCTTAAAAGAGTTGGAAAAAGCCAAAGGAAAGATTATAATGGTTAAGAAAGAATTTTCAGAAAAGGAAGAAAACGATGGATAAAGAAAAACAATTTGTTACAGAACTAGCAGATATGCAAACAGAATTTGCTCAATGGTACACTGATGTGATTTTAAAAACTGATATGGTAGACTATGGTCCAGTTAAAGGTACTATGGTTATTAAGCCATATGGATATGCCGTTTGGGAAAACATACAAAAATATTTGGATAAAGAATTTAAAAAACAAGGTGTACAAAATGCATATTTCCCTATGCTTATACCAGAAAGTTTTTTAAAGAAAGAAGCAGAGCACGTAGAAGGTTTTGCGCCTGAAGTTGCTGTTGTTACATACGCTGGTGGTGAGGAACTTAACGAAAAACTTATTGTCCGTCCAACAAGCGAAACTATCATTTGTGATATGTATTCTAAATGGATAAAATCATACCGTGATTTGCCTATGGCTATGAATCAATGGTGTAATGTTGTAAGATGGGAAAAAACAACTCGTCCTTTTTTAAGAACAAGCGAATTTTTATGGCAAGAAGGTCATACTGTACAAGCCACACCAGAAGATGCAGAACGCGACACTCAAGTTATGCTTAAAGTTTATAGTGATTGTTTGCGTAATCTTTTGGCAATACCAACATTAACAGGCAGGAAAACAGAAAGAGAAAAATTTGCTGGTGCTTTAGCAACTTATGGTATGGAAGCTATTATGAAAGACGGCAAGTGTTTACAAGCGGGCACAACTCACAATTTAGGACAAAATTTTGCAAAAGCAAGCAACATCAAGTTTTTAAACAAAGAAGGTGTTTTAGAGTATGGTTACTCTACAAGTTGGGGTGTAAGTACTCGTTTGATTGGTGCATTGGTTATGGTTCATGGTGACGAACGCGGACTTAGAATGCCACCAAATGTTGCACCTATACAAACAGTTATAATACCTATTGCAAGCAAAAAAGAAGGCGTAATTGAAAAGTGTGAAGAAGTAAAATCTCTTTTAGAAAACCAAGATATAAGAGTAAAACTTGACAATTCTAACAACACTCCTGGCTGGAAGTTTAATGAATATGAAATGAAGGGCGTGCCACTTCGTCTTGAAATTGGTCCAAGAGATATCGAAAATGGTGTTGCAACCGCTGTTCGCCGTGATACACACGAAAAAGTACAATTATCTTTAAGTAATATAGTAGAAGAAGTACAAAATTTGCTTAACGAAATACAAGCAAATATGTTAAAACAAGCAGAAGAAAACTTTAATGCTGCCATTGTAAAAACTGACGATTATAACAAAATGGTTAATGCCATCAACGACAAGAAAGTAACTTTATCTTACCATTGTGGAGAAATGGATTGCGAAGACGAAATCAAACAAAATACAACAATCAAAACTCGTGTAATTCACTCTTACGATGACACACATAAATGCATTTATTGTGGCAAACCAAGTCGTTACAGAGTATATTTTGGTAAACAATATTAATTTAAAATATCCCGTTTGGGATATTTTTTATCTAAAATTTTACATTTTATTCAATTTAATAGACATAAAATATCATTTTTTGATATAATCATTTAAATTTATTAACCATATATAATTTAAAAGCGTTTTGTTTTTTTATATATCATCTTGAAATTTTTTATTTTTATGTTATAATCATGAAAGTGTTTAGATTAATAAAAAAATACAGACAAATCCCTGAAAGGAAAAAAATTATTGTTTATGGCAAGTTGGCTTTTTTAAAAAACTTGTTTTATTTTGTGTTTAAAATTGTTGTTGGTATTGTATTTAAATCTTGGTTCCTTATTGCCATTGCATTATATGGTTTGTGCATAGGCTATGTTAAAAATAATTGCTCAAGCGGTCTTTGGCGCAACAAAGATAGCGTAAAAGACATTTTCTCATACATCCAGGGCGGTGCAGTGTTATCTATATCTAGTATTTGTTATATAGTATATTCTATATTCCAGATTTATTTCCCTTCAAACACAAAATACAACTTGATTATCGCCATTGCCATTGCATGTTTTGCGTTTTACAGCATTTCAATGTCTATGTGGGGTGTAATTAGGGCAAAGGGTAAAACAATGCTTATTAAACAATATAAATTAACCAATTTTGCAACGGCATTTAACAACTTGGTATTAACTCAAATCGCAATTTTGTCAGTTATACCGCATTCTGGCAACACAGCACTATACAATGGCATTATTGGTATTGTGGCAGGCTGTTTAGTATTAATTACAGGTATTTATTTAATCATAGATGGTGTTATTAAAAAGCATAGATACGAGCGCATAATCAAAAAATATCCAGAAATAGATAAATATTTAAATAAAAATTAATTAAAACAATTTATAAAAAAAAGTTTATGACAATTCATAAACTTTTTATTTTTATATTTAAAATTAAATTTCTTGTTCTTTTAATTCTCTAATTTGGTTTAAAAGAGAATAAATATCAGCAATTCTTTCATTGTTTGTATTGCGCAAAAATGATATTACATTGTTCAGGCGAGTTGTAATTGCGTTTAGAAGGATATTATTTTGATCCAATTCTTGCAAGTTTTGGTATGTCTCTTCAATTTTTTTCAAAAAAGTATAAAATTGCACATTAGAAATATCCTTGCACAAGATTTTTTCTTCCAACAAAATAAAGCGCAAAGCATCTTCTATTAGCACATCCCTAAATGTAGCATTTTTTTCTGCTTTGGAGATAAGTGAATAATATAATTGTTCACGCAAGGTTTGAATTTTTGACATATATTTTGAAAAATCAACAGTTGATATATTATTATCAATCATTGCTATTTCATATTGTGTAATTTTGTTAATAGTTGCTTCATGTTTCATAGTTTTCGCCTTTTATAAATGAAAATGGTTAAAAAATTCCGCCTATGCGGAAAATTTATTTTTGGTACCCCTACGGGGAATCGAACCCCGGTCTCAACCGTGAGAGGGTCGTGTCCTAACCTCTAGACTATAAGGGCATGCTAAATGCTTGATTATATTATCATAAATAATTTAGTTTTTCAAGTATTTGCTTAAAAAATTATAAATTTTATGCTATAATCTTTTACATGAAGGGAAGATGGTTTAATTTTAGACCTTTATTTTTGATTTTCCTATTTTTAATGATGGGAACTCTTTTTGCATATTATTCAACGCAATATACAATAGTTGCTAGTATAACGGCGGCTTTAACATTTGGTATTGTAATTACAGTTGCAATATTAAAACGCAAAATTAAATATTTTATTATACCGCTTGCAACTTTTATAATTGCAATATCAGGTTATAGTTTAGCAGTGTATAGTTTTAACAAAAAAGTAGAATTTGTCCCTACAACAATCCAGGCTAGAGTGTATTCCGTATCAAAGGCAGAAAATCAAAGAGTTGTATTACGAGCTGACAATTGTACATTTGATGATAAAACCATAGATGGCAACATAACGGTTTATTTATACGATAATGATGGTTTGTTTGAAAATATTCATATTGGTAGCGTTATAAAATTTAAGCCAGAAAGATTTAACAAAACTGATTTGTTTTATCATGATACGCCTGATGCAAATGCATATGCAAACAATCTAAGATATACTGCGGTTGTAAATATGCAAAATGTTACATATCTAAAAACTGACAATACCTTTGCAGAAAAAATTAAATCGCAAATAAAACAAAACTTAAATGGTGAATTAACAAACGAAAATGTAGAGATAGCATATTCTGCATTGTTTGGCGATAAAGAATTATTGTCAACAGAACAATATAGCGCTTACAAATTATCAGGTGTAGCACATTTATTAGCGGTTTCTGGTTTACATGTAGGCATAATTGTTGCAATTTTATGTTGGGTATTAAAAAGGGTAAATCCATGGGTTAAAATTGCCATTGTTTCGTTGTTTTTAATATTTTATACATACCTTTGCGGATTTGCTACATCTATAATAAGAGCCTCCATTATGTCTATCGTTTTGTTATTATCTTCAACATTGCGTAAAGAATACGATAGTTTGTCTGCAATATCGTTGGCAGGTATGATATTATTTGTGGTAAATTCACTTGTAATTTTTGATATTGGTTTTTTGATGAGTTTTTCTTGTGTGCTGGGCATAACTTTACTTTACAAACCAATAAGTATTGCCTTGCAAAAAATACATATGCCCAAATTGATTGCTGATAGTTTTGCAATCAGTTGTGCCACAATGGTGTCTTTGATGTTTATCATGGCATATTATTTTAAAACTTTAAATATAATTTCACTTATAGCAAATATCTTGTTGATACCAATATTCACTTTTGGTTTTACAATTGTGTTTGTAGTGTCAATCGTTTCGCTATTTTTACCATTTGTAACCAAAATTTTGCCACCAGTAGACTACATATTTGATTTTATCAATCTTTGTGCTACAGTGTTAGGCAATTTAAAGTTTGCGAACTTGTCTACTACAAGTATGCATTTTATTGTTATACCAATATATTTTGCTTTGATTTTGATAATGAGCAGAATTTGTACAGCAAGACACCGTAATAAAATAATAATATCTCTGCCAACACTTGCAATTTTGATAGGATTTTTGCTATAATACAGTCATGAAGTTTGTCGAGTTTAGTAAAAGTTTAAAATCTAAAATAGAAAATGTTTACAACGCTAAAGGTGATGATCTTTTTCTTTTGCGTCAGGCAGTTTTAAATCTAAAATCTGCCGTAATCAAAGATTTGGAGGAGTTTAATTACATAAAACTTGATGCAGAAAAACTTAAACCTGATGAAGTTGTGTCCCATTTGATGACTTTGCCAATTGGCAACGATTATAGACTTGTAGTTTTAGAAAAACCTAACCAAGACATTGTAAAAATATTGAACACTTTTGATTTTTCTGATAATCAGTTGATAGTTTTGTGCTTAAATGCAGATAAACTTACTGTAGGAGAAGTTATTGATTGCTCTAAACTTGATAGAGAAGACATAACCAAGTATATTTTAAATTACTTTGCAAAAAATGGTGTTTCAGTTCAGGAACAAGCATTAGATTATATTATTGATGCCTGCGATATGAATATGGCAAAAATTGTAAACGAACTTGCAAAACTATCAGCTTACGCACATGACACTAAAGTAGTTGACATAACAACTGCAACAAATTTGATTGCTGACACTACTGAGTATGTTATTTTTATGCTTACAAATGCTATTGATAGCAAAGATTATACTAAATATCAAAAAGTGTTACACGAAATGTCAAAATCTCAATCTATGAACGAAATATTTGCATATATGGGCAAATATTTTAGACGCATGCAGTATATTGCTTTAAGTAAAGATGATTTAGAACTGTCTACTATACTTAATCTTAAACCATATGCAATAAAGATGTCGCGTCAAGCCATAGCAAAAAATGGAATTAAATATTACCTATCTTTATATCAAAAATATGTAGAATTGGACTACAAAATTAAATCTGGCAATATTACTGCAAGCAATGCATTATATGAGTTGGTGTTTTAATGGCTAATTATATCCCTGCAGTTATTAAAAGAGTTAAAAGGCGCTCTATTGCGTTAATTATAGATAGGCAAGGGCAACTAATTGTCCGAGCACCTTTAAAATGCCCTGACCGAGAAATATTCGCTTTTATCAAACAAAAGTCAGATTGGATTGAAAAAAAACAACAAGAGATAAAACAAAACGCAATAAAACCGCTTGATTTAACAGACAACTCAACATTTATATACTTTGGCAAAAAATATATTGTAAGAACAAAACCTAATGGAAGGGTAGCAATAAAAGATGATTATATTTATATACCTAACACAAATGTCAAGGTAAGTGTAACAAGATTTTTAAAAAACAATTTAAAAAAGGTTTGCACAGATTTGGCAAACAAATATTCACAAATGTTCAAATTTGAATATAAGAGTATTTCTATTACAAGTGCAAAAACTTGTTGGGGATCTTGCAGTGGTCAAAACCGTCTTAATTTTACTTACAGATTGGCTCTTTGTCCTATTCCAGTTGTTGAATATATTGTGATACACGAACTTTGCCACACCAAAGTAAAAAATCATAGTACAAATTTTTGGAAATTGGTCAAATCAATATATCCAGAATATAAAACAATAGAAAGATGGCTAAAAACAAATAGGCAAATCATAGATATGATATAAAAAAAGCAGAGTATAAACTCCGCCTTTTTTAATTATTATTTATTGCCATAAAGACTTAATCTTGCTTTTTTTCTGTTTGCAGTTGCTTTTTGCATAATGCCCTTAGAAACAGCAGAATCAATCAAAGAAAATGTTTCAGAAAGCAATTTTGTTGCGCTTTCCTTTTCACCATTATCAACAGCTGTTTTATATTTCTTAACAAAAGTTGCAATTTTTGTTTTGTAAGATTTATTTTCCATAGTTTGTCTGTCAATAACATCAATACGTTTCTTAGCTGATTTAATATTAGCCATACAAAACCTCCAATACGTATTTAAGTATAGCAAAGAAAAAACCAAAATGCAAGTAGTTTTGGCATTTTTTTTACAAACTTTGCATATTTTGTTGATAAACAAATTTACAAGAATATCATAAATAAAATATATGCAAAAATTACATAATCCAACCATTGCGATAATAGACAGCGGTATCGGTGGTGTAAGTATATTAAAAGCTTTGATAAAAAAATACAATGCAGGCAATTACATATATTTTTCTGACAACTTGTATATGCCTTATGGTAATAAATCTTTTGAGTTTTTAAAAAAACGCCTTAATGACATTATAACTATGTTAAGGCAAGAATATAAAGCAGATATAGTTATAGTTGCATGCAACACGGCGTCTTGCGTGTTAAAAGACAATAAAGACCCTTATATTGTTAAAATGAAGTTTGACAGCAACGGTACTTATCTAGCTACTCCTGCAACTAAAAAGCTATTAAATACTAAAAATGTGATTGCAGACAATACACTTGCAAAAAGGATAGAAAAGCATTTATTTAATACCAAAAAGATGAAAAAAGACATACAAGCAATGATAAACAAAGACAATCTTTCAAAATTAAAAAAATTAGTATTAGGGTGTACTCATTATGAACTGGTGGAAAATATATTCAAAGAACTCTGTCCTAATACTAATATTATTTGCAATAGCTATTATCTGCTTGATAGCTTAGATCTGGATATTGATTGCAGTCTTTCAATCTTTACAATACAATCTAAACAAAGTAAATCTTATAGAGATAAAGTAATTAAACTTATTGATAATTAAACATACCATTTTTTCTTCCCTTTTAGTATTTGATTATTTAACAAATCAACTAAATAGTCTTTAGGTCGTATATTTACGCAATTTGAAATAATATTACCATCTATATCTTCAATATAATATTCAATATTTTCAAAGCCGAAAATATCGTTATCAATTAATGATAATGTCTCTTGTTTTTCTTTGATATCTAACAAAATCTTTTTTGTACCATTAGTTATCTTACATAACTTGTAGTTTATATTTTTTTGCGCATCAAAACATATATTTGCGCCAAACTTATCTATAGTCACTTTTAAATTTGTTATATCATAAGGAATAATTACTTCTGGTGGATAATCTGTTTTAAAATAATCATATGCGATATATCTTTGTATATTTGTGGTAGGAGATACAATCCTATGATTGTTTTCCAATTCTAAGATATCATAAGGCATTTTTTGTATACCTGTTGGTATGTCAAAATCAGGTAATGTTACATTTTTATAAAGATAAGAGAGTATATCTTTATTTATTATTGTTGGCTGTACCGAACTATGTAAACTGCTTGGTAAGTGATTAGTCTTAATATCAGCAATCCATGTCAAAAGCGTGTGCTGACTAGAGTAGGCAATATTATATAAATCTGTGTTTTGTCCATTATTGTTGGTGGCGGTACCAGTTTTGCTTGCAATAGGCAAGTTTAAATCATTAAATCTCTTTGCTGTACCAGTTTTTGCAGTATCTTTTAACATATCTGTCATAAGATAACAATCTTTACTATCAAAAACTGTTTCTATATAATCTTCGTGTTTATAAACTATTTTGCCATTGCTATCCAAAATTTTATCTATAAAACTTATAGGTTTATAAACACCCATATTTGCCAAAGTAGAGTATGCTTGTAACATTTCCATAACCTTAACGCCATTTTTTGTTGCTCCCAAAGCTAGTGATAAGTTTAAATCAGCATTTGCTATATTTATATCAAAATCTTGCAACACTTTGTAGGCTTTTTGCAAACCAACATAGTCAAGTGCTTTAACCGCTGGTATATTGAGCGACTCTGATATTGCTTGCCTTGTAGAAACATATCCATGATATTTGTTATCCGCATTGTTAGGTTCAAAGCCATTATAGTTTATTTCTTCATCTAAAATAGTTGTTGCAGGTGTCAATATGTTGTGTGACAAACATGGCAAATACACTGCAAATGGTTTTAAAGTTGATGCTGTTTGCCTTGTTAAATTGTGTAAATTATAGTTACTGTTAGCATAATATGCTTTGACGCAACCGTTGTTATCAACCACTACAGAAAGACTATCTAAATTGCTGTTTGTGTTATTTTTATTAGATTCTAATACCTCATTATTTGCTTTTATAACTTCCATTTGTAAATCATCATCTTTGTGTGTAACAATAGAGTAGTTTTTATTTATCAATTCTCTTTCAGTCAAATTTAACAATTTGCACGCTTCGTAAATCGCTTCTTCTTCATAACTATGGTCAACATTGTTGTTTGAGTTTAAAATTATAGGGGAACTTAAAATTTCATTATATTGTTGTTGTGTGATGCTTTTTGCTTCTAGCATGCTTGCTGCAACTAAATTTTTTCTGTTTATGGAGTTTTGATAATTTAATTTAGGTGAAAACTTTGCAGGAGATTTAATAATACCTGCCAAACAACAAGCTTCATTTAATGTTAAATCTTTAGCACTTTTGTTAAAATATGTTTGACTAGCATTTTCTATACCATAAGCATTAGAACCAAAATAGATTGTATTTAAGTACATTTCTAAAATTTCTTGTTTGCTAAATTTTTTTTCTAACTTTATTGCAAGGACAACTTCTTTAATCTTTCTTGTATATGTTTTTTTATTGTTTAGCAAAGCATTTTTGATAAGTTGCTGACTTATGGTAGACGCTCCTTGAGACTTTGATTTTGTAGTCAGGTTTACTAAAGATGCCTTTGCAATCCTTTTGATATCATAGCCATTATGATCGTAAAATCGCTTATCTTCTATATCCACAAAAGCCTGAGTTACATAATTAGGCAGTGTTTCGATTTCTACTATAGATCGATTAGTGTTGTAAAGCGTATTATCAATGCCAGAGGCAGAGTACACCATAATACCGTTATTAGTGCTTGTAAGTTTTTCTATATCTAAGTCATATTTGTTATATACAACTGTCACAAAAACAGCAAAAGAAACAAACAATATGCAAACAAACATACTTATAACTAAAAATATTTTTTTTGCTTTATTATGCTTTGCAGACATTATTTTATTATTTGTCAAAAATGTTAATTTAATCAGTAAAAATTCAATTTTTAGTTGAAATATGTTGGTTTTTATATTATAATATAACTATTATGAATAGTTATGTAGGTAAAAAGTACCATGTAGTTACATATGGTTGTCAAATGAATGTACACGAATCAGAAAAGATTCGTGGTATTTTGCACTCTCTTGGTATGGAAGAAATAGATAATCCTGAAACAGCAGATGTTGTTGTTTTTAACACTTGTTGTATTAGAGAAGGCGCAGAAGATAGAGCATATAACAATGTCATGGCTTTAAAAAAAGTCAAAGAAAAAAATCCATCAAAAGTCATTGTTGTGTGCGGATGTATGCCTCAACAAAAAAATGGCAAATATGATTTGAAAAAACGCTTGCCTTTTGTTGATATCATCATCGGAACTCATAATATTAATGCACTTGCGCAATATTTGATTGAATTATCAAAAACTAAAGAAAGAGTGTATGATATCATAGAAAAACCTATCGCGACAATGGACCCAGATTATTGTATACGTGACGACAAAACAAATGCATATGTTAATATTATTTACGGATGCAACAAATTTTGTACATATTGTATAGTACCTTATGTTCGTGGCAGGGAAATGAGCAGAACTCCAGAAGAAATATATAAAGAAGTTAAAGACCTTGTTCAAAATCATGGTTACAAGTACATCACATTGCTTGGACAAAATGTAAACTCTTATGGCAAGGATCTTAAAGAAAAAACTTCTTTTAGCGAGTTGTTAAAAAATCTTTGCAAAATTGAAGGCGACTTTAAAATCAAATTTATGACTTCACACCCAATGGATTTTGGCGACGATTTAATCAAGGTTATGAAGGAAGAACATAAAGTTGCAAAAGCATTACATTTGCCAGTGCAATCAGGTTCTTCACGCATATTGCAAAGGATGAACAGACATTACGATATAAAACACTATATGTCTATTATCAAAAAAATCAAACGCGCGGTACCTAATATTGCTTTATCGACTGACATTATCGTTGGTTTCCCAGGTGAGACAGAAAAAGACTTTAACCAAACAATGAAATTGATAAAAAAGGTTAAATATGATCAAGTATTTGCGTTTATGTACTCAAAACGCACAGGCACGCCAGCTGCAACATTTGAAGATCAAGTGGATGAAGACATCAAAAATATACGCGTAAACAAGTTGTTAAGACTTCAAAAAATTATCCAAAAAGAACAACTTAAAAAGTTCATCAAAAAAAGATTTGATTGCCTAATCAAACACATAAATGGTGTGGCAGTAGGTGTTACCGATGGTGGTAGAGAAATATATATACCTAACTACAAATATAATAACGAAAACTATTTTACAAAAGTTAAGGTGGAAGATATACGCAACCATAAATTATCAGGAGTAATTGATGAATAACCAAGAACCAAAGAAAAAGAAACCTAAAAACGAACTTTCGCCAATGGTGCAACAATATCATGCCACAAAAGAGCAATATAAGGACTGTATTTTATTTTATCGTTTGGGCGATTTTTATGAAATGTTTGAAGAAGACGCCGAAATTTGCTCTAGAGAACTTGATATTACACTTACAGGCAAAGATTGTGGTATTGAAGGTCAAAGAATACCAATGTGTGGCGTACCGCATCACGCATACGAAGGTTATGCTCAAAAGTTGCTTGAAAAAGGCTATAAGGTTGCAATTTGTGAGCAAACCGACAAAATGGTCAACAAAGTTATGCAACGAGAAGTTGTGCGTATTATTACGCCAGGTACTGTCATTGACACTTCAATGCTAAAAGATAATTGTAATTCATATATAATGTGTATATATAAAACTAAAAACACAATATCTTATGCTTATAGTGATATTTCTACTGGTGAGTTTAATGTATCGTCATACACTGGAGAAAATTTAGATACTTACATTAGTGACCAAATCATTAGAGTAAATCCTGCAGAAATCATTTGTAACGAAGATGCATATCTATTTTCAAAGTCTCTATCATGTTGTCAAGGCAATACTGCCTATAGATTTGATAGGTTTTATGATTGGGCTTTTTCGTTATCTAATGCAGAAAAAAATATTTTGCATCAATATAACTTAAAAGGTTTAAAGGGTTACGACTTTGACAAATCTGACTGCATAATTGCAGTAGGCGCATTGTTAGAGTATTTTAACGAAACTCAAAAAAGAGATTTAACGCATCTAAAAATGCCAAAAATGTTGATTGATAATCAATTTATGTATGTTGACGCAAATACACGCAGAAATCTAGAAATAGAGCAAACAATGCGTGATGGCACAAAACGCGGCAGTTTGCTTTGGGTGTTGGATCAAACACAAACTTCTGGCGGTGCAAGATTATTGCGAAACTGGATAAGGCAACCGCTACAAAGCAAACAACAAATAGACAGGCGTTTAAATATGGTAGAAACTTTAGTAAACAATGCAATGCTACGTGAAATGCTAAGGTCATCTTTAGATCCAATTCAAGATATTGAAAGGATTGTTGGTAAAGTTTCTTATGGCAGTGTACATCCAAGAGATTGTTATTCTCTTGCTTGTTCTTTAAAACAAGTGCCACAAGTAAAAAGTGTGTTACTATCAACAGGTAACACAAATTTGATTGAACTAGCAAACAGTTTGACAGACACTTCAAATTTAACTAATTTATTGTTGTCTACCATTTCTGACAAGGCTCCAATCACTTTAAAAGAAGGCGGTTATATCAACGCAGGCGTCAATGTAGAATTGGACAGATTTAGAGACATTAAAAAGAATACAGAAGAGTTTATCTTGCAAATGCAAGCAACTGAAAGAGAAAAAACAGGCATAAAAACGCTTAAAATTGGTTACAATCGTGTGTTTGGATATTATATCGAAGTAAGCAAACTTAATGCAGACCTTGTGCCGTTTAATTATGTAAGAAAGCAAACAATCTCTAACAATGAAAGATACATTACAGAGGAGTTAAAACGCTTTGAAGATGATGTTTTAAATGCTACAGAATCTGCCTTAAAACTTGAAGAATTGATATTTGATCAATTAAAAACTGAACTTAAAAACAATATTAATGTTTTGCAACAAATTGCAACAACAATTTCAACAATAGACTGTATATATTCTCTTAGCGCAGTTGCTGTTGAAAATGATTATGTAAAACCCAACATAAAAAACAATGGTGAAATCAACATAGTTGATGGCAGACATCCAGTTATTGAAAAAATGCTAAAAAACACTGATTTTATACCAAACAACTGTCTGCTCAACAATACTGATCAACACACAATGATTTTAACAGGCCCAAATATGGCTGGTAAATCAACTTATATGCGACAAGTTGCTTTAATAACATATCTTGCACATATCGGCAGTTTTGTGCCTGCAACAAGTGCTGATATCTGCATAGTGGATAGAATATTTACGCGTATAGGCGCAAGCGATGATTTGGCAGTTGGACAATCAACTTTTATGGTAGAGATGATAGAAGTTGCAAATATCTTGCACAACTGCACAAACAACAGTTTGCTTATCTTGGATGAAGTTGGTAGGGGTACATCAACTTTTGATGGATTGTCTATTGCATGGGCAGTTATAGAGTATCTATCAACTCATTGTAAATCTAAAACATTGTTTGCAACTCACTATCACGAACTTATGCAACTTGAAGGCAAATACGAAGGCGTAAAAAACTTTTGCATTTCCATAAAAGAAATTGGTGGCAAACTTGTCTTCTTGCGTAAAATTATGCGTGGTAGCATAGCAAAAAGTTATGGTATCGAAGTTGCAAGTTTGGCAGGACTACCAAATCAAATCATTGATAGGGCAAAACAACTTATCATAGAATTTGAAAACAACAAATCAAATCAAGGCGCAAGCAAAGATAGTCAAATAATCAATATGCTTAAAGAAATAGACATAAACAAACTTACACCTTTGGTTGCGTTTGACACTTTATCTTATCTAATACAACTTATTAAGTAGGAGACACATGGCAATTAATATCTTAGACAGTATGATAATAAATCGTATTTCTGCTGGCGAAGTGGTGGAAAGTCCTTTTTCCATTGTTAAGGAACTTATAGACAACTCACTAGATGCTGGTGCCGATAAAATTACTATCGAAATTAAAAATGGTGGTATTGATTTAATATCTGTCAAAGATAACGGCTGTGGCATTGATAAAGACGATTTATATAAAGCTTTTATGCCACATGCTACAAGCAAAATAACAAATTTAGAAGATTTAGAGCAAATTGCAACTCTTGGTTTTAGGGGAGAAGCATTGGCAAGTATATCAAATGTCAGCCAAACTTCTGTTATAAGCAAAACCAAAGCTAGTGATTGTTCGTATGCTTTGGATGTGCGTGGTGGTGATTTTGGACAACTAATACCTACCACAAGTGATAATGGTACAACATTTACTATATCAAATTTGTTCTTTAACACACCTGCAAGACGCAAATTCCTTCGTAAACCAAAGCAAGAAGAAAATCAAATTACAAATATAATTGCTAGATACATTTTAGCTCATCCTTCTGTTAATTTTAAATATATTGTAGATGGCAAAACAATATATCAATCACATGGCAAAACTTTGTCAGACGCCATATATTGTGTATACGGAAGTGAATTTACTCAAAATTTATTGCCAATAGAGAAATCTTTGGGCAATATAAAACTTACTGGATTTGTTTCTAAAATAGGTTTTAGCAAGCCTAACACAACCTATCAAACATTGATGATAAACTCTAGATATGTTGTTGATGATATCGTGTCTAAAGCAACCTACATGGCAATGGAAGAGTATTTAATGCCAAGACAATTCCCTGTGTATATTTTTAATTTAGATATGCCGACGATTGATGTTGATGTAAATGTACATCCAAGCAAAATGAATGTAAAATTTTCAAATCCAAGCAAAATTTACGATTTAGTTTATTCTGCAATTAAATCTGCAATTTACAAATTTATAAATCCCGTAGACACTGCAGTTGATGCAAGTTCTAGCCAAACCGAAACAAGTTTGATTAAAACTGATTTATCATCTTTGAACGAAATATCTATTCTTCCAAACTCATTTACAAATGCTTTTGACACAAACATCAGTTTAAAGCAGGATAGTTTTACACCTATAACTATGTTTGATAAAGATGTTTCTCAATCTCAGACACCTAATAATGAGCCAAAGGTAGACATGCCACAAGAGCAAACAGAAAAACAAGTTTATCAAAATATTTCTGATTTATCTGATTATAAAATTGTTGGTGAATTGTTTAATGAATTTATTATACTTGAGCGTGGCGATAACATGTTGTTGCTAGATTTTCATGCCGGACACGAAAGGCTTAATTACGACAAATTTGTAAAAATGGTGCATGATAGAGAAATTGTTGTGCAAGATTTGCTTGTACCATATGTACACAACTTGTCAGTACAAGAAATCGAATATGTTATGCAACTAAAGCCTACATTATGCGATATGGGTTTTGATGTAGACGAATTTGGAGACAAAGGCATTATCATAAATTCTGTACCTATGCAATTAAAAGATATCAACCTAAAAAACTTTGTTGATGACTTGCTACACGATATGAAAAATATTAAACCAAAAATGGATAATGAAATCACTCATTTCCTTATGCAAAAAGCTTGTAAAAGCAGTGTCAAGTCGGGTATGAAACTTAGTGAGTATGAAATAAAAGAATTGCTTAAAAACCTAGATATAAATCATCCGGTTTTGTTGTGTCCGCATGGTCGTCCTATTTTGACAGTTATCAAAAGGTCTCAAATAGAGAAATGGTTTAAAAGAATAGTATGAAAAAGTTAGTAATAATTACAGGTTTGACAGGCAGTGGAAAAAGCAACCTTGCACTAGATATTGCACGCAAATATAATGGCGAAATTATCTCTGCTGACAGTGTTCAAATTTATAAAGGACTTGATATTGGCAGTGCCAAAGTAAGCGTTAATTACAGACAAGAAATACCTCATCACTTGATAGATATTAAAAATTTTAATGAAACCTATAATGTTGGTGAGTTTTTAGTTGATTGTAAAAACGCTATCGATACAATATTAAATAAAGACAAATTGCCAATAATTGTTGGCGGGACAGGTATGTATATAAAGGCTTTGTTGGAAGGTTATTCTTGCGGAAATAAAGCCGATTTAGATTTCCGTGCAAAATACGAAAAATTGGCTTTAGATTTAGGCAATAAATATGTCTGGGACGAACTTAATACATTAAATCCGGACAAAGCTAAAACTGTGCATCCCAATAATTTAAAACGCGTTATACGATATCTTGAAATGGAAAAACTGGGCATAAAAGACACAAATGTTGAATCTATTTTAAAAGATTTTGACATTTGCGCAGTTGGTATTGTGGCAGAAAGAGAAGTGATTTATGACAAGATAAACAAGCGTGTCGACAAAATGATAAACTCTGGGTTAGAACAAGAAGTAAAAAATCTTATTCATAAAGGCGCCACAAGAGATTTTCAGTCTACCAATTCAATAGGGTATAAAGAGTGGTTTGATTATTTTGAAGGTAACCAAAGTTTAGATAAAACTATAGATTTAATCAAACAGCATACAAGAAATTATTGCAAAAGGCAATTAACTTTCTTAAAAATTATAAAAGACCTTCGCTTACTTGAAAAAGAGGAGGCCAAAACATTTATAGAGGAATTTTTAAATGATAGAAAAGGATAATGAAATATTAAATCTTTTTGAACAATGTGAAAAAGATTGTGAACCTAAATTTAAAGAAATTGAAAACATTGAATTTGAAAACCAATTAAAAGTGCTAAATGCCTTTAACAAAAATAATATTCAATCTTATCATTTTATAGGTAGTAGTGGTTACGGACACAATGATGTAGGCAAAGAAAAAATATCACAAGTCTTTGCTGATATTTTTCACACAGAAGATGCCTTTGTAAGTCCGTTAATTAGTTGTGGCACAGAAGCAATAAGTCAATCTCTTTTTGGATTGCTTAGACCTAACGATACAATGCTTTGCATTTCTGGTGCGCCTTACGATACACTAAACAACATTTTGTTTGGGGTAGAAGGCAAAAATGTGGGTTCTTTAAAAGATTATAATATTGATTATAAGCAAGTTGATTTAGTAAACAACGATTTTGATATCCCTGCAGTTATTACTGCTGTAAAACAAATAAAACCAAAAATTGTATATATACAACGCTCACGCGGATATTCACTTAGAAATGCTTTAACTATATCTCAAATTGAGCGTGTAATTGCAGAAATACGCAAAATTAGCAATGTTTGGATAGTAATAGATAATTGCTATGGAGAATTCACCGAAACACGCGAACCAACTGATGTTGGTGCAGATTTGGTTATTGGTTCTTTACTAAAAAATATGGGTGGTGGAGTAGCTCCAACAGGTGGCTACATTGCCGGAAAAAGTGAGTTAATTGAACTTATTTCATACAAAATGACAAGTCCTGCTTTGGGTGTAGATATTGGATCATATGAGTTAGGGTATAAATCGTTCTTCCAAGGGGTGTTTATGTCGCCTCATGTTGTTGCACAAGCAATGAAACTTGTTGCTCTTGCAAGTGCAACTCTTTCAAAACTTGGTATAAAAACAGTGCCAAATTTATCAGATACTTTTTCAGATATCGTATGTTGTATACAATTTAACGACAAGGATAAACTAGTTAAATTTACTAGGGCAATTCAACACGCAAGTGCAATTGATAGTACAACAACACTAGAGGCTGGTGAAATGGACGGCTATGCAGATCTTATCATCATGGCAAGCGGAAGTTTTAATCAAGGTAGCAGTATAGAACTTAGTTGTGACGGTCCAATGCGTGAACCATATGCTGGATACTTGCAGGGTTGCTTGTCTTATACACATGGCAAAATTGGTTTGATGAATGCCATCAAAGCAATAACTAAATAGTTAAGCAAAATCAATAATGGATTAGAGCAATACTAAAACATTATAGATTTTTTATATCTAAAGATATATAGGGTAGGCATTAAAACTAAAAAACTCATAAGTGGATAAAAATAGAGCAGTGTGAAAATTTCTATCCATATCTTTGCGCAAAACCCTTCTTTTGCGCAAAGATAAATTAAAAACATAAAAAAATGCTGTGGAAATCAATATTTTTATCCACCGATACGATTTCTTATTATTTAATGTAACATTATTCGACACACTATGTCCAAATTAATCCACAAATGCTTTCACAGCAATTTTTGCAATTTAAAATGATAATTTACTCATTTGTCCAACAAATATTTTCTAACTTATGATTTATAAAATTTTAAAATTAAAAATTAAAATTTTCATTGTATGCTAAATCTTAAAATGCTCTGACATCAATTTTGTGATTTTTAAATGATACTTTGTTCATTTGTGTTTTTACTAATGAATTATTAAACAAGCAATTGTCCATTTAAAATTTTCAAAATGCGTCTGAGAGCATTTTAAAATCTTGTAATTATTCCCAAAATATTTTTTTAATATCAATATACAATATGTTTTACGATTTTGCGAAATTTTATATTAATGCACGAAAAACCAATATTTTAGTATAAATTATAAAAAACTATTTAATGAGAACATTTTTAATCCAAAATATATCTTTGCGTAAAAAAACCAAAATAAAAAAATCCAACTTAATTGTTGGATAATTTTATTGTTATTTTTTTGGTACAATAACAGTTTTGCCACCCATATATGGACGAAGCACTTCTGGTATTGTTACAGAGCCATCTTCGTTATAATTGTTTTCTAACAATGCAATCAACGCTCTTGTAGATGCCAAGACTGTGTTATTTAAGGTATGTGGGAAATATGTTCCATTTTCCCCTTTTGCCCTAATTCCAAGACGACGAGATTGTGCGTCTCCTAATGTTGAACAACTACCTACTTCAAAGAATTTTTGTTGGCGTGGGCTCCAAGCTTCTATATCACAAGATTTAACTTTTAAATCAGCCAAATCGCCCGTACAACATTCTAGTTGACGTACAGGTATGTTAAGATTACGGAAAATCTCTACAGTATAAGACCACATTTTGTTGTACCATTGCATACTATCTTCTGGCTTACAAATTACAATCATTTCTTGTTTTTCAAATTGGTGAACACGATAAATACCACGTTCTTCAATGCCATGAGCACCAACTTCCTTTCTAAAACATGGTGAATATGATGTCATAGTTACAGGCAACTCACTTTCTTTTAAAATTTGATCTTTAAATTTACCTATCATTGAGTGTTCACTTGTGCCAATAAGATATAAATCTTCGCCTTCAATTTTATACATCATAGCATCCATTTCAGCAAAGCTCATAACACCAGTTACAACATCACTTCTTATCATAAAAGGTGGAATTGCATAAATAAAATCTTTCTCTATCATATAATCACGAGCGTAAGATATCATTGCAGATACCAAACGAGCCGCATCGCCCATTAAATAATAGAAACCATTACCACTTGTCCTTCCGGCACTTTCCTTATCTAGACCACAAAAAGAATTTAAAATATCAGCATTATAAGGTATTTCATAGCTAGGAACTTTAGCTTCGCCAAAACGTTGAATTTCAACATTTTCGCTGTCGTCCTTTCCAACTGGAACGTCGTCAGCCACAATGTTAGGTATAGTCATCATTTTTTGTTTTATTAAAGCATCCAGTTCTGCAACTTGCTTTTCAATTTCTGCTATGCGCTCATTGTTTGCAACAACTTCAGCTTTGATAGCTTGAGCTTCTTCAGCGCGTTTTTCACGCATTAAAGCACCAATTTGACTTGATAAAGTATTCCTTTTTGCCCTGCGGTCATCAACTTCTTGTTTTAGTGCACGAACTTTGATATCAAGCTCAATAACTTCATCAACTAAAGGTAGTTTTGCGTCTTGAAATTTCTTTTTAATGTTTTCTCTTACAATTTCTGGATTTTTTCTTAAGATATTAATATCAATCATATTTCTCTCCTTTTATTTTTGGTGATAAAAAAATATCACCTTATGATTATTCCATTTACATGAAAATAATATAAAGAGGTGATATTTACCACTGTGCCACTCTTTTTTGAATATCTATATATAGTGTAATATATAAATAAACCACTCATTATATTGCAAATTGCGCCATGCAATCGGCCCCGCATTACCAGGTATCTAAAAGGTAGACGCATAAAATTTTCGTAATTTGCTTTCACCAACCGCAAACTCTCTGTTACTTCCATTAGATGCTAGCCTTTATCTCTGATATATTAAACTAATAAAATTTTAACATAGAAATTGTAACTTGTCAATTAGTTTGTGACTGTTTTTGAAATATTAATTTAAAACATTTTGTTTTTACGCAAAGATTTGATATAATAATTGTATGTCAAATAATTATTATTTAGATAGAAACTTTCAATACATGCGCAAACTCAATGACATGCTTGTTGATTTGCCACCATTTTGTAGTGTGTTTTTTATAGGTATTCAAGACACTACTACTCCACTTACAAGGTTTAATTATGCGTGTGATTTAAAAACCTTTTTCAATTATTTGGTTACTTATGAGATTAAATTTCATGGTAAAACAATTCAAAATATAATAATCGCTGATATAGACGAAATTGACTCTCAAACAATTGAAAGATATATGGCATACTTATCTTATTATGACAAAGATAATGGAAAAACTTTGTCAAATGGGGAGCGTGGTAAATTGCGTAAACTTTCAAGTTTGCGAGCGTTTTTTAAGTACTTTTTTAACAAAGACATGTTAAAGGCAAATGTTGCTAGCAAAGTTCGCTCTCCCAAACTGCACGAAAAACCTATAGTACATCTAGAAGAAAATGAAACTGCAGAATTATTATATCTTAGCGATACATTAAACGGGTTTAGCGACCACCAACGCAAATATAACGAAAAATTTAAAACACGAGACAACGCAATTATTTCCTTGTTTTTGACTACTGGTATCCGTGTTAGTGAGTGTGTAGGATTAAATGTTGATGACATTAATTTTAATTTAAATTCCTTCCGTGTTACGCGTAAAGGTGGTAATCAAGTTATACTTTACTTTGGTGAGGAAACATCACAAATTTTAAAAGAATATTTGCAATATCGTGAAACTTTAAATATCCCTAAAGAAGAAAAAGCCTTATTCTTATCTAGTCAAAACAAGCGTATGATGGTGCGCGCGATGCAATATTTGGTTAAAAAGTATGCTAAACTTGCTACCCCTTTAAAAAATATCACTCCACATAAATTAAGATCAACCTATGGAACAAATTTATATAAAGAGACAAAAGATATTTACATAGTTGCTGAAGTTTTAGGTCATAAAGACGTAAATACCACTAAAAAACACTATGCCTCAATCAGCGATGATATTCGAAAATCTGTTGATGGCAAAGTTAAATTAAACAATAATGATTAAATATATTGTGTATTATTACATAAATAGATACCTTATATTGTACATTTAACTTTAAAATCAAAAAACTTAAAAATGTCGAACAAATGTTTGACATTTCGTTTTTTAAGTGATAAAATCACAATAGGAGTAATTATGGATAAAACACAACAAACATATGATTTTATTGTTAGTTACATGGAAGATAAACACTATCCCCCTACTATACGCGAAATATGTGAAAAGGTAAAATTAGACTCTACTTCAAGTGTTGTTTATCATTTAAAAAAGCTTGAAAAAATGGGCAAAATCACACGCAGCGAAAATAAAAATCGTGCAATCGAATTGACTGATAGAGAAAATATTAACTCTATTACCCTACCTGTTATTGGCGAGATTGCTGCAGGTACACCTATTTTAGCAGAAGAAAATTTGATGGATAAAATTGTTGTATCAGAAAATTTTTTTCAAGGTAGCAATCTGTTTGTTCTAAAAGTTAAAGGCGAAAGTATGATAAACATCGGCATTTTTGATGGAGACTATGTTGTTATAAACAAGCAATCTATCGCAAATAACGGTGAAATTGTTGCTTGCTTGATTGAAAATGAGGCAACTGTAAAACGATTTTATAAAGAAAATGGTTATTTTAGACTTCAGCCAGAAAACAATACCATGTTACCTATCTTTACTGATAATTGTCAAGTATTGGGTAAAGTTGTTGGTCTTATTCGTAACGAATTTTAAATTTAAATATCAACTTGAAAATCATTATATTGGTTTTCAAGTTTTTTTGTTGACTTATGCCCTTAGATTATTATATAATCTATTTACGAGGGGAATTTATGAAAACTGCAGATTTAATACCTTTTATTTTGCTAGAATTAAAAGAACGCGATAAATATGGTTTTGAATTAGTCAAAAATATCGAAAATAAATCAAGTGGCAAGATTGTTATTAAACAACCTACTCTTTACACTGTTCTTAAAAAATTGGAAAAAACCAAATTTATTTCTTCTTATTGGTTAGATAGTGAAATTGGTGGTAAGCGTCACTACTATAAACTAACAGAAAACGGCAAAAAACAAGCCGATACACTACCAAATGTTGAGGTATTGCTTAAACATGTTTTAGAAGAAGACGCAATAGAAACCACTGACGAAAACTTAAAAAGTGAACCCGCAAAGGATGAAAAAGAGTTTTCTATTTTTGATCAAATTTCTCCATCAGAAGATACGCAAACTCCAGAATTAAGGGAAGATATTATACCTTCTAGTGAAGCGTTTGCAAATAGTTCTATTGATAATGCAACTGAACTAGAAATTAACTCTACCAATATTGACATTTTAAAGGAAGAAACCATTACTCAACAAGAGCAATTTGCTAGTAACGAAAATGTGTCTGAATTCACAAAGACCATTTCTACTATTCCAAATGAATACATAAATAAAGTAACAAAACAAACAGGTATAACAGAAAACTTTGATTTTAATAGCAATATCAACTACCACTTTTCGGTTGATGATATTCAATATGTTGACTATATTGATCCTAAACTTGATCCAATTTTGATCAATTCAAAGAAAACTGCAAAAAATGTATTGTTTAAGGTTTTATCTACTAGTGCTGTTTTGCTATGCCTTTTGATAATTTGTTCTATAATTACAAATTTTACTGGCACCAGCCCACTATATTATACTTTCTTTATCTCGGGCGTTGTTCTATTGATATTTTATCCAACAATGTATATTTCTCACTATAAACAACATCAAATAAAATTTCAAGATAAAAAACCCTCATTTGACTTTAAAAAGCATTTGATTGCATGTTTTGCTTTTGAATTGTTGATATTGTTGCTTTGTGTAATTATCAATATATCAATGGGAAACAATGCTATTTCTGAAATATTTAGCTTTACAAATTTTGAAAACTTTTATGCTCCTATCTTGTTAGGGCTAACATCATTTGCTGATCTAATTTTTAGCAAAATCTTTATTAACAAAAAAATAAAGGAGAATAAATGATCCCTGTTTTAAGTGTACAAAACTTAACAAAAGCTTATGGACAAAAAAAGGTTGTCAACAATGTATCTTTTTCTATCTTTTCTGGCCAAATTTTTGGATTTGTAGGTCCTAATGGTGCTGGCAAATCAACTACGATTAAGATGATAACAGGTCTTATACCTATTACAGAGGGTACTGTTAAAATTTGTGGATATAACATCTCTCGCAACTTTAAAAGAGCTATTTCTAATGTTGGCGCCGTTGTAGAGATGCCTCATCTCTACCCTTATCTTTCAGGTTATAAAAACTTAAAAATTTTTGCAGGATTTTATGGCAAATCAGCCGAAAGACGCATTGACAAAATTGTAAAACTTGTTGGTATGGAAAATCGCATACATGACAAAGTCTCTACTTATTCTCTTGGTATGAAACAACGCTTGGGTATTGCTCAAGCTCTTTTGAATAAACCAAAACTATTGATTCTTGACGAACCTACCAATGGTCTTGACCCTAATGGCATCGTAGAAATCAGAAACATTTTAAAAGTTCTTGCAGAAAAAGAAAATATGGCAATTATTATTTCAAGTCACAATTTGGCTCAGCTTGAACAAACTTGTGATACGATAGGCGTCATTAGCAATGGTAGATTGATTGAAAATAAAACCATGCAACAAATTGAAACTATGGTTAGCACAAAGCAACGCGTACAACTATTGTGCAATTACCCTAACTATGCCGCAATGTTGGTAAACAAAAAATATAAGTTAAAGTCAAAAGTGATTGGCAACTCGATATATTTACCTTTAAAAGAAACAAATATAGCAACAGTAATATCATACTTGACTTTTAAAAAAGTTAAAATTTATGGCATAAAGAAAATTCAAAAATCTTTAGAAGAAATTTATTTTGATTTGCTTAACAACGACAGGCCTTCATCAAGCATTATTTAAGGAGTTTTATGTTTAAAGTTATTTCGGCAGAAATCAAAAAAATGTTGTCAAAACCAGGGATATATATCCTTGCTATTTTGCTTGCCACTATTTTGACATTTGGTGCATTTATTTATAAACCAACTGATAATGTCAGCAATTATATCACATTGCGTGGCAATGATATTGTTACTAAATATTCCAAATATTTAGATATTGCCAGCTCAAACTCAGGTGAAAAATTGATATATGATAAAATGGTGGATGATGCTGTAGCATCTGTAAAATTTTATACCGTAGAAAAAGACGGTCAACAAATTTCTCACTCAAAAAATGTCTCATTGCTGCTTGAAGAATATGACAATAGTTTAAGAAATTATTTAAGTGCTGCACACAACGATAATGTAGGTGTAGAACAATCTATCAAAGAGACTTTGCGTCCAAACCTTATTAATAGTTTAAAAACATTGAACAACGCCATCACAAATGGTATTAATTCTTCAAAACAAGGTTCATATGCTATTGTAACAACCAATGAAAATAACAAGTTATATTCATCTGTTTATCAAGAAATCTTAACATTATTTCAAAATGACGATGTTACACGAGAAGAAATTGCTACTCAATATCAAGAATATAAAAACAAATACGAACAAACATTTTTAAACTGCATTAATGAACTATATTACCCTACTCTTAATAGCAAATTTGTAACAACCATAACTATTGACAGCAATGGTACCAAATTAAATGTGTTAAAAGCTAGGTTGCAAGAAATAGACGCAAAAATTGTCGCAATGTACAACCAAGCAAAAGCAAGTGAAGAAGTTAACAAAAATGCTAATTCTATCGCCGAATTTGAAAATTTGGCAAACCTATATTTTGCTACAGCAAAAACTTTTGCTGAAATGGTTAAGTACGAGTTAATTTCTGCTGCATTTAAAGCTGCTCCAACTACAAAACAATTAGATTTAGCCTTTTTAAGCAACACCTCTGAATACAATGCAAATTCTCTTGCTATTAGATATAACTATATGTTTGAACATAACAAAACAGATTTTGATTATGCTCATCCATTGACTATTGGCACATCTTCCAACACAGAAACAAACGCTTATGATTATGCATATTTTATTTTAAAATTATTTTCTTTCATCTTAATTATTTATGCAATCATGGCAGCGTGCCAAACCATTGCTGGCGAAATGAAAGAAGGTTCATTAAGATATTTTGCCATAAGACCAGTATCAAGAAATAATGTATTGTTTGGCAAAATGTTGGCAATATTATTACTTTCTATAATTATGATAATCTTTAGTACTATTGTTGCTTTGTGTGTAGGTGGTGCTGTATATAGCTTTAATTCGTTAAAAATACTTACAATTTTCAATGGCAGTGTTGCCGTTACAATACATCCGTTATGTATGATTTTAATTTATTTATTAAGTTTCATCTTAGAGTTGTCAATATATCTATCTATTGCCATGCTACTCTCTTGTCTATTAAGATCAGATTTGTTGGCTTTAACGATTGTAATGGTGGTATATCTAGTCAACTTTATCCTACCTATATTTGTACCAAATCCTAATTCTTGGCTTGCATTTTATCCTTTCTCTCATATATCTTTGTACTCACTTTTTGGCAGTTCAGTATATTCGTCAACCAACAGTTTGTTTAGCATGTTGTTAGGAACAAAAGTTTATGCAGGCACAAATATAGGCTTAACAATCACAGTTATAGCTTTGTTAATAGTTGTTATCAACATCTTAAGCGCAAAAATATTTAAGAAAAAAGAATTATAAAAAAGATGAGTTTAGTCGTTCAATTTTGAAACTAGTGTAATAATTAAGAGTTAGGATGTAATGTCTTAACTCTTTTTTCTTGGCTACTTTATGCCGGTGAAAGGTACTTGACAAGAGAAGAAATGAAAACACAATATTAAAAGGCAGAGAAACGCAAAAACAAGTGCGTAAGCACAAATATCGTTTCTCTGTCTTAACCAGCAAAAAAGAAAACTCATTTTAGAGACTCTTGTCAAGTACACCATGGAATAAATTAGCCATTATATATAACAGCAAAAAGCGAAAGTGTGTTATGCTTACCAACACTTTCGCTTTTTTGTCTGCTTTAATTTAGTTTATAGACGTGTGCTTGTCTGGTGGAGCGAAGCGACACCACTTGTATATGACAAGCACACGCCTAACTGCCACTATAATATTTTTTATTTATCACTTACCATATTTTTCTTAAATGCAATAATGACCAATATTATGCTAGAAATCATAAACAGACCTATAGCAATTAAACCCAAGCCAGCAACATTATTAAAAGAATAAGTAATTCCTAATGCATTTGTTGAATTTGTAATAATTCTACCAATGTAAACTGATGGGTAAAATGGTAAAAATCTGCAAAAAGATTCAAAACCACCCATTGTTTCAATTGGCATCCAACAACCACCTAGTATTCCAGCTAAACTTATAAACACAGAACAAATACCTGGTGCTGATTTGTCATTAAATATAGTTCCAAACAATATTCCTAAAAAGATATTTGTAATAAGTATTGGTAATTGAGCAATAATTAAAAGCAAAATATTTCCAAT